>JAFZMO010000083.1 GCA_017551165.1 Lachnospiraceae bacterium
CCGCCCTGGTAACTCACACTGATGCCGTAGTCGAAGTCAAATTCCGTGTAGGCATCCCGGCAGGCATCCACCATCGAGCTGCCGAACATCGCGACCGTGAGAACCGAGCTGACCGCCATCACCAGGAGCACGATGTTGTTGATCAAAAGCCGCGAAGTGCGGATATTGTTGAGCGCTAAGAACATCGTTGTGTTCTTGCGGAAAATCTTAGCTAACAGTGAGGTGATCCCCCGCACCAGCGTCGGCGTTACCAAAATGATGCCGACCATCGAGATCACGAGGTACAGAAGGCTCAGCGCGGATACCGTACCCATGATCTTCGCGTTGCCGATCGCTGCTACCGTGAGCATCACGGCACCGAGGCAGAACTTGAAGCGCTTGCGCTTGCCGGTGTGCTCCACGCGGTTGAGGATGACGTCCTTCGTCTGGAGCTTGCGGATCCTGCGGACCGCCAGCCAGGACGAGATCGCGGACATCACGATCGCGAAAGCAATACCTGCGACCACATTGATCCATTCGATCTTGAACGGTACGTAGATGCCGTAGTCCGCAAGCGGCGATACGAGTCGTCCCACCAGATACAGGATACCCTCGCCGAGCGCCGCGCCGACAATGCCGCCGAGCAGTCCGTAGAGCGCGCTCTCCAGAATGAGGATGCGGCTCACCTTGCCCTTCGAAGCACCCTGGCTCATGAAGGTCCCAAGCACCGGAAGTCTCTCGCTGATGATCATTCGGAACACGCCGCTGATGATCAATCCGCTCACTACCACGACGATGCCGAACATGCAGCCGATCCCGAGGATCAGGGAGTCGAAGTTGCCGACCACCGTCACCGTGTCGATCGCGGTCGCCTTAACCGAATCGTTCGCTTCGTTAAACTTCTTGACTGCGTCCTCGATCTCCTCGGACGTAAGCTTGTCCTTCGTTCCCGCGATCTTGGCGTACATCGCGTTGTACTTGCCGTCAGCGCCGAGCTGCTCGTTTAAGTACGTGTACGAGATCACCATGTAGAACTGCTCTTTCGTGTCGCTGTAGAACATTCCGTCGTTCACCGCGACCGCCTTGATGTTCAGCGTGAGCGGCTCGCCGTTATACATGATCTCGAACTTGTCGCCGGCCTTTACGTTCCACTCCTTCGCGATGCGCTCGGAGATGACGCAGTCCGGTTCGGCGCTGTTCTTCCATTCTCCCCCGGTCAGCGCCCCGGTGAAGCTCTCGCGACCGCGCAGGATCACGTAGCTGAGCTTGTCATTTTCCACCTTGACGCCGACCGTCTGCAACTCCCCCGTGAGCTCCGTGAGCCCGCCACTCTTGAAATCCTCTTTCGTAAAATAAGGGTCGTTCAGGCTGCTGTGCAGCGATATGTTCTTACCCTCACTCATCTTACGCGCAGGTTCCGTAATACTGTCCTTGATCGTGTTGATCATGCCCAGGCACGCGACCAGCAGTCCCGTGCTGAGCGCGATGGAGATGATCATGAGCACCAGACGCCCTTTCCTCTCCATCATGTTTCTTCGAATGTACCTTAAGATTACTGACACAATTTTCGACCTCCTTAGTATTCTTTTGTTTTCGTTCTTCGTTCATCTGACAGTCCGAAGTATACTGCCGCAATCTTAAACGGTACTTTATTCAAGATTAGAGTTTCATTAAAGAATTAAAATGCTTTCTTAACGCGAAAGCCCGGGGCAGATCCTCTCGGACCTGTCCCGGGCTCATGACAAATACCCCGTGCCTATTTCGCTTATTTGCCGGAAATGACAATGCCGTCCACGGCGATGTACGGTACGACAAATCCACCGTCGCAGTACTGCTCCTTCGAGATGCCGCGGATGTTGCGCACGATCTCGCCGAGATTGCCGTTGACCATGGTCTCGGTGACCGCGCACTTGATCTTGCCGTTCTCGATCAGGAAGCTGTTCTTAGCAACGCCGGAGAACTCTCCGTTGGCGCCCGGCTGTCCGCCGGAGAAACCGCCGAGAAGAAGTCCCTTGTCGATGGAACCGATGAGTTCCTCGACCGTCTTGTCGCCAGGCTCGACCACAAGGTCACCGCTGGTGTTCTTGAGCACCGGACGGCCGGTCTTGTTGGCTGCATAAAGATTGAGCATGTGCGCCTTCAGCACGCCGTGGTCGATGATGGTCGCATCCTCGGTGCGGAAGCCGTCCTGTGTCGCGCGCTCACCGCACACGATGCGCTCGTCGGAGGACTTGATCGAAACCGTAAGCGACTCGTGAGCGACCTTCTCGCCGACCTTGTCGAGCCACTGGCTCGTGCCGTCGATGATGACATCGCTATCCGTGTAATTGTACAGCGTCGTGAATATGAACTCCGCCGCGCACTCCGGAAGGAAGACCACCGGACCGGTGAACTTGCCCTCCAACGTCTCGGGATGAATGCTGTTCTGCACATTTTCCAAATGCATCCGAATGCCGGGAAGGTCGATGAACGGCGTGTTCAGATCCTTCATCGAGATGCCCGTGTAATCGAGACCTGTCGTCGTGTCGCCTTCGGAGGCACTGATCTCGATGTTGAAGCCGTATTTGCCGCCGAAGCCTTCGAATTCCGTGCCGTTTGTGTTGCGCGAGAGCCAGTTCCAGCGGTCGAAGGAAGCCACCACGTTGAGAAGGTTGACCTTCGGATACTCCTTTGCAACCGCCGCAAGGAACTCCTTGACGCGCTCGATGAAGCCGTCGAGATCGGGCTCGTACACACCGTAGCGGAACACGTCCTTCCCCTGGTCCGGCGCAAAATCGTTGCACGGATCCTCGTCGGCCGATTCCGCGGCCACCTTGCCGTTTGCCACCAGCTTCTTGAGTCCCTCGGGGGTGATGTCGTTGCCGTTCACAGCGCCCTTCTTCGAGCCGTCAAACACGCTCAGCGAGCAGGAATTGTTGAACACCGTGCGCATCAGCTTGAGGTTGCCGTTCTCGACGTTCAGCTCCTGCTTCTCCGACTCCACGAGGGTGTATGTGTATTTGGCCACGCTCTGCCCGGCCAGGATCGCATCCATTATATCTGCGGTATTTCTGATCTCACTCATATCGTTATCCCCCTTTCCTAGCGTCCGCCGATCATGATCTTGCAGCGCATGTGCGGGCCGCCCATGCTGACTGCCATGGGCTGCTTCTTGCCGCAGAAACCGCTGCCGGCCCACTCTACCGTGTCGGATACCATATCCACGGTCTTCAGCATGTCAAACGCCACGCCGGTCACGGTCGTGTCCAGCAGGGCACAGCCGAGCTTGCCGTTCTTGATCTCATAGCCGCAGGTCACGCCGAACATGAACTCGCCGGTGAGGTCCGCCTGACCGTTGCCGGAGTCGATGAGGTAGTAGCCGTCGTCCACCGAGGCGATCAGCTCCTCCACCGTGTTCTTGCCCGGCAAAATGCAGGTGTTTCGCATGCGGATCAGGGGCTCATCGGAGAAGCTCCAGGCTCTCGCGTTGCCCAACGGCTGCACACCGAACTCCGCCGCGCTCTCGCGGTCGTTCATGTATCCCACCAAAATACCGTCCTTGATCAGCACGGCGTCCTCCGCCGGAATGCCCTCATCGTCGAGGTACACCGGAAGATCTGCGCGCGCGCCGTTGTACGTGTGCGCAAAATCAACCATCGTCACGAGGTCCGAAGCCACACGCTTCCCGAGGTTCGGTCCTGCCACGCTGCCGCCGCGCACCAGATCGGCCTCCACAGTATGACCGACCGCCTCATGCGCCAGCATACCGCCCATCATGCCGCCCAGCACAACCGTCTTGTAACCGGCCTCCGCGTACACGCCTTCCCTCTTGTCCGCCAGCTGCTTGTACAGCGTGTCGATATCCGGATACAACTTCTCCGGATTCGTAAAATGATCATAGAAGCTTCCGAAGCCGCCGAACGTCTTGAACACCTCCACCGGCATGCCGTCCTTCGTCTCCGCATTCAAAAATACGTAGACATAGCAGCGCGGCGACACAACGTGCCCGTTGCACGCGTCGGACGTGTAAATGATCTTGTCCATCGAATCCTCGGTGTAGATTACGGTCCGGCTCGTCAGATCCGGATACTTCGTCACAATGTAGTTGTCGATGGTCTGGCACAGCTCGATGAACAGCTTCTGCTCCGCGTCAACGATGTCCGCGTTCAACGGGATCGTCCTCGTGTCATACGACGGGGGCAGCGCAACGGTTCTGTCCGTATGCTTGCCTAAGAACAGCGCATTTTCCGTCGCTGCCTTGATCACCTTCTCCGCCGCCTCCGGCGTGTACTCCGCGATCGAGGCAAATCCGAACGTTCCCTTGTGGTTTACCCTGGCATTCACACCGCGCGTCTCACTGCGCGAGTTCTGCACAAGATTGCCCTTCATAAGCACAACTCTTCTGCTGCGGTTCTCATGTCCGCGCAGCACCGTCTGCACGCCGTCCGCGAACAGAGCGGTCTTGGATGCGATCACATCTTGAAGCATAATTTTCCTCCCTTGTTCCTCAATTCTTACCGGGACGTTCCGCAGCCCACACTGCGGTCCGCACCATTTGGTTTATTATACCACTCCCGATCGATTATGAACAGTGACCAACCGTAGAAGAATGGAACATTTTTTTCACACGCAGAGCGCAAAAAAGGGACCGCACACCAACGGTCCCTCGTATACGAATCGTCAAATGACCTCGACCTGACACATGCCCATCGTCGTGAGCGCCGCATCGTGGCTCGCCGGCGTTACGCCTGCACAGCACGCGGAATCGACGCGCACCGGAACCTCCGGGAACAATGCCTTGAGGATCAGCGCGTTGGACACCACGCAGATGTCCGTGCAAAGTCCGATGAGCTCGATCTCGGTGAAGTCATAGTTCGTCCAGCCGGTGTAGCCGAACGACGGCTTGTCGATGATCTCGCAGCCTTCCGTGTCGAGCGCGCTGCTGATCTCCCAGCCCTGTGTGCCCTCGATGCAGTGCACGACGGGAAGCTTCTTGCCCTCCGCGGTGTCGAGGTAGTTCTCGTGGTGCGTGTCCCTCGTGAAGATGATCTGCGCACCCGCTGCCTTGTACTCCCTGATCTTCGCCGCTACGGCAGGCACGATCGCCTGCGCCTCCTTCGTGCCGAGGCTACCGTCGATGAAGTCATTTTGCATATCGATAACGATCAATGTTTTCATAAGCACCTCCCGGTTGTTGTCTGTTTGCTTACTTGGCCGGCTTCTTCACAGAGTAGCCGAATGTTCCGAGCTTGTCGCCGAGCGAATAGTAGACGCCGTGTGAATACGCAACGAGCCCTGCCTCATCGAGGTGGAAGCGACCGCTCTCGTCCAGCAGGCTGTCGTCAACGGTAACGCCCGTGATCTCCGCGATGTACATGTCGTGCGAGCCGAGCCGCTCGACCTTGCGCACCTTGCAGTACAGATTGACCGGACTCTCCGCGATCGCCGGCACATCGCCGTACTCCGTCACGTATTCGGTCAGTCCTCTCTCCTTGAACTTGTCGTAATCCTTGCCGGACCGCACGCCGCACCAGTCACACGACTCCGTGAGCGACTCCGTCACGAGATTGACGACAAACTCGCCGGTCTCCTCGATGATCGCGTGCGAATACCGCTCTGGGCGCACCGAGATCGAGAGCATCGCCGGATCCGAGCAGATCGTCCCTGCCCACGCCAGCGTCACAATGTTCGCTCTCTCGCCGAGGCGCTTGCACGATACCATGACCACCGGTACCGGATACAGCATATTGCCCGCTTTCCAACTCTGTTTTGCCATAGGACACCTCCCAGTCATCTTCTTTCCCCCATTATACCACAAAATGTGACAGGGGGACGGTTCTTTTGTCACGGTTTCAAAAGGCAGAGAACGATGTTGCACAAAATGAGCAGATGCTGCACGATGTGGTACAGATCCGGCACCAGCCGCGTCTCGCTCATCGGGAAAATGCGCAGCGTCCCGCGGAAGCAGTCGTTATACCCCTGCAGCTTCCGCTCGCTCGCACCAAAGATCGTAAAATACCAGTGACAGAAGAACTCAACGACAAACCACAGCACCAGGATGCCGAACAGAAACCACCGTCCGAACCCCGGCACGACATAAAACAACACAAGTCCTGCGCTGTACAGACACAGCGTGAAGAACTCCGCGCTCTTCACGCCCATGCCCTCGACAAGGATGAACTTCTTCGTTCTCCACGTGATCGTACACCCCAGAAACCAGATCCACAGCAATGCCTGAACCACTGCGATCGCGATCGTCATACCGCTACCTCCCCCAATACTCTTCCAAACCCCGGTGACAAAAGAACCGTCCCCTTGTCACCACCGGATCACTTCAGCCGGTGGATCACACCGGGATCGATGCTCCCAAGGTCGGCGGAGTCCGTGCGAAGCATCATCGCCCGGAGCTCGCCCGTCATGTTCCGAAGAACGTTGTAGACGCCGTCGGCACCCTCGTTCTTAAGCGGCTCAATGAGGCGCTTGCCGACCGTGACGAGGCTCGCGCCGAGTGCCAGCGCCTTGAAGGCGTCGTAGCCGCTCTCCATGCCGCCGTCCACGATGACCGTGAAGTCATCGCCGATGTCCTCGCGGATCTCGCCGAGCATCATGACCGGCGGGACCGAGCAGCGCATGAGGCCGTTGTGATGGCTGAGGATCACGCCCTCGCAGCCGATCTCCGCAGCACGGCGCACATCGTGCGGGCTCATCGCGCCCTTGATGAAAAACGGGATCTTCGCAAGCTCAACGTACTCCCGAAGCTCCTCCAGCGTCGGCAGCTTCATGGCCTTGCCGACGACGATCGAATCCTCGTCATCATCCGCGTTGACCGCGTGCTCCACGTCCATGCCCACCGCCATCGCGCCGTTGTCGCGCGCACACTCGATGCGCTTGAGGATCTCGTCCTTGTCCTTGTACGGCTTGATGATCTTCATGACGTGCGCACCCGTGCCGAGCACGCGCATAAGCTCATCGTTGTCGCCCATGCCGATGCTCACCGGCGCATTCAGGCGTGCCGCGCCCTGCGCCATCCCCACAAGGTCGATGTGGCTGAGCGCCGCCGTCATGATCGGCGTGTCAAACTCGATGCCGCACAGCGTCACCTTCGACGACGGGCGTGCGGCGCCGACGATGCGGCTCTCCACAACCAACGAGTCCATGTAATCCCGTGCGATCTTGATCGAATCTTCGTTCATATCTGCTACCCCCTCACCGGATGAAATGTGTGGCCTTGAAAGGCTCGCGCTCCGGAAGGCCGAACTGTTCCTTGCCGAGGGCGATACTCTTCATCAGGAAGGCCATGTTGCGCGCGAGCGTGCGCATCGTCTGCATGCCCTCCTCGTCGAGCGCGGCTTCGCCCTTGCCGAGGCCGTGCGCGCTGTTCCAGTACTGGCTGGACGCCACCGGCATCCCGCTGATCGTAAAATACTTGTTCAGCTCGTCAAATGTTGCCGAGCACCCGCCGCGGCGCGCCACAACCACGCACGCACCGACCTTCATGGTCTTGTCGAAGTGCGTGCTGTAGAAGAGCCGGTCGAGGCAGGCGATGAGCGTGGCGTTGGCCGACGCATAATACACCGGCGATGCCACAACTAGGCCGTCCGCCTCCTCAAACTTCGGGGCGATCTCGTTGACCGCATCGTCGAAAGCGCAGCGGCCGAGTCTTCCGCAGGCGCCGCAGGCCACACAGCCGCGGATATCGCGCTTGCCGACCTCGACGATCTCCGACTCGATGCCCTCACCCTCGAATATCTTCACCATTTCCCGCAGCGCAAGCGCCGTGTTCCCGTCCGTGCGCGGGCTGCCGTTTAACAGTAATACTTTCATGTCAGAAACCTCCGTTTCGTGTAATCACCTCATTGTACATCGCGCGTGAGGCGAATAACAATGCAGTATACGATGGTTCAGATGGATTTTTCATATGATACCATATTTCGGGATTGTTTCCAAGACCAAAAAGGCCCCGGAAGAAGGAGCCGTTCCTTCTCCCGGGTGCCCTGGGGGATTGGTCATAAACCGTCGCAGTAATCCGTTGTTATCCGCGCTTCTTGTAGTCCTCGCGGATCTCCGCCAGCGTGTCCTCGCAGTCGAACGCCGCACTCATCTCCTTCGCGGAACCGCACATTCTCGCGCGGCTCACCGCCTTCGACATCGCCGCGAAGTTGAGCGCCGTTCCCGCGCTGTCGCAGTTGTAGCGCACCGCGCGGTTTGCCGCTACGCCGAAGCGACCTGCCACCTCGACCGCGTCGATGTTCGCGCCGAGGAACAAAAACTCCCAGCCGGCCTCCTTCTGCTGCTCGACCATCTTCTTAACCTTTGCGTAGTCGTACTCCTTGCTCGCATTTTCCATACCGTCGGTCGTGATGATGAACAAGGTCTTCTCCGGCACGTCCTCCTCGCGGATGTACTTGTGCACGTTGCGGATGTGGTGGATCGCGCCGCCGACAGCGTCCAGGAGCGCCGTGCAACCGCGCACGAAGTACTCCTTGTCCGTGATCGGCTCGATCTCACCGATCGGCTTGCGGTCATGCAGCACATCGATCCTGTCGTCGAACAGTACCGTCGAGAAGAGCGCCTCGCCCTCCTCCTTCTTCTGCTTCGCCAGCAGCGAATTGTAACCGCCGATCGTGTCCGCCTCAAGTCCGCCCATCGAACCGCTTCTGTCCAGAATGTAAATGATCTCCGTTAAACCCTTTTTCATATTGTGCCTCTCTTTCCGCCGCGCTGCGGCCTGTTGTTTCTTTCTGACCTGATCATACCGCAACCGCGGGGCGAAGTGGTCGCCTGCCGGGCGACATTTTACGAAGAATTCACACCGACTTCACACATTCCCGCCGATAGTACGTTATACTGTAACTGTGCAACACCCCGGCATGTGCACTGTCTTGTCTCGCCGGGATTGGGAAAGGAATGGGAAAATGAAACGAAAAATGATGACGTTTCTTCTCGTGATCGTTCTCCTCGCAGCCCTTACGGCCTGCGGCAAGAACGGCGGGAAGGGACAGGCGGAAGAACGCGTAACACAGGCCGTGAAGGCAACGCCGACCGCGACGCCGACCGTCACAGGAGATGTTACGCCGACACCTTCGGAAACTCCTGCAACACCGACCGAGATTCCGGCAACACCGTCCGGAACACCGGCAACGCCGACGCCGGCAGAATTCAAGGCACCGGAGCGGAACTGCAGCATTGATTTTCCGACGAGAGAGGTCTACCACTACGATATGGACCTCACGCTGGACACGAAGGCCGACACGATCGGCGGGCACGTGGTCTTCAGCTTCTACAACGACTCGAACGACGCCTGGGACAAGCTCTGTCTCCGCGACTACCCGAGCCTCTTCACGGACCCGCAGGCGATCGGCTACCTGATGTCTAACGTCAACGGTGCAACGACGGTCATCGAAAATGTCAAAGACGGCCGGGATAACTCGGCGCTCACGATGACGCGCGACTCCGACGTCTCCGTAATCTGGCTGGCGCTCTCCAAGCCGCTCGCACCCGGGGAGTCGATGACGCTCGAGTATGATTTTACGACGAAGATCCCGACTCTTGACGACCGCTTCGGCAAGGCCTCGGGCATCTACAACGTGGCGAACTTCTATCCGATCCTCGCAGAGTACACGAAGGACGGCTGGTCCCATGTCGCTTACTTCCTGAACGGCGAATGCTTCTACTCCGAGATCGCGAACTATGACGTAAAACTCACGGTTCCCACCGGCGTGATCGTGGGATCGACCGGCGCGGAGAAGAACCGCGCGGAGGGCGACGGAACCGTCACGTACACGTACAACGCTCCCTTCGTCCGCGACTTTGTGTTCTCGGCTTCCGCGGATTTCCAGGTCAGGACGGAGACGCACGAAGGCGTTCGCGTCAACGTGCTGTATACAGACCAATATGCAGACGCAGTCGATCTGGATGAGGTCGCAATGTACTCTCAGATCGCTGCGAAAAATGCGCTCGCCGCGTTCGGTCAGGCGTTCGGCCGCTATCCGTATGAGGAGCTTGATATCATCCTCACGCCCTTAAGTGCCGGCGGAATGGAGTACCCGAACCTCGTTCAGATCGGGGACAGCGCATACCTGTACGGAGCCGTCGATGGTGTCGACGGAAGCGCCATGTATTACGATCTGCAGATCGTCGTCGCACACGAGATCGGGCATCAGTGGTTCATGGGGATCGTCGGCAGCAACTCCGGACGGGAGCCCTGGCAGGATGAGTCCCTCGCCTCCTACACGGAGAAGGTGTTCGCGGACTATTGCAACTCGATCGGCGGCGATATGAGATCTCCGTATGGCACAGACCCCGGAGCCGATCTGTTTGATTTCAAGAATAAAATAATGGTTGATATGCAGCGCGAGTACGGGCTTCTGCCTATCAACCACGGCGTTCACGACTACCGCTCCGACAGCACCTATGTCTACTCCATCTACTATATGGGCGCGCTCGTCATGGAAGCCCTGGAGGACGCGATCGGACAGGAGAACTTCTATGCGGTGATCCGCGAGTATGTGCACCGGAACGCATTTACCAACGCAGACCCCGAGAGCTTCCTGGAGCTCATATACGAGTGTGCGGGCACGGAAAATGCGACCGTCAACGCGATCATCGACGCATCGTTCGATCTCTCAAACTACGATCGCAGCCGCCTGCCGCGGTAAAACAACGCAAACAAAACCCTCCTGCAGTTTCCTGCGGGAGGGTTTCTTTTTGTCTTATCCGATTTCGGACTTCCTTATCCGATGTCTGTTTTCCTGCTTACACGTCTCTGCGCGCACACAGCTCCGAGCGAGCCGGCTGCTAAGATCGTCAGCAAGCTCCAAAGCCACAGTGCACTCGTGTCGCCGGTGTGTGCCGACGGTTCCGTCTCCGGATTCGGAGTCGGTGTTGCGGTCGGCTCGGGGTCCGGTGCCGGCTCTACAACCGGTTCCTTCTCGGGTTCCTTCTCGGGTTCCTTCTCAGGCTCCTTCTCCGGTTCCTTCTCCGGCTCATTCTCCGGCTCCTTCTCAGGCTCCTTCTCCGGTTCCTTCTCCGGCTCCTTGTCCGCCTCGTTCACCGTGATCGTAACATCAACGCTCTCCGCGACATCCTTGAATTTTACGGATATTACGTGCTCGCCTGCGGGAAGCCGGTCAAGATAGTCCGAATACAATTCCACGATCAGACTTCCCGAGCGAAGAGCGCGACCATTTTCCGGAATCGAAGCTCCGTCCAAAGTAATGCTTTCCAGATTATCGCGAGTATTCTCATCATCCAGATTGCTCTTGAACACCAGCACAGCGTTGACGCCGGAACCCTGTTTTACCGGGATTCCGCTCTGCTCATACAGGAAATATACTTTCTTCGGCTTCTCGGAAATTCCCGTCTCCGTAAACTGCGCCGTATACGTGACAGTTCTCTCCGAAACCGGTTGGAGCGCCGGGATCCACTGACCACTGAACGTGTATGTGAACTCCTTCGTCCCCTGCTTCGTCGGTGTAGCTCCGCTGTAGACAGGCTTCGTGCCGTATGCGACCACTCCGCTCTGCAGCACTTTACCTTCTCCGTCGACAAATGTCACCGTACAACCGTAGATCTCAAACTTCTTCGTGGACTCGTCCGGCAGCCGGTAATTCTCGTTCGACAGCGCGATTGCCGTAGCGACATAATCCTTGCCGACCTCTGTCTTACCTCCTTCCACGGTCACCTCGCACTTGTCGCCGTTTTGCAGATTGCTTACCTTTGCAACCGGTAGATGCGATTCACCGTCGTAAGGGAACTCCGTATCGGTCCACTCCAGCTCGGCAACCTTCTGCGTGATCCGAAGCGTTCCGAAGGTCGCGGTCACATTTTCATAGAGATCCGTCACGTCGTCCTTTTGGTCGCCGCTCGTGATCACATAGGAAAACGTATTGTTGGGCGGGAACGACACTGCGTAATCCTTCACGCCTGCGGCCGTTGATGTGATCGTAAGCACATCGCCGTTGCCAAGCGCAAATACCCGGCCGCTCTCGTCCGGCTCAACCTCGGTGCCGTCGTAGGTCACTGTATAAACATCGTTCTTGTGCGTCTCGCCGTCATATGTCCATGTCTTGTCAGCGGATTGGATGACAAGCGTCTTCTTCGGCACCGGTGTGTAGTGGTTCATAAACGTTACCGAACTCTCACTTCCTCCGACAACAGCGCCGGTGGTACCTTCCGACGATTCCTGGCTGAAGCGATCCGGCATCTGCCCCGTCAGCTGCGACACCGTGTAGGATGCACCGTGCGGCAGGTTGCCGATTACTGCCGTTTTACCGCCCTCGATCGTAAACGTAAGTTTTCCTTCGCTGTCAGTGCTCATTGTCGATCCGAGAGTATGGTTCGCCAAGGGATTTCCTTCCCGATCCGTCAGGGTGACCGTCACAGGGAATGTCGCCTCAGGTGCCGTGTCTTCCGTGTTCACAGTGATTGCAAGACTGCCGTCCTTCATGCGGTTGACCAGCTGCACGGGCGCCGCTTCGCCGTACACATACGGTTCGCCGAGAGCGGTCCCGGTTCCGCCGCAGTCGGGACAGGAATTGTCCGTTCCACCGTCCACGAAGTAGATCAAGCCGGCTTTGTCGACCAGGCTCTCGACCGAGGAGGGATTCTGCGTTGCCGCCGCCCAGTGCTCTTCCGTAAAGGCGTACACCAGGAGCGCGCTGCAGGACGCGCACGGCGGGTAGTCATCGATATTTATCTCCAGCATGGTGCAAAGCTTTGCCATGCTATAGCCATCGATCGGGAACTGCATCAGCACAAGGCCGCCGGGTCCGTGGATCACCTTTCTGGTGTAATAAGTGCCGTACAGGCAGTCCGGACAGACCCCTCCGGACATGTTCTCATGGGTGCACTCATCGAACCAGAAGCCCGCCCCGTTGCAGGCGCTGCACGGGACTCCCGGGTTCTCCGGGTTCCAGCCCGTTCCGCCGCACACGGTGCAGACATGCATATACGTATTGTTGAGATAACCGGCCATGCTCAGGACCCCGTCCATGCTCATCGCACCGATGTTGATCGTCACCAGGGTCGGTCCGCTCAGTTCCCCGGTTCCGCCGCAGGCGGCGCATGGGGTTTCCGGGCGTTTGATCGTCTGCCCGGGCATTGCCACCAGCAGTTCGTCGTCCGCCGTCCGCGCAATCTGCACCTTCGCCTCCGTTGGTGTCGTCATGTACGCCACCGCCGAATCCGTTCCCTGCACCTCGCTGATGAGGAATGTGATCTCACCGATCCCGGTCTGCGGGGAGATGGCGTCCAGATCGGCTTCCGTCAGGATGATATCCGGAGTGAAAGTGATCTTGCCATCTGCATCGTTCGTTCCTGTCGCAATCGGATCGGAGTCTGCTGCTGCACCCTTTCGCCGAACCTCAAAGGAAAACTCCCCCGGCTGCAGCGCCCTCCCGATCAGTTCCTTGTGAGCCGTCAGTGTGATCTTTTTCTCAAAGCCATACACATTCGTGAAGACCAGTTCACCATCCGCAGTGAACGCCGTGATCTTTGCGGTGCCGTCCCTGTTGTCCGTCAGGGTCAGGGTGACACGTTTGGTCTGCGTGTCGTACGTCACGTTGTCGAGCGTCACGGTACCATCCGAAGCGGTCTGCGCGCCGGACGGGATGATCTCACGCACATTGTAGTACAGCGTCTTCGTCCCGCCGTATTCACTGAATGTATAATCCGAAAAGCCGTCATAGCGGCCGTTGATGGTGAACTGGGCAAGGCCGACCGTTACGCCGTTTTCGGTCACGGTTCCGCGGCTCCGTCCCGTCGTCCCGCTACCGACCACCTCGTTGTATGTGTAGTTTTCGTTGCCGTAGTCGTTGTACGGGTTGATGTCGATCAGCTCAAAGGAGAATTCCCCGGCCTGCTGTTCGCGGCCCCGCAGTTTTTTCGTTCCGGTGACCGAAATACTAACTCTGGACATATACTTATTCTGGAAAGCAATCTTTTCGGTCTTCCACGTCCGGATCGTTTTTTCTACGGGCTGCGGCCTCGGCTGGTATACTTCCCAGCCCGCGGGAAGCGTCTCGTTGACGGAGCATACTGTCCCTGCAGGCAATCCGATGATCTGGAAGCACTGGTTCTCCGCCAGAGTGATCGTGCCGCCCGCGGTAGTGGTTCCTCGGCAGACCTCCTTCGCGTCCGCCGGAAGTTCTGTGCTTTCATAGTTCACGGGCGCCTTATCGAAAATGACGTATTCGTATTCGCCGCTCAGGTCCGCGCCGTTGTATTCAATCTCCACCTTGAATGGGAAGGACGGAAGGGCGGTGTCGTTGCCGGCCTTTGGTTTGCATATGTCCTCCACATGCGCCGAGACCATGAGATAGCCGAAGTCCGGCTTTTTGAAGTTGCGGATAGTGTGGATGTCGTCCGGGTCGTATTCCGCCGTCACCTCGACGCCAAGCGGAACCGGATCGAGCTGCGAGAACCAGCCGTCCGGCATGCCGGCTCCACAGCCCAAGGAATAGGTGTACTCAAATCCGCCCGGCTCATAGCGGTCCACGACGAAGGTATGGGTCCATCCCTCTTCTTTTCTGTAGGTCCAGGTGAAGGAATCCTGCCTTCCGTCGCTTCTGGTCCGGATCAGCTCGATGGTGGGCCGGGCGTTGTCCGGCGCTTCCGCGGCCGTTCCGTCCGGGTTCAACCACAGCATATCGAACTTAATGCTGATCTGCTCTTTCGTATGCTTATTGACAATCTCATAGGAGCGGTTATCGTCCTTGTAGACCGCTGTGATGTAGCCCGGAACCGGTTCTTCCGTCACGGTATAGGCGTACGGAACGCCATTCCGGTCAAGCGTCGGGACATTTTGGAAAATACCTTGCCAGTTGTCGTCCGCCGTCAGGACAAGGGTGTCCTCGAATGTCGTGTCGTTTTCCGCGGTCAGCGCGGTTCCGGCGGGCAGTTTCGGCACGCCCTTAAGTTTCACTGTCACCTTGTCCGGGCGCAGCCCGTCGTGGTTGTCAACGGTTCCGTAGCCGCTTGTGTAGGCCCCGTCGTCCCAGGTCGTCCGAACCAAGACCTTCTCGGGCACGATGCCCGTCCGGGTATACTCGAAATCCAGCACCGACCGTTCCCGGACGTACCCGTGGGACGCCTGTGATGTGGGTGTGGAGAATCGGAGGTAGACCGCCGCCGCCTGATTGTACGCATACATGTTGTTGGCCGGATCCGTCGCCGCGATCCAGTCGATATCGTTCGCCGAGGCGGCGCTGTCTGTTTTATGGGCATACGCGCCCTTCGCGTTCCATTTGCTGTCGTCGCCGCCGTCGGACGGTGCCCGCATGTTCAGATAAACAGAAACCTTGTCTCCCGGCGACAGCAGCTGCATTGTGTTGGGATTGGTTCCCCGCTGCGCGTCCACGGCGATGGCCGCCACATGAAGATCCTCCGGCACGTTCCAGACGCCGTTCACGATGGCTGTGTCGGAAACCCGATGCCACTTGCCGTTTTTGCGATACAGGTCGTAATCCTCGTCCCAGTCCTCTCCGAAGGACGAAATAATTCCACTCGTATCCATCGGGTCGATCGAATTCGGCGCGCCGAATTCCAGTCCGGTTTCCGTGCTGTAATAAAGCTGCGGCCCGAAGCCCTTTGCGTACAGTTCCGTCATGTCCACCGACACGAGCGTTCCCTGCCACTGGCCTTTTTCGTTCCAGGTCCCGGACCAGCGCTTTTTCGCGGCCAGGCCGGGCTCCGCAATGTCGGCGGGGACATACTCCTCGATCGCGTCGTAGAACATGATACCGCCGATATAGCTGTCGTGCTTGGCGGCCACGGTCATGCGGTAGGTATAGTTTCCGCCCTCGGTCACGGTCACCTGGTTCTCTCTTGCGGTTCCCTTAGCCCAGACACCCGTGTTCCCCGCGCGGACGTCCTTCCGGAATTCCACCTGCTCCATGATGTCGATGCCGCCCAGGCCGATGCTGCCATACAGGTAGACGAAGCGCGCTTCGTCCGTGTCCGGATCCAGGTCCGTCATGGCCTGCTTGATCTTATAGGGCGCGCCGTTCAGCCAGGTGCCCGCTTCGCTCGGCCACGCGTCCGGATA
>JAFZMO010000084.1 GCA_017551165.1 Lachnospiraceae bacterium
GAGTAACCACGAGCGGCAGGAGTGATCCTGCCGCTCTTTTCGTGCCCCGGCACGGCCCGGGAAATGTGAACTTTTCATAGTTTTCCTTTACTTTTGACGTGCTGTTTGTTAGAATGTAAGGGCTGCAAACCAGCGACTTGGAGGTAATGATGAGAAAGATTTGTATTGCACTTATTGTGACGATCCTTGCAGTATGCGCGATGACTGCATGCGGTAGCAAGAATTCGACGAACAGTACAGTATCCGGCACACCTGCTCCGACCGGCAGCGGCGTTGTACCGACGAACCTGTATCATCCGTGTGGAGGAAGCGTGACGCTCGGCCAGTATAAGGGCCTTACGTATACTTCGGAGGACATTACGATCACGGATGAAGATATTCAGAAGCAGATCAAGATGATCCTTGAGGATTATCCGAACTATGAGAGAAATCCGGAGCGTGACAACACGGCGGTTCAGTCCGGCGATGCGCTCAATATTGACTATTCGGGCAAGATCGACGGCGTCGCATTTTCCGGCGGCACGGCGAACGATCAGTTCCTGGTGATCGGTTCCAACAAGTTTATTCCCGGCTTTGAGTCGTCGCTGATCGGTGCTACGGTCGGCACAACGGTGGACATCAATGTGACGTTCCCGGAGGACTACGGCAGCGCGGATCTCAACGGTAAGGCTGCGGTATTTACCGTAACGATCAACTATGTCGGCAAGAAGCTGGATGATGTTGATGATGCGTACGTGAAGCGGTACTACTCGACGATCGCGAGCGATGCTGCGGGATTCAAGCAGTACATTCGCAACTATCTGGAGGAAGGCGCAAAGGATGAGCAGGAGGAGTTGATCTGGGATCAGCTGCTCGGCAAGGCGATCGAGAATTCGACGTTTACGGACATCCAGCAGTCGGATATCGATTACTACTATGACCTTGCAATGGCACAGCTTCGCCAGTATGCAGAGTATTACGGAATGGATGAGGCGACGTTCTTCTCGACGTTCTCCGGCGATACGATGACGTACCAGGAGTACACGGACAAGTGCCGTGCACAGGCAGAGCAGTCCGTTAAGGAGTACATGTTGCTTCAGGCCATCGTTAAGTCGGAAAATATCGTCCTCAGCGAGGATGATTACACGAAGGCCGCACAGGAGATCGCGACCAGCGTGAACGCGGCGTCCGTGGCAGAGCTCGAGGAGAAGTACGGCAAGGACTACCTGCAGTACTGCATCCTGAACGACAAGGCACTGGAGATCCTCAAGAGCAACGCGATCGAGGAGAAGAAGGAGTGATCGATCTCACGATCGAATGAGATCACAACCGAATACGAACCTGTAATGGAAGGGATGCGTCAGAAGCGCGAGTTTTGTAACTTGTACTGCTTCGGCGTGATGCCCTTCCATTTTTTGAACACTTTGATCAGGTGGCTGCAGTCCGCGAAGCCGGTCTCGATACTGATGCCGGTCATGTCGAGGTCGGAGAAGAGAAGAAGATTTTCCGCCTTGCTGACGCGGACGAGCTCGATGTACTCCTTGCAGCTGCGCCCGTACATCTGCTTGAATTTCAGCGCAAAATTGGAGTAGCTCATGCCGCATCGTTTCGCGAGATCGGTCACGAGGAGAATGTCGGAGGAGTGCTCGTCGATATATTCCACGATGGAGTCGATGCCCTCGACGCCGGCGGTTCGGCCGGTGCCCGTAAGGACGCCCTGAGACTGCCAGATGCGCGCGAGGCACACCATGAGCTCGCACAGGTTGGAGTACACCATCAGGTCGCTGCCGTAGCGGCGGTTGGAAAGCTCGTTGATGCAGGTGTTGAAGACGCGGGAGAACAGGGCACTGTCGATCGTCTCCTTCGGAAAGAGGAAGGAGGCGTCGGGAGAGCGTCTTGCCTGCTCTGCGACTGCACGCAGGTTTGGTGTGAAGAAGCGGGATCCGGTCAGACGACTGAGGTCGAACTTGATGACGCCGTAGCGGAATTTCGAGGTCAGGTCGGGGACCACGTTGTGGATCGCCTGCGCATGGAGGAACGCAAAATCACCCTCGTTCATCGTGACGCGCTGCTCGTTGCACTCCACAGAGAGCCGGCCGGACTCCACATAGAGGAGCTCGGCGTAGTAGTGCCAGTGCGGGCGCGGCGGATCGTTGCGGTAGATGTACTCCGCGCGGAACGCCTCATAGGGCGAGTTCAGGGTGTCGATATGTTCATACAACTGTGACATAGTGGTACCTCCGTAGGCGGCGGACCGGAAAACCCGGCGTTAGAGAAATGTACGATTTTTCGTATGATCCCATTATAGCAAATCAAAACGCCAAATGCTATAGTAAACGTAACCGCTCAGGGTAACAGCGGATGATTTTTCAGCGCGCCGCATGCGGCGAGATAGGAGATTCCATGATCATCGGTGAAAATTTGAGTAATATTCCGTGGCAGGATCGGCCTGCGGGATGCAGCGATCCCATTTGGCGTTACAGTGAAAACCCGATCGTAGGAAGGCATGACATTCCTTCCGCAAACAGTATATTTAACAGCGCGGTCATCGCGAAGGACGGTGCGTTCGTCGGCGTGTTCCGCAGCGACAACAAGGCGATGGAGCAGCAACTGTTCCTCGGCGCGAGTAAGGACGCGATCCATTGGACGATCGAGCATGAGCCGCTCCGCCTCTATTGCGAGAAGACCGGCGAGTTCGTCGGCCTCGCCAACGGCTACGACCCTCGAGTATGCTACCTTGAGGACCGCTACTACGTGACCTGGTGCGCGCCCTTCGAGCAGCATTACGGCCCGACGATCGGCGTGGCGTACTCGTATGACTTTGTGACATTCTACCGTCTTCCCGACGCGTATCTGCCGTACAACCGTAACGGCGTATTGTTCCCTCGCAAGATTAACGGAAAATATATGATGTTCTCCCGCCCGTCGGACAACGGGCACACTCCATTTGGTGAGATGTTCCTCTCACAAAGCCCGGACATGGTACACTGGGGCTGCCATCACCATGTGATGAGCCCCGCCTACTGGGCTTGGACGAAGATCGGTGCGGGCCCGATCCCGATCGAGCTCGACGAGGGCTGGCTTCTGTTGTTCCACGGCGTCGGCACGACATGCAACGGCATGATCTACTCGATCGGCGCAGCCATCCTCGACAAGAACGAGCCCTGGAAGGTGCTCTACCGCTGCAAGCCGTTCCTGCTTCATCCGGAGACGACGTACGAGTGCGTCGGCGACGTGCCGAACGTGTGCTTCCCGTGCGCGACGCTTCAGGACGCCGCAACCGGCCGCATCGCCATCTATTACGGCGCCGCGGACACCGTTGTAGCGCTTGCATTTGCGCAGGTTGACGAGCTTGTTGCCTACATCAAGGCCAATGCAATTTGATATTATCCCAACCCTTTTCTTGCTCCCGTTTGCATAAACCAAGCGGGAGCTCTTTTCTTTCTAAAAATCGAAAAATATGTCGTCAATCAAGTCAGTTTTGCAGAGGCTGTTATTTTCCGTAAAATTGCCCATTTTAGGAAATTGCATTATCGGGTGGCCTTATGTATAATCGACTCAAAGAAAAATGTTTGGGAGGATTGCGCAATGACGCTAACCCGGAGAGTGACAAGACAAAGGTTCCTTAGAGCAGCGCTCGTTGCAGCGCTCATCTGTACGCTGTTGGGCTCCATGTTGGGGAACGCGCAGGCCGCCACGGAGTACAGCATCAGCGGAAAATATCAGCAGTCCGACGCGAGATCGTCGCTGGCGCTGATCAATGACCTCCGTACCGGAAGCGAAACCTGGTACTGGAACAAGGATAACCAAACGAAGACGGAGCTAACCAATCTCGGAAAGCTTACCTACGATTACAAACTGGAACAGATCGCGATGCAGCGAGCAGCGGAGATCGCAATTCTGTTCTCCCATACGAGACCGGACGGAACGGATTGGTACACCTGCAAGTATGACGGCAAGAATACTGAAGGCGAGAACCTGTATATTACGACAAGCTCCTCCGGCAAGACCAAGGACGCATTCAACTCCTGGCTTGAGGAGGACAAGAACTATGACGGTCAGGGACACCGCCGAAACATGCTGAACCCCGAGTTCACGGCAGTCGGCGTGGCACACTTTGTATGTCAGGGCGTGCACTGCTTCGTGCAGGAGTTCGGAAGATCGAACAGCGGTGCCGGAGATCCGGGAGTGAACGATTCCAACGCAACTAAGAAGGTCAGCGTGGATGACTCCAAACTTGAACTCGGTGTGAACTGCCCGTACAAGTCCTACACCATGTCGGTCGGTGGGACGGAAGAGCTCCCGACGACGACGGCGGCTGTTCGCTACATCGGACAGAGCATCAGCCCCGGATTCGAGCTTGCGGCAGGATCCTACAGCATTACATGGACATCAAACAATCCCGCGGTCGTGGAAGTCAGCGGCAACAAGATGATCGGCCGCGGACCCGGAGAGACCGATCTGGTGGCGACCGTAACGTACGGCGGCAAGACAGCTTCCTGCAGCATGAAAGTGAAGATCGGTGCAGCGGACCTGTCATCGCTTTCCTTCTCGGGGATCGCGGACCAGAAGTTTTACGGAACACCGATCACGATCCAGTTCACGATCCAGTTTAACGGAGTGAAACTCGTTAAGGATCAGGACTACACCGTAACGTATAAGGACAATGATAAGCCCGGTACGGCGACATTTACGATCACCGGTATCGGCAACTACACCGGATCGACTTCCGGTACGTTCAAGATCATCGGCGACGGCACGGAACAGTCGAACTCGCCGACGCCGGAACCGACCGCGACAGCGACGCCGGTTCCCGCAACGCCTACTTCGGTGCCTGCAACGGCAACGCCGGTTCCCGCGACACCGACACCGGTTCCTGCAACGCCGACACCGAAGCCGACGAACACGCCGAAACCGACCAACACACCGAAGCCTACGAAGACTCCGACGCCGAAACCTACCAAGACACCGACGCCGAAGCCGACTAAGACTCCAACCCCTGCGCCTACGAATACCCCGACGCCGGAACCTACGCCGACAGAAACGCCGACACCGGAACCGACGCCAACAAACACACCGACACCGGAACCGACACCAACCGAGACACCGACGCCGGAACCGACCTTGACTCAGGAAGCTCAGCAGGCGACACCGACCGATGTACCTGAGGACGTGACGCCGGTACCGATCGACGATCCGGAGGATCCGAAGACAACACCCTCCGCGGAGGCAACCAACACGCCGACACCGGAATCGGAAAAAGAAGAGCCCAATACAGAAACAGTAGACATAGTAAAAGTAGAAGATCAGACCAAAGAGAAGGATTTTCCGTGGATACTCATAGCGATCCCGGTAGTCCTGGCGGGCGGAGGAGCCACGGGATGGCTTGTCTACCGACGCAAGAACAGAAAGTAAAAGGAAAGCACAATAACAAAAGCGAACAAAAGAATAACAAAGCACGACGATAAAAAACAAAGGGATACTGAACAAAGGGAATAAACAAAGGGAAACACGGAAAGAGAAAGAACAAAGGGAATCTGAGTATTTGATCAATAAGAACACACTGTCGTAGTTGTATTTTACAACATATGTTCGGAGGTGACCAATATGAGAAGATTTCGCGAAATGACCCGGAAAGTGCTTAATTTAACAATGGTGATAGTGTTAATGCTGGCGTACTGTGCCATGTCCGCGGAAGCTGAATCGGTTGGCTATACTGTCTCCGGACGGTTCTATCAAACAGATGCCCGAAGCGCATTGGCTTCCATCAACGCATTCCGCCTGAGCGAGGATGCGTGGTACTGGAACGAAGACAACCAGACCAAGACCGAGCTCCCGAACCTCTGCGCACTCGCTTACGATTACGATCTCGAGCAGATCGCAATGCAGCGCGCGGCGGAGATCGCGATTTATTTTTCGCACACGAGACCGGACGGTTCCAAGTGCTTCACCTGCACGTACAACGGAACGCGGTCGTACGGTGAGAACATCGCAGCCGGTTACGGCAATTCGGAGAAGGCATATGTGGCGTTCCGCGAGGACAATGACGATTATAAAGGTCAGGGACATCGCCGCAACATGCTCGAGGAGGGCTTCACGGCTGTCGGCCTTGCGCATTTTGAGTACCGCGGTCAGCATTTCTACGTTCAGGAATTCGGCTACTCGCACAGCGGTGCGGCACAGACGACTGCTTGCGACAGCGACAAGACCATGACGGTCGCGATGAAGTCGGAAGAGCAGAAGCTCGTGGCGAATTTTCAGTACTCCGGTTATGATGCACCGGTCAGCTGTGAGGTGGAGCTTGTCAACCCGAAGATCGGCATGTCGAGCGGAGATTCCTTCTCGTCCGGCATTGAGATTGTTGCCTCGGAATGCAAGATCGAGTGGAAGTCGGACAAGCCCGATGTCGTCCGCATCGACGGCACCAAGTTCATCTCGGTTGCGCCCGGCACGGCGAAGATCACGGCGACGGTCAGCTACAACGGAATGACGGCCAGCTGCTCCATGACGGTCACGGTACCGCAGCTTCAGCTGGAGGACCTGTGGATCGCCAATCTCCCTGAAGTTGAATACGAGGGCAAGCCCTGCAAGCTCAACCTCAACCTTTCGATCTACGGTTGCCCAATCACTGAGGGCAAGGATTATACCATTACGTACACGAACAACACGAAGGCCGGCACGGCATCCTTCGTGATCAACGGAGTTTCGGGCGGAAAATGTACCGGCTCCTACAGCGGCACATTCACCGTCGTCGACAATGTTCCGAATCCTCCGGTAGTTGAGGAGACCCCGGAACCGACGAAGGCTCCCGAGCCTACCAAGGCCCCGGAACCTACGAAGGCCCCCGAGCCGACGAAGGCGCCGGAACCTACCAAGGCCCCGCAGCCTACGAACACCCCGGTTCCTACAAAGGCACCGGAACCGACGAACACGCCGGTACCTACGAAGGCCCCGCAGCCGACGAACACGCCGGTACCTACGAAGGCCCCGCAGCCTACGAACACGCCGGTACCTACGAAGGCCCCGCAGCCTACGAACACGCCGGTACCTACGAAGGCCCCGCAGCCGACGAATACGCCGGTACCTACGAAGGCTCCGCAGCCTACGAACACGCCGGTTCCTACGAAGGCCCCGCAGCCGACGAATACGCCGGTTCCTACCATGGCACCCGAGCCTACCAATACGCCGGTTCCCACGAAGGCTCCCGAGCCGACCAACGCTCCGGTCCACACCGAAGAGCCCGAGCCTGTCGACACAACAGTGACGAACGAAACCGAGGAGACGACAGAGACTATCGATACGACGGAAACCGTTGATATAACGGAAACCATCGATACGTCCGAGACAACGGACACCACCGAGACGGAAGAGCAGCCGGACACCGCTGAGAACGCAGAACCCGAGGAAGATACGAATCCTGAGGACGATGCGGATCCCAAGGACGCGATGACTCCCGCTGAGGAGTTCGCGGGTGACATGGTGAGCGATCTGGAGATCCCGTCTGCGGAGATCACCGTAACGAAGGCGATCAACCGCGCGAGAGACTCGAGGAAAGCAGACTCGGCAACCACGAGCCTTTCCGCGCAGCAGGAGGAGGAACGCTTCAAATTGATCCTCCTCACGATAGGGACGCTGATCCCCTGCGGTGCACTCGGAGTAGCAGTGTTCCTGCGCAGAAGATAACAGCGCAGAGCTCGGCGCACGAAAAAATGAATACATCGAACTAAGTTCATGACACCTCTATAAGCCCGACATATACAACGCGTATGTGTCGGGCATTTTTCGCATGATTATGAAAAATATTATCATTAAGGATAATTGAAAAATGATTAATTAGTATTATAATTAACGAGGATGGTGTTTTTTGTTTCCAGAAGTGTTACTTAGGAGGGACTGTATGAGAAGAGTGAGAATGCGCGTTGTAAGCATCCTGTGCTGCATTGCGATCCTGTTGACAATGCTACCCGAGACTGCAAAGGCAAGTCCGGATGTTGTGCTCGAGAAGATCGCCAATGTTACGTTTGAGGATTTCTTCGGCGGCTATGTGGAGTGTAAGGCGAAGGAAAGCCATGGCTATTCGCTGAACTATACGTGGATCGGAGGACCGGTTAACAACCTCAGCGGTATGAATGCGATGAACTGCTCTGACGGCCTTGTCGATGGCAAACGGTTTTACCCGGGACAGAAGGCAGGAACGTATTGGTACGCCTGTCAGGTGGAGTGCGACGGCGAGTATTTCTGTACGGAGCCGTTCAGTGTCACCTTCAAGCAGGCAATCGAGAGCATCAAGGTGGTTGCTTCTCCCAAGCAGGACAATTACAGGCTCGGCGAGCCTCTGAATCCCGATGGAATTCAGTTGAAGATCACGTACAAGGATGTTTACGGAAACAAGACAACGGGTACGTACGACAAGAGCTACAAGAAGTGGGACCACTTTATGATCGCTTGTATTGCCTACGGCGAGAGCAACGGCGATATCTCGACAACGGGTGATAAGGCATTTGCGATCTGTATTCCGCCGTACAACACGGTGATCCCGGATCGGGCTATGACGAAGGTACCGGATGACCTCATCTGGGTTACCTACATGTCTGACAGCGACATCAAGAAGCTGACGGAGACACCTACGCCCACGGCAACGAACACACCGACTCCGACAAATACCCCTACGCCGACGAACACGCCGACGCCGAAACCGGCCAACACGCCGACGAACACACCGACGCCGAAGCCGACGAATACGCCGAAGCCGACCAACACGCCCAAGCCGACGGCAACGCCTACACCGGCTGGTCCGGGCGCCAAGACGGAGATCACCGGCGCGGACGGCAAGAAATATACGATCATCGAGATGGACGCGAAGGGCAAGGCAACCGGAACGACCAACCTTCGTATCATCCCCGCTTACTCTACAGACAGCAAATACTTTGTGAAGGACAGCAAGGGCAACAAGGTGAGCCTTCCGAAGGATAAAGAAGTCCAGGTGACCGGTCAGTGCAAGGAAACCGGCTATTACCGGATCAATTATGGCGGACAGATCTGCTACGTGTCCGGCAGCTACCTGAAGATCATTTCGGGAGGTACAGCAACGGCAACGCCGACACCGAAGCCGACGAACACGCCGACGCCGAAGCCGACCAACACGCCGACGCCGTTGCCGACGAACACACCGACGCCGTTGCCGACTCCGACACCGGAACCGACAGCGACGCCTACGCCGGAGTCTACCCCGACACCGGAGGTAACACCTACGCCCGAGGCAACGCCCACGCCCGAGGCAACGCCTACGCCCGAGGAAACCCCGACGCCTGAGGTAACGCCGACGCCGGAAGCTACGCCGACACCGGAGGAGACTCCCACGCCTGAGGTGACGCCGACACCGGAACCGACACCGACTCCGGAAATCACGCAGGAGGCAATGCCTACGCCGACACCACCGGAGGAGATCACCCCGACGGAGAAACCGGATGAGGTCACACCGACTGAAGCACCGGACGATAATAAGGATAACAAGGACAAGAAGGACAAGGATAAAGACAAGGACGATGACGACGATGACGATGATGAGTCGGACGGACCGAGCTTCGAATGGTGGATGTTCGCCGTTCCCGGCGGCTTAATCCTGCTCGTTCTCATCGTGATGATCGCGATGCTCAAGAAGCGTTCCTGACCCTCATTAAAAAGATATAGTACGGAAAATGCCCGGCATGTACCAAGGTATGTGCCGGGTTGCTTTTTATTCATTTTCCGTATAGATTATCCAATCGGAGAATTGATTTTTTATTTGGGAGCCTCTATAATGAGTTTTGTATTGGTTCTCCAGGAACTTTGGGGGGCAATCTGAGAAAGAGAGAAAAGTGTTTGAGGAGGAAGTGTGGTATGAGACGTTTGAGAATGCGCATTGTGAGCATCCTGTGCTGCGTCGCGATGCTGCTTGCCTTGCTGCCGGAGAAAGCGAAGGCAGACCCGGGCACGTATGTGGAGGATATTAACTCCCAGTCGTTTACATGGCAGGGTGGAAGGATCACAGCCAAGGCGGGTGTCAGCAATCCCGATTATGACACTACGTTTGCGACATATAACTGGATCGGCGGAACGTCGCCTGACCCGGCTACCATGACCGCAACATACGCAGGATATCAGGTGAGCAGGGAGTTTATCCCGCCTGCGAAGATGGGAACCTCGTACTATATGGTACAGGTGGAGATCGAGGGCATGATGGCGCAGTCCAATGTCTTCTCCGTTACGTTCACAAGCGTCCTGTGGGATATTCAGGTGATCAAGGAACCCACGCAGAAGTACTATGAGCTCGGTGAAGGTCTGAAAATGGACGGCGCCAAGGTCAGGATCACGTGGGAAAACAGTGACAAAACGAAGAGCTCTGCGGAGTACGACGGTACATCTGCGATGAAGTTCCTGGATTACCAGCTCGTCAGCGGCAGCATCACGACGCCCGGTGAAGCAAAATTCCAACTGTATTGTCTGACCAGCGGAAATAACATCCATTCGGATCCATTTTCCATTTTCTACAAGAGCCATGAAGATATTCTGAAGCTGACGCCGATACCGACGAACACGCCGACGAACACACCTACGCCGACGAACACGCCGACGCCGAAGCCGGCCAACACGCCGACGAACACGCCGACGCCGAAAGCGACCAACACGCCAACACCGAAACCGACGAACACTCCGAAGCCTACGGCAACGCCGACACCGGGTGCTCCCGGTGCCGAGACGAAGATCACCGGTGCGGACGGCAAGACATACACGATCATTGAGATGGATGCGAAGGGCAAGGCCACTGCATTTGCAAACCTTCGTATAATCCCTGCATATTCCACGGATTCTAAGTATTTCCTGAAGGATGGCAGCGGAAACAAGATCAGCCTGCCGAAGGATGCGGTTGTGGATGTGACCGGCCAGTGCAAGGAATCGAAGTATTATCGTATCGTTTATAAGGGAAATGTGTGCTACGTCTCTAACAGTAATCTGACGATCATTTCGGGTGGCACGGCAACGCCGACACCGAAGCCGACGAACACACCGACACCGACGAACACGCCGGTACCGACCAACACGCCGACACCGGAACCGACGGCAACGCCGACACCGGAGCCGACAGCGACACCTACGCCGGAGCCTACGCCTGAGGCAACGCCTACGCCGGAACCGACACCGACGCCGGAGGAAACTCCGACACCGGAGCCGACGCCGACACCGGAGGAGACGCCCACGCCGGAGGTAACGCCGACGCCTGAGGCAACGCCGACACCGGAGCCGACACCGACGCCGGAGATCACGCTGGAGGCGATGCCTACGCCTACGCCGCCGGAAGAGATTACCCCGACGGAGAAGCCGGACGAGATCACGCCTACTGAGGCGCCGGACGATAACAAGGATGGCAAGGACAAGAAGGATAAGGACAAGAAATCGAATGATGACGATGACGACGATGAGTCGTCCGGACCGGATTTCGAGTGGTGGATGGTTGCCATCCCCGGGGGCTTGATTTTACTCGTAATTATTGTTATGATTGTACTGCTCAAGAAACGGCAATAAGGAGAGTAAAGAATGAGAAAAAATGTATTTGTGCGTAAACTGTTCGCACTGTTCCTCGTCGGCGTTCTCACCCTGTCTCTGACCGGGTGCAGAAGATCGTACTCTGTCGGTGAGGTGGACGGTACCACTTACACGAACAAGTGGGCGGAAGTAAAGGTGAGTCTTCCGAGCGACTATGTCATGATGGACAAGTCACAGATGGGAAGAGTATCCAACGGTTTTGAGGTTGCTTGCGTATTTTGCAAGAACAACGCAACCAAAGTTCCGCTTTGTGCGGTCATGACCCGAGAGGGTGATGTTGACATCAACCAGATCGGTGAGGAGTTCACACAGGAATTCGGCGGAACCGGCGGATCCACGACGATCCAGCAGGGCGGCACCACGGTTCAGGTTACGATCAACAAGGACTACTACACGATCGCAGGAGAGAGCTTCCTGTGCTTCCACATGAGCCTCTCGGTAGGCGATGTGTACTGCGCGTTCCGCGAGATCGATGACACCGGCGTGTTCGCGATCTGCGTGGTAACGTTGACCGGCGGCGACGAGAGCGAAGAAGACATTTTCAACATGTTCAAGGAACTGTAAGACGCATAAAACAACGGTAAAACAATGACAGCCATCGCATGGAGCGTGCGATGGCTGTTTTTTGTGATCTTATCAAATATTGTGATAGTCGCGCAGGTCGCGGCAGATGTGCTCGAGGTCAGGGTAGATGAAGCTCTCCGTGATGCCGAGCACGCGCAGGCTCTCGATGAAGTAATGCTTGCGGTCCTGCGGGATGATGATCTTGTAGAGCATCTGCTCGTCGCAGATATCCTCGAGGCGCCGCAGGGAGTTGTGCACCGTGAAGCACGACTGCTGAGCATACATGCGCATGTTCGGGTCCGTGGATGCGCACGCGAGGATCTTGTCCTCGAGCTCCGGGTTGTGATGGCGGTGCTTGAACGCCGGCAGGAGCATCTCTTGCGTGGTGTCTGCGTCGATCGGGTAGATGCAGCGGTCAAAGCCTTCCTGCGCGTTGAGCGCATCGGGAACCAATACCCAGACGCAGGCGTCCTGGTCGGTGACGGTGCGGTAACTCTCCGTCGCGAAGAACACCGCGATCAGAGGGGAGCGCGACCAGTCCAGGATACGCGTGGGCAGGCCGTAGTGCTGCATGAGCGCGATCCAGTAGGCGTAGTTGTTGCGGCTCGGCGGCGACTCCAGCGTCTGCTTGGCGCGGATGTAGAAGTCGTTCGAGAGGAAGCGCTCGCGCTCGAGGCGGCGCTCGCTTCGCTGGATCGACGGCACGAGAGTGAGATTCGAGTTGTCCTCACCGCGGTACCACAGTTGCGTGTTGCTGCCGTGGCGATCCGACAGTGCTTTAACGAACTGCAGAAGTTCGTCGATGGTACTGATATCTATTGTGATCATATATCTTCTCCGTTTTCGCTCCTTCCGTTACGCGTCGGGGAGCCTTGTATTTATATTATTATACCGCTCGCCGAGAGGGGTGTAAAGTGAACTTTTGCTGAAGTTTTTTCATTTTCCGTATTGACAGTTAATGTGCATAGGTGTATATATTAGATATACACAATATTTATCCGGAAAATACGCGTGTAAAGGAATTCCTATGAACATTTTATTGAACAACAGCTCGGGGCAGCCGCTCTACGAGCAGATCGAAGAGCAGGTCAAGAACCAGATCATCGCAGGCGAACTGAAGGAGGGGGACGCCCTTCCGTCGATGCGCACGCTGGCGAAGGACCTGAAGATCAGCATCATCACGACGAAGCGGGCATATGAGGACCTGGAGCGGGACGGCTACATCGTCTCCGTGACCGGCAAGGGCAGCTTTGTGCGGGGGCTGAACGAGGATTTTGTGCGTGACAACATCCTGTGCGCCATCGAGGATCTGCTCGACAAGGCGATTGAGAAGGCTGCTGTCGGAAATATCTCGTTAGAGGAGATCACAGAGCGATTCGCGTTGCTCTACAAGGAGAAATTCGATGGAAAATGATTACGTTTTGGAAGTAAAGGATGTTACGAAGGATTACGGGGATTTCAAACTGGACCGCGTCAGTTTCGCGGTGCCGGTCGGCACGGTGTGCGGTTTTATCGGCCAGAACGGTGCAGGCAAGACGACGACCATCCAGCTGATCCTCGACTTGATCGCGAGGGATTCGGGGGAGATCCGGCTGTTCGGGCAGGACGTTGTTCCGGGGCGCTCGTACGCGCTGCGGGAGGACATCGGCGTCGTGTTCGACGAGATGGGCTTTCACGAGTTCCTGACGCCGATGCAGATCAATGCGATCATGAAGCGTGTGTACAAGCGGTGGCACGAGGATCAGTACTTCGGCTATCTGAGACAGTTCTCGCTGCCGACGAAGAAGAGCTGCGGCAAATTCTCCCGCGGCATGCGCATGAAGCTGCAGATCGCCGTCGCTTTGTCGCACGAGGCGAAGCTTCTCGTGATGGACGAGCCGACGAGCGGTCTCGATCCGATCGTGCGCAACGAGATGATCCAGATCTTCCGCGAGTTCGTCGTGGAGGAGGACCACACGATCCTGTTGTCCTCGCACATCACGGGCGACCTCGAGAAGATCGCGGATGAGGTCGTCTTCATCGACGGCGGAAGGATCGTGCTTGCGGGCAACAAGGATGAGATCTTAGAACGCCACGGCATCCTCAAGTGTAAGAAAGAGGACGCGGAGGCGGTGAGCGCATCGCTCGTCGTCGACCGGGAGATCGGTTCGTACAACGCGGAGATGCTTGTGAACGACCGCAGCGCATGCGAGCGGCTGTACCCGGATGCGGTGATCGAGCCGGCATCTCTCGAGGAGATCATGATCCACTATGTCAACCGCTCCAAGCGTTCCGCGGCGGTGGCAGAGTAGGAGGCGCATATGAAAGGGTTACTGTTGAAAGATTACTATATCCTGCGCCGAAAGCTGTTTGTCTGGGGGATCACGGTTGCCTTTACGACCATCGTGTGCGTCATGTTCATGATCAGCGCAAAGCACGGCAACGTTGCAACGCTCTATGACAAGATGGCGGCTGCGGAGGACAACGCGGATGCGTGGATCATACCGTACATGACGAGAATGGTTCTGCAGCTGTTTCTGCTGCTTCCGGTGGCAGCGTCGTTCGACATGATCCAGCACACATTTTTCGACGACAGAACGGCCTCGTTCTATAAGGTTGCGGGGTCGATGCCGGTCAGTACGGCGCAGAGGGTCGGAGCGAGATTTCTGCTGATGCCTGCGGCTGTCTTAGGCGCGGTCGCGGTGGATTGCGTGCTCTTGATCCTGGTGCGGCTGACCTCGGATCTGATGCCGTTTGGGAACTCGATGAGCATCGTGCTTGCATTTGCCGGTGTGGCGATCTTCGCGCAGACGCTGGCGCTGTTCTGGGGCTACAACTGCGGCGCCGGCGCATCGATGTACGGCAATCTCGTCGGTCTCGTGCTTGTGTTTGCGGCGATCCTCATCCACAACCGTGAGCTTGTCGGGAGAGTGTTTACCACCGACAGCAGCGAGTCAACGGGAGTGGTCATGGAAGTGTTCTCGAAGTCGTCGTATTTTCTGGAACACAAGGGCGGCTACGTCTTCTTAGCGTCGCTGCCGATCATGGCGGTCGGCTATTGTGTCACCGTTTGGATCGCGGGGAGAAAGCGGGGTGTTGCGTGATGAGAGGACTGGTTTACAAGGAATATCTCGCAATGCGGGGGCGTTACATCCTCGCGGCTCTCGGGGCTGTGCTTGCCTTGTTCACTGCGGCACGGCTGGCGCTTCCGGGGGCGGACAAGGTCGCGGGTGCGATCGAGAGTAAAGCAGTGCGCGACGGTCAAGCGCATGACTATTATCTCCTGGCGGTTGTCGCTGTGCTCTTGGGAATCTTCTTCGCGGTGCTGCCGGTCTTGCTGAAGATCATCACCGACGGAGGAAGGCGGAGAAAGGAGCGCGCATACACGATGGCGCTGCCGCTTCCCGCGGATTCGACCGTGAAGGCGAAGTATATCGCTTTCGCAGCGGTGATCGGAACATTTTTCGCGGTCTATGCTGCGATGGCAGGGGTGTACTTCATCGGTGCGGGCAAGAACGCTGCGACCGATAAGATTGTCACGGTCCTGCACATGTTCCCGTTCCTGATCGCGGCGGTGTTGCTCGTGGCTGCGATCGACATGTTTGCATATCTGGGGCTCGGGAAGAAGGGCGGCGACATCCTGATGCTGTTGCTCCTGGCACCGATCGCGCTGGTGCTCGTGTGGTACCTTTTCTTCGGCAATCTGAGCGGAGACCGGGACTTCAGTTTCATCGCGTGGTGGCGAAGCCACAAGACAGCTCTTCGGCTGATCGGATACGGCCTGCTCGCCGTGAACATCGCGCTGTACTATGCGTCGTACCGGGCGGTGCGAAGGCTTGAGCTGCGAAGGATGGCGGAGACGGACGATTGAACTAAACGCCGGCACGTCCCACTTTGCAAGAGCATAATTCGGAAATTTCAACATTGCAGGAAATAAAAACACTGCGCTGTGGGATCTGCCACAGCGCAGTGTTGGTTTATCCCCTTATCGGGGAATGATGTCCTGGGAATTACTGAGCAACCGTAACCTTGGTTACGTGAGGCTGCATTCCGTTGTACCAGTACAGGAAACCCTCGATGTCGATGACGTCGCCCTCCTTGAGAGCCTCAACCGCCTTGTAAACATCGCTGTCCTTGTCGCAGAGGTAGGACTCAACAACAAGAGAGAAGGAAACGCCGTTGAGCTTTACGCGGAAGTAGAGGTCATCTCCGCGCTCACCGGAGCCGTCGTACTTGTAGGAGGCTACGTTGGTAACCTTGAGACCCTTGAGCGTGAAGAAACGGTTCATCGCAGCGATGATCTCGGGAACCTGGCTTGCGATCTGGGATCCATCGATGTACTGCGTGAGGTCAACCGCCTCGGCGATGTAGCTGTCAGCGCCCTCAACGAACTCGAACGTAGCGCCCTCGGCTACCTCGATCTCACCAGACCAGGAAGTACGGAAGCCCTTGACACGGATCTTCGTGCCGGGAACGAGCTTCGCAGCGTCAGCCTCGGAGCAGACCATGTTGTAGATGAAGTATCCGCCGTCCTTATCGGCAGCGTATACGGTGATCTTGTTGTCCCACCAGGACTGATGAGCCTGAACATAGCACTCGATCAGGATCTCGTCATCGTCCTCAGCAGCGAGATACTCAGCGTAGGTCATAACGCCCTCTGCCTTAGTATCGTCCGGAACAACCGTGCACTTGGTGATGTGCGGGTTCACGCCGTTGTACCAGTAGAGGAAGCCCTCGAGGTCGACAATGTCGCCACTCTTCAAGCCTTCAACTGCCTTGTAAACGTCGGTGTCCTTGCCGCAGAGGTAGGACTCTACGGTAAATGTGTAAGTAGCGTCAGCGGTGCAAACGTTGAAGTAAAGGTCGTCGCCGGGCTGGCCGGAACCGTCATGCTTGTAGGAAGCCTCGTTGGTAACCTGAAGACCCTTGAACGAAACATACTGGTTCATCTTATCGGAAAGCTCATTGGTTCCGAGAAGTTTGGTTACATCAACAGGAGTTGCAACGTAGCTGTCAGCACCCTCAACGAACTCGAACGTTGCACCCTCGGCAACCTCGATCTCCTCCGCCCACGTTGCGCGGTAGCCCTTGACACGGATCTTCGTGCCGGGAACGAGCTTCTTGGAATCCTCCTCGGAGCAAACCATGTTGTAGATGAAGTATCCGCCGTCCTTGTCGGCTGCGTATACGGTGATCTTGTTGTCCCACCAGGACTGATGAGCCTGAACATAGCACTCGATCAGGATCTCGTCGTCATCCGCTGCAGCAACGTACTGTGCGTACGTCATAACGGAAGCATCGGCAGCGCCGGCAGCGGTGCACTTGGTGATGTGCGGGTTCACACCGTTGTACCAGTAGAGGAAGCCCTCGAGGTCAACAACGTCGCCCTCCTTCAGAGCCTCAACCGCCTTGTAAACGTCGGTGTCCTTGCCGCAGAGATAGGACTCTACGGTAAATGTGTAAGTAGCGCCGTCCTTGGAAACCTTGAAGTAGAGGTCGTCGCCCTGCTGGCCGGAGCCGTCGTGCTTGTAGGTGGCAGCGCTCTCAACCTTGAGGCCCTTGAACGATACGAACTGGTTCTGCTTGTCAACCAACTCCTCCTTGCCGAGAAGCTCGGTTACGTCAACCGCCTTCGCGATGTAGGAGCCTTCCTCAAACTCAAACGTAGCACCCTCGGCAACCTCAACCTCGCCGGACCACGTGGTGCGGAAGCCCTTCACCTTGATCTTGGTTCCGGGAACAAGCTTCGCAGCGTCCGCCTCGGAGCAGACCATGTTGTAGATGAAGTAGGCACCGTCCTCGTCAGCGGCGTAAACGGTGATCTTGTTGTCCCACCAGGACTGATGAGCCTGAACGTAGCACTCGATCACGATCTCGTCGTCATCGGCAGCTGCAAGGTACTGCGCGTATGTCATAACGCCCTCACCCTTTGCGTTGCCCGAGGGTGTCGGCTCCGGAGTAGGAGTCTCCGTAGCAACCGGCTCGGGAGTCGCGGTAGCGGTCGGCTCCGGTGCGGGAGTATCCGTCGCTGTCGGCTCGGGAGAAGGAGTTTCCTGCACTGCAGTAGGTGTAGGAGTGTCGGTAGGCTTTTCCTCGGACTCGTTCTTGCCGCACGCCGTGAAAGCGAGCACGAGAACAAGGACTGCCAATAATGCGCATAATTTCTTCATTGTCGTTCTCCTTTGTTCAGTTAGATAAACAAATTGTGGGCAGGATGCTTCCGCTTTATGCCGAAGTACCTGCCCACTTATTATACAAGGAATGTCGAAAAATGCAAGCAATTCGTTGCTCGGGGCTCCCCGGCTACCTGCCGCGGGCAGCGAGAATGCGCTTGCGAAGAAACAGTCCGCCGAGCACGACCCAGGTGAGCACAACCGCGATGATCAGGATGCGGGACGCGGTCGGAAGCTCGCCCTCGGTGCGGTCTGCCGCACGCTCGGTCACGTCGATCTGGTCGAGGTGTTTGAGTGCGGCGGTGTCCGTGTACATCTGCTCGATGAAGGCGTCGTCGACGGTCTTCTTGCGCCTCACGGAGCGGGTCACATTTTCGATCAACTCGCCTGCGGCCTCACGGACGGAGGCGGAGCCGGCGAACACCGGCGTCACGAACGTGTTGTCGATGTTGTCGAGGAACAGCTTCGCAGCCTGGATCTTGACCTTGTAGTGAAGGTCGGTGTCGGTGCCCTCGGCGGCGAGATAGTTCTGATAGGTCTCGGACTGCTGCGCCTTCGTCGTGACGGGGATGTAGCCCTCCGTCTGCGAGTAGGCGATCTGCACATCATTGGTGAGCATGAACTGCATGAACAGCCACGACGCCATGACCTCGCCCTCGTCCTCCTTGTTGAAGATACAGAGCGACGGCCCCTGGGAGATCATGTACGGTTCGTTCGGATCGTACTGCGGGATCGGGCGGACCACGGTCTCAAATTTGACGATGTCGTCGGAGCAGATGTCCGAGTTGGGCGCGTCGGAGCCCATCCAGGTGGCGCCGGCCGTCGAGTCGATCGCGAAGATACACTGCCCGGCGTTAAGGTAGTTGCCAGGGTAGCTCGAGATCTTGAACGTGGAAAATGCGCGCGATTTGGCGTGCGGCACGATCGAGTAGAGGATCTCCTTGGTGACGTCGTTGAAGAGGAGCACGTGGCCCTCGGCGTCCGAGTAGTCGGCGTGCTTCTGCCACAGCATCGAGATCATCATGTTGTCCGTCGACTTGTAGATGAACGGGATCAGCGTCGTCTGTCCGTTGACAACGTATGTGTCGTCGGCGTTCTTGGCCATCGCGGCCTCGGAGACCTCCCAGATGTAGTCCCAGGTGGGAACGTCGGGAATGTCGTAGCCGAGCTTCGTCACGAGGTCCTTGTTGATGTACAGAGCCTCGGTGGAGCGCATGTACGGCAGCGCGTAGATCGAGCCGCCGATGCGGCATTCCTCGAGGAACTTCGGCACGACCTCATCCACGGTCGGACCATCGAAGAGCAGCTTGCTACCGCCGAGTCCGTAGTACGCGTCGTAGATCAGACTGTCGAGGTTGACGACGACATTGTTGCCCTTTTGGTAGGTCGCAATGTGGTCGGGGTAGGTGATGCACACGTTCGGCGTCGTGTCGGTGGCGATGTTCGTGATGACATCCTGGTAGATCGTCGCGTAGTCGGTGTACTTCTTGAGAACGACGTGGATGTTCGGGTAGAGCTTCTCGAAATCGGAGATCGCCTTCTCGTACACGTTGACCTGCGTGATGTTGGTATCATTTTTCGCCCAAAACGTGATCGTATATTCTTTGTTTGTGTCAAATTCCTTAGGGATGGTGAACGCCACGCGCTTGCTGCTTCGGTGACATCCGGTGAGCAGCGAGGCGAGGAGAGCGGTTACCAGAAGGATCGCAAGTTTCTTTCTCATCCCTTCGTACCTCCTCTCGACACGCCCTCCATGATCTTGTTGCGGAACACGAGGAACAGTATGATGAGCGGCACGGAGACGACCACGACGGTGGCCATCATCGCGGGGATGTTGTCGCGGCCGAAACCGTTCTGACGGATCTCTTGGATACCGTTCGAGACGAGGAACCGGCTGCGGTCATCCGTGATCAGGCGCGGCCACACGTAGGCGTTCCAGCACTCGATCACCTTTAAGATCGTGATCGTGACGATCGTCGGCTTGGCGATCGGCACCATGACGCGGAGCAGATACTTGAGGTCCGAGGTCCCGTCGACCTTCGCGGCCTTGTACAGCTCCTCGGGGATCTGCTCGAAGTTCTCCTTGAGGAGGTAAATGTAGAACACCGAGGTGATGGACGGCAGGATCAGACCGGCGAACGTGTTGCGCATGTTCCACGAGGTGATCGTGACGTAGTTTGTGATGATCACAAGCTCGTTCGGGATCATCATCAAGCTCAAAAACAGGGAGAACACGAGGTTGCGGCCCGGGAAGCGCATGCGCGCGAACGCGTACGCCGCAGGCACGATGACGATCATCATCAGTGCCGTCGTGACGACCGTGTAGATCAGCGTGTTCAGAAAATACCCTGCGAGCGGGACGGCGGTGAACGCCTCCTTGTAGTTCGCAAGCGTCGGATCGCTCACGTAGAACTTCGGCACGAACTCGTTGTTATACGCGCCCTGTGTCTTCAGCGACGTGAGAAGCATCCAGAAGAACGGGAACAGTACGGCGATCGCGCAGATCGTGAGGAACGTGTACAGCAGCGCGTTGCGGATGATCTTCCGACGGCGCGCCGCGCGCTCGATCTCATCGTAGCGTTTGATGACGGTCGTCTCTGTTGCGTTGGTCTCAACTGCGCCGGTCTCGGCCGTGGTCGACTCGACGATGTTCGTGTTTTCATTTTTCGGATTCGGAGTATTCATACGGAAGCCTCCTTAGTAATGAACGTTCTTGCGGCTCACCGTCAGGTTGATGCACGTGATGGTGAACACAACAGCGAACAGGATCAGGGCAGCGGCGGAGGCGAACGAAGGATAGCCGCCGCTGTTGCCGTACAGCATGTCGTAGATGTAGCCTACCATCGTGTTCATGCCGGCGGAGTTGAGGTCGGTGCCGAACAGAGCGACTTCGTCGCTGTAGGCTTTGAACGCGCCGATGAAACCGGTGATGATCAGGTAGAAGATCATCGGGGAGATCATCGGGAGCGTGATGCGGTAGAAGATACGGGACGGGCGGGTGCCGTCGACGCGCGCCGCACGGTAGTAGTCCTCCTTCACGGACGCGAGCGCGCTCGTGAGGATCAGGATCTTGAACGGCAGCACGATCCAGACGGTGTAGATGCACATGACGAGCATTTTCGCCCAGTGCGGACCGTCGATGAA
>JAFZMO010000085.1 GCA_017551165.1 Lachnospiraceae bacterium
CTGAACCCACTTGGCTTCCTCAGGAATCGGAGCACAGCCGTGATGCACGCCCTGTGCAACGGTACACATGTTTTCTACTTCGTGAGAATAAATCATACGATGAAAAACTCCTTTCGTTTGATGTGGAAAATACACCGAAAGTATTGTATCATAACGCACCTGAAAATACTATACAAAAAATTGTGCAGGGACGATGAATTTTGCGTGAAATCGAAAAACGTATGGAATAAATGACGGTTTTGTGGTAAAATAAAACGGATAGTGTGGATGGACTTTTGAGAAAGGAGGACGACATGGACGATCATCTCAGTTTGCGCGAGAAGAAGGAAGTCAGCAAACGCGCGCAGGAGATCGCGAAGGAGCATGTGCTGGCAAAACGCGAAGCGATCCTGCAGGAGTCGGAAGAGGAATCCCGCAAACAGACGCTGTCTCGCCGCAGTATGGACGGCGTGATGAACCTTGTGCTGCTGATCTCTTCGATGGTGTTCGTCGTGTGCGTTCTGGAGATCGGATGGTATTACTACAAGGGATATCAGTACGACAAGGATCAGCAGGAGATCATGAGCATGATGGACGGCGGTATCGCGACGGAGCTCGATCTCTCTGCGATCAATCAGCCCAACGAGACGCAGGTGTTCTACTCGTTTCCCGACGAGGGGGATTATGAGATCATCTCGACTGTAGGATCGAAGTACTCCTCGGAGGTGTCGGACCGCTGGAAGGAGCAGTACCGCTACCTGTCGTCCGCGAACTCAGACTGCTTCGGTTATATCGAGATCCCGAACACGAAGATCAGCCTTCCCGTGATGTTCACGCCGAAGGACAACGAGTATTACCTCTACCGCAATTTCAGCGGAAGCTATGAGACGCGCGGAACACCGTTCCTGGATCGTCAGACGAAGCTCGGCGAGAGCCGGAACTACATCATTTACGGTCATAACATGCGCGACGGAAGTGCGTTCGGAACGCTTCCGGAGTACATGCATGAAGATTATTACAACGAGCATAAGTACATCTATTTCAACACTTCCATCAGCGAGGGTGTCTACGAGATCTTCGCTGTCTGCAAGACGCAGATCTACAGCTCCTCGAGCGGTAAGTTCCGCTACCACACGTACGGCGGCGTGCTCACGAAGAAGGAGTTCGAGGAGTACGTGAGGGAAGTGAAGAAGATGTCCCGCTACAGCACGAATGTCGATGTCACGTGGGGGGACGAGATCATTACGCTCTCGACATGCTATCACGACACGCCGGATGACAACGGGCGTTTGATTATTGTTGCGAAACGGATTAAGTAAGATATGGCAATACAGATTTTTTCACCCAAGCTGGACGCAAACCGCAGGATCATTGTGATCAGTGATATCTACGGCAACTACGATGCGTTCACACAGCTTCTCGCGAAGGTTAACTACACGCGGGAGGATTATTTGATACTGCTCGGCAATCTGGTCGAGAGAGGGCCGGAGAGTCTTCGGACGCTTCGGTATATCATGGAGCTTTCGCGAAGCCGCAGAGTGTTTGCGGTGACGGGAGACATGGATATTCTGAGCCGCGAGGTGTTCCGCGCGGACCGAAATCACGAGCTTCTTCAGTATGTTCTCAGAAATCATTCCCTCGTTCGGGATATGTGCATCGAGAGCGGCATCCGGCTTGCCCCCGATGTGAATATGCACTCGATCAAGCTGGCGCTACGCGAGCAGTATGCGGAGGAGTTTGAGTTCCTTCTCACGATGCCGCATGTGATCGAGACGCCGAAGTTTGTGTTTGCTCATGCGCAGATCATGCCGGGCGACCTCAACGAGATGGAGCCTCGCGAAGTGTATCGTGCCGACGCATTTTTGAACAAGGGCTTCTCGTTCGACCGCTATGTTGTGGTGGGGCATTGGCCGACACTTCGATACCCGGAGTACAAGCGCTGTGCGAACCCGATCATCCAGAGAACGCGCAAGATCATCTGCGTGGATGGTGGTATGACGATGTTACGGGACGGACAGCTGAATGCGCTGATCATCCCCAACTGTGAGTCGGAGGATTTTTCGTACGCGAGCGTGGACGGGTATCCTAAGAAGAAGGCTTTGAACAGCCAAAACGGCGGTCTGGACCGCCATTTGATCCAGGAACCGGACAACCGCGTCAAGATCCTGAAAACTTCCGGAGATATGTGTTATTGCAGGCAGGAGAAGACGGAGCTGAACTTCTGGATCCCCAAAGTGTTCCTCACGCAGACGCCGAACGGGTGCTTCACCGAGGATTACACCGATTACCAATTGCGAGTCACGTTCGGAGATGAGGTATCCGTGGTGCTGGAGACGTCTCGCGGCACGCTGATCAAGCGGGACGGCGTGACCGGCTGGTATTACGGGATGCTGCAATAGATCGGACAAAATAAAACTGCTTCACGTGCGATTGCCGCTGTGAAGCAGTTTTTGTTTTGTTCTTGATCGTAGCAGAAGTTATTCTTCGCGATTCGTCGGGGAGAAGATTTTACGGAATCTGCGGATCTTTTCGTCCCAGTCCGCCGTGAAGCTTCCTTCCACTTCATCGTCGTAGTAGACGTCCATGTAGCAACGTCCTGCAAGATATTTTACCGTTACTGTTTGGTCGATCGCAACAGGTCCTTCGAAAACCAGTTCCTGTTTACCTCTCGTTGTACCGTCGTCTGCGATATTGCTTATTACTATCGTAATCTTGCCCTTGGTGATCTGCCCCTTCAGTTTGGCAGACGCCTCATAGGAGAATTCATAGAGTGCGGTAAATGCCTCTGTCCAGCGATAGATTCCGTTTCCCTCATCGATCCTTTCATGGTACCGTCTACCATCTTCTTTCGGAAAATCAAAGTATCTCACTTTGGGATCCTTGACTGTCACACTGCTGTATGCATAGATACCGATAGCAGTGAAAACCCCGATGACGACCAATATTGAGATCACGACCTTCTTCATGATAACACCCCCATTACATAAAACGAACCCTCAAATGAGTCAGGCCTGCGTCGTATCTGTGTCGGCATCCTTCGCAGCAAGACGCTTTTGCGCGGTGGAGAGCATCAGCTTGATTCTATTGAGCTGGTTAACCTCACTTGCACCGGGATCGTAGTCGACTGCAACGATGTTGGACTCAGGATGACGGAGACGAAGCTCCTTGATCACGCCCTTGCCGACGATGTGGTTCGGAAGGCAGGCGAACGGCTGCGTACAGACGATGTTCGGAGCGCCCTCCTCGATAAGCTCGAGCATCTCGGCGGTGAGGAACCAACCCTCGCCGGTCATATTGCCGACCGAGACGATCGGAGCAGCCTTCTTGGCGAGCTCGTCGATGGTCGACGGAGCGTCGAAGCGCTTGCTGGCGCGGAACGCCTTCTTGGCAGGCTTGCGGAACCATTCGATCAGTTTGATCGCGATGTTGTTGAGGCGAGCCTCCTTCTTGCTCTTGCCGAGATATTCTGCCTTGAAGTTGCAGTCGTAGCAGCAGTAGAGGAAGAAGTCAAGAAGATCCGGGCAGACAGCCTCAGCGCCTTCCGCCTCGAGAAGCTCTACGAGGTGGTTGTTGGCGGTGGGAAGGAACTTCACAAGGATCTCGCCGACGACGCCGACACGAGGCTTCCGAAGGCCTTCCACAAGCGGAAGTTCATCAAACTCACGGATGATGTCGCGGCAGTTCTTCTTGAATCTGCGGAGGTTACCCTTGACGACATCCTTCGAGCAGATCGCGTTCCATTTTTCGTATAATGCGTCAGCCGAACCGGGCACGAGCTCGTACGGTCTCGTGCGGTACAGTACGCGCATGAAGATATCGCCGTAGATCAGCGCCTCGAGGGCACTCTTGAGAAGGCTCGGCGTGTACTCCAGACCGGGGTTCTTCTCGATTCCGCTCGTGCTGATGGAAATGACCGGGATATGGCCCATTCCCGCCTTGGCGAGAGCACGGCGGATGAATCCGATGTAGTTCGTTGCGCGGCAGCCGCCGCCGGTCTGCGAGATCATGACGGCGACGCGGTTGAGGTCGTAGCGACCGGACTGCAGAGCGCTCATGATCTGACCGACTACGATCAGCGAAGGGTAGCATGCGTCGTTGTTGACGTACTGCAGACCGACATCGATCGCCTCGCGGTTGTCGTTGGTGTCAAGCACTTCAATGTTGTAGCCGTGCGCCTTCAGAGCCGGCTCGATCAGTCGGAAATGGATCGGCGACATCTGCGGTGCGAGCAGCGTATAGTTCTTGCGCATCTCCTCCGTGAAGATCACGCGGTTGTGAGCGGATGAGTACACCGGTGCTGTCACATGCTTCTTTGCGCGCTCGCGGACTGCGGAGAGCAGAGAGCGGACGCGGATGCGTGCAGCGCCGAGGTTGTTGACCTCATCGATCTTGAGCACGGTGTAGATCTTGCCGGCGGAGGTGAGAATGTCGCTCACACCGTCGGTCGTAACCGCATCGAGACCGCATCCGAAGGAGTTGAGCTGGATCAGCTCAAGGTTCGGCTGCGTGCGCACAAATGCGGCGGCATTGTAAAGTCTTGTGTGGTACATCCACTGGTCGACGACGATCATCGGGCGATCCACATTGCCGAGGTGCGATACCGAATCCTCGGTCAGAACGGCGACGCCGTAGGAGCAGATCATATCCGGAATGCCGTGGTGGATCTCCGGGTCAATATGATACGGACGTCCCGCGAGAACGATGCCGGAACGGCCGGTCTCTGCGAGATAAGCAAGCGTCTCCTCACCCTTGGCGCGGATGTCCGCCTTGATCTTCATCTGCTCTTCCCAAGCTGCGTGAGCGGCGTCCTTGACCTCCTGCTTAGTGAGCCCCTTCGCCGTAAAATGCTTCACGAGACCGGAAGTGATGATGGCTTCATTTTCGAACGAGAAGAACGGATTCTCATAGACAATGTCGGTCGTCTTGAGCTCGTCCACGTTGTTCTTGATGTTCTCGCCGTAGGACGTGACGATCGGGCAGTTGTAGTGGTTGCCCGCTGCGTCATCCTCCTTGTGCTCGTAAGGGATGCACGGGTAGAAGATATACGGGACCTTCTGGTTGATCAGCCAGCTGATATGGCCGTGCGCAAGCTTCGCCGGGTAGCACTCGGACTCGGACGGGATCGACTCGATGCCGAGCTCGTAGATCTTGCGGTTCGAAGCCGGCGATACGACGACGCGGTAGCCGAGCTTTGTGAAAAATGTAAACCAGAACGGGTAGTTTTCATACATGTTGAGCACGCGCGGGATACCCACGATGCCGCGGGGCGCCTGTGTGATCGGAAGGGGCTCGTAGTCAAACGTGCGCTTGAGCTTGTACTCGAACAGGTTCGGGATGCCCTCCTTGTTTTTTTCCTTACCGAGGCCGCGCTCGCAACGGTTGCCGGAGACGAACTGACGTCCGCCGGAGAACCGGTTGATAGTGAGAAGGCAGGCGTTTGTACAGCCCTTGCAGCGAGCCATGGAGGTCTCGAAGCGAAGCTCGTTGAGGTCCTCGCGGGAGATCATGGTCGTCGCCTTGCCCTCGTAGTGGTCGCGCGCGATCAATGCGGCGCCGAAAGCGCCCATGATGCCGGCGATATCGGGACGGATGACCTCACAGCCGGCGATGCGCTCGAGGCTTCGCAGAACGGCGTCGTTGTAGAAGGTTCCGCCCTGCACGACGATCTTCGTGCCGAGTTCCTTCGCGGATGTAACCTTGATAACCTTATACAGAGCGTTCTTGATGACAGAGTATGCAAGACCGGCGGAGATGTCCGCAACGGTCGCACCTTCCTTCTGTGCCTGCTTTACCTTGGAGTTCATGAATACGGTACAGCGGGAGCCGAGGTCGATCGGGTTCGAGGCGAACAGTGCGATCTTGGCAAAGTCCGCAACCTCATAGTCGAGGCTCTTGGCAAATGTCTCGATGAAGGAGCCGCAGCCCGAGGAACATGCCTCGTTGAGTTGCACCTTGTCGACGGTACCGTTCTTGATCTGGATGCATTTCATGTCCTGACCGCCGATGTCGAGAATGCAGTCGACGTCGGGGTTGAAAAATGCTGCCGCATGATAGTGGGCAACCGTCTCAACCTCGCCCTCGTCGAGCATGAGAGCGGCCTTGACCAAAAGCTCGCCGTAGCCTGTCGAGCAGGTACGCACGATGCGAGCGGAATCCGGCAACAGCGAATAAACCTCCTTGAGGGCCTTGATGGTCGTCTTCAAGAGGCTTCCGTTATTGTTGCTGTAGAAGGAGTACAGAAGAGAGCCGTCCTCGCCGACAAGCGCAAGCTTGGTCGTGGTGGAGCCGGCGTCGATACCTAAGAAGCAGTCGCCCTCGTATGTCGCAAGATCACCCTTGCCTACCGTGTGGATGCTGTGGCGCTTGGTGAACGCCTCATACTCCTCCTTTGAGGTGAAGAGAGGCTCCATGCGGTTGACCTCGAATGCCATCTCGATACCGTTCTCAAGGCGCTCACGCATCGCGGAGAGAAGCACGGGATTTTCCTTCGTGGACGACATAGCGGAACCGATCGCTGCGAAGAGGTGCGAGTGATCGGGCGCATAAACCTGCTCATCCGTAAGCTTCAGTGTGCGGATGAACGCCTGGCGAAGCTCCGTCAGGAAATGAAGCGGGCCGCCGAGGAAGGCAACGTTGCCGCGGATCGGCTTGCCGCATGCGAGACCGCTGATGGTCTGGTTGACCACGGCCTGGAAGATGGAAGCCGCAAGGTCGGGCTTGGTAGCGCCCTCATTGATCAGCGGCTGAATGTCGGACTTGGCGAAAACACCGCAGCGGGCAGCGATCGGATAGATTGCCTGATAGGACTTTGCATACTCGTTGAGACCTGCAGCGTCCGTCTTCAGAAGACTCGCCATCTGGTCGATGAAGGAACCGGTACCGCCGGCGCAGATGCCGTTCATTCGCTGGTCGATGCCGTTCGTAAAATATATGATCTTTGCGTCCTCGCCGCCGAGCTCAATGGCCACGTCGGTCTTGGGCGAGTAGTATTCGAGTGCGTTGGATACAGCGACGACCTCCTGAAGGAAAGGAACGTCGAGGTGCTTGGAGATGGTCAGTCCGCCGGAGCCCGTGATCACGGGGCACACTTTGCGGTCGCCGAGTTTCTCCATGCCGCGGGCGATCAAAGTCGCCAGCGTCTGCTGAATGTTGGCATAATGGCGTTCGTAATCGGAGAAGAGGATCTCCCCGTTGTCATCGCGGATCGCAATCTTGACGGTAGTGGAACCGATGTCCACGCCCATGCAAAGTAATTCACCCATATATAACCTCCAAAACGGTATATGCACACACGGATAACAGTATACCTTATTTTCCGAAAAATGGCAACCGAAAAATCCCCGCTCGGTGCTTGCGTGAGGAGGAATGCTGTGATAGAATAAACTGACTTCGGACGCAGAAACGCGCCGGAGCCTACGGAGGATACTATGAAGCATATGATCACGGCTGTGGTGACACAGACCGAACAACTGGCTCAGGGAATCTTCTCCACGACGCTCGCCGCCGCGGAGATCGTAAAGGACGCGCTGCCGGGGCAGTTTGTGTGCGTGTACAGCGAGGACAAGGCGCATCTGCTGCCGCGCCCGATCAGCATTTGCGACGTGGACGTCGAGGCGGGATTGCTTCGCCTGGTGTACCGCGTTGTCGGGTTCGGGACGGAAGAGCTCTCGCGCACGAAGACGGGAGATGCGGTTCGCCTGCTCGGACCGATCGGAACCGGGTATGAGCGCGTTGCGGAAGGCAGCGAACGGCCGCTTCGCGTACTGATCGGCGGCGGTATCGGAATCCCACCGATGTTACTGCTTGCAAAAGAATGGAACAAGGCCGGTTACGACGTTCATGCGGTCATCGGGTATCGGAACGCGGAAACGTTCCTGCTCGAGGATATGAAGCAGTACGCGATCTGCCACATTGCGACAGACGACGGAAGCGTGGGAACGCACGGTACCGTGCTGGACGCAATCAAGGCTGCCGGTATTTTGGACAATGGTGCGGACAAGCGCGCGGTTTTGGCGGCATGCGGCCCGATGCCGATGCTTCGCGGAGTCGCAGGACTCGGCAGTGAGCGTGACATCCCGTGCTACATTTCCCTTGAGGAGCGCATGGCGTGCGGCGTCGGCGCGTGCCTTGGGTGTATCGTGAAGAGCCGCGAGGTGGACGGACACTCGCATGTGCACAACAAGAGGATCTGCACCGAGGGACCGGTGTTCGATATCAAAGAACTGGAGATGTGAGAGCAGCAAGCTCTCCTGAGCGGAGTTACCTATGAATACAAGTGTGAATCTGGCCGGAGTGATCCTGAAAAATCCTGTGCTGACGGCGTCGGGAACGTTCGGATCCGGCATGGAATACAGTGAGTTTGTGAACTTAAGCCGCCTCGGCGGAGTCGTTACGAAGGGCGTTGCCATCACGCCGTGGGAGGGCAATCCCACGCCTCGTGTCGCGGAGACCGCGTCGGGCATGCTCAACGCGATCGGGCTTCAGAACCCCGGCCTTGACGTCTTCTGCGCAAGAGACCTTCCGTTCCTCTCGAAGTTTGACACGAAGATCGTCGTCAACGTGTGCGGACACTCCGAGGAGGAGTATGTCGCAGCCGTGGAGCGCCTCGCGGAGACGAACGCGGACCTTCTGGAGATCAACATCAGCTGCCCGAACGTAAAGGCCGGCGGTATCGCCTTCGGCACAAACGCGTCGAAGATCGAGGAGATCACGAAAGCGATTAAGAGGGTTGCGAGACAGCCGATCATCATGAAATTAAGCCCCAACGTGACCGACATCACCGAGATGGCGCTTGCAGCGCAGAACGGCGGTGCCGACTCGGTGAGTCTGATCAACACGATCACCGGCATGAAGATCGACATCAACCGCCGCACGTTTGCCCTTGCGAACAAGACGGGCGGTCTGTCCGGCCCGGCGATCAAGCCGGTTGCAGTGCGCATGGTATACCAGGTGGCGCAGAAGGTGTCCATCCCGATCCTCGGAATGGGCGGTATCGCGAGCGCCGATGATGCTCTTGAGTTTTTGATGGCAGGAGCTACGGCCGTGAGTGTCGGAACCGCAAACTTCCACAATCCCCGTGTGACGGAGGAGATCGTCGATGGGATCGAGGCGTACATGAAACGCTACGGTGTGGAGGACATCAGTGAGCTGATCGGCTGCGTGAAGTGATCATTTTTCGAAAAATATTAGGAGGTGGATACATGGAATCTTACAAGAAGGAATTTATCGAGTTTATGCTGAACAGCGGAGTTCTCAAGTTCGGCGAGTTCACCCTGAAGAGCGGACGCAAATCGCCGTTCTTCATGAACGCGGGACTGTACGTCACGGGTGCGCAATTGATGCGACTCGGCGAGTACTACGCACAGGCAATCCATGATCGCTACGGAGATGACTTCGACGTGGTGTTCGGACCTGCGTACAAGGGCATCCCGATCGCGGTTGCAACGGCGATCGCATACGAGAAGCTTTTCGGCAAGGAGATCCGGTACTGCTCGAACCGCAAGGAGATCAAGGATCACGGCGATGTCGGCATCCTTCTCGGAAGTCCCCTGAAGGACGGCGACCGCATCGTAGTCGTCGAGGACGTTACGACCTCCGGCAAATCGATGGAGGAGACGCTGCCGATCGTTAAGGCAGCTGCAGATGTGAAGCTTGTAGGACTGATGGTTTCCTTAAACCGCTGTGAGCGCGGCAAGGGCGACAAGGGTGCGCTCGATGAGATCCGCGAGCTCTACGGTATGGAGACTGCGGCGATCGTGACGATGGAAGAGGTCATCGAGTACTTGAATGGCCGCGAGGTGAACGGCAAGGTACTCATTGATGAGGATATGAAGGCCAAGCTTGACGCTTACTATGCGGAGTACGGGATTCGGTAAGGAGTGCGGATTCGTTGTCTATGAGCGAAACGATGAAAACAAGTGATTTTTACTATGACCTGCCGAAGGAGCTGATCGCGCAGGATCCGCTGGCGGACCGCTCCTCGTCGCGCCTGATGGTCATGAACCGCGCAACCGGAGAGCTGACGCACACGGTGTTCACGGACATCAAGAAGTATCTTGAGCCCGGCGACTGCCTTGTGATCAACGACACGAAGGTCATTCCGGCGCGTCTGATCGGAGAGCGTCTGCCTCGCATTGTCGAGGGCATGAAACCTACACATCGGGAATCCGATGAGGACGGAGATGCGCACACCGGCGCGAGGATGGAATTGCTTCTTTTGAAGCGCCTCGGCGACCGCACGTGGGAGTCCCTCGCGAAGCCCGGCAAGCGTGCGAAAGCGGGAGACCGCATTTCCTTCGGCGACGGTTCGCTGATTGCGACGATCCTTGAGGTGAAGGATGACGGAAACCGGATCGTACAATTTGATTTCGACGGCATTTTCGAGGAGATCCTTGACAAGCTCGGCCAGATGCCGCTGCCGCCGTATATCACGCACAAGCTGAAGGACCGCGACCGCTACCAGACGGTGTACGCAAAGTACGAGGGGTCTGCAGCCGCACCTACGGCAGGGCTTCATTTTACGAAAGAGCTGCTTGCGGAGATCGAGGCGTCCGGCGTGTCGATCGCGCACGTGACGCTGCACGTTGGTCTTGGGACGTTCCGTCCGGTCAAGGAGGAAAATGTACTCGACCACAAGATGCACACGGAAGAGTATCGTGTGCTCGCGGAGGACGCGGAGAAGATCAATGAAGCGCACCGCACCGGCCACCGCGTGATCTGCGTCGGCACCACAAGCTGCCGCACGATCGAGACGGTCGCCGCGGAGGATGGCACCGTGCGCGCCTGCGAGGGTGACACGAGCATCTTCATTTACCCCGGATACCGCTTCAAATGCATGGACGGTCTGATCACGAACTTCCACCTCCCGGAGTCCACCCTCCTCATGCTGGTCTCCGCATTTGCCGGCAAGGAGCACGTGATGCATGCCTACGATGAGGCCGTGCGCGAGAAGTACCGCTTCTTCAGCTTTGGCGACGCCTGCCTGTTTTTGTGACACGGGGACGGTTCTTCTGTCACGGTGACATGGGGACGGTTCTTCTGTCATCAAAAGTGAGGAGTTTACGAAAATGAAACGAAACGTAAGCAGAAAGTTTTGGCTGAGAATCGGGATTGTAGCTGCTATCGCAGCATTTCTTGTTGCATCTGTTTTTATCGCACGAGGGATTCGGAACCGTAACCGGATCAGGGAACTTCGCGAGAGCCATCCGCAGTATTTTGACTTGTCGAATTACGGTCTCACAGTCTACGTGTGGCGTGGGTATGACGGCAATGAGCGATGCATGGTATTCAGCGGACCTGCAACCGAGGTGGATCACATGACTCTCAGCAACGAGAGCAAAAACGGTGTTTCGCTCGAGGATATGAAGTTGATCCTTTCCACGTACGATATTCCGGAAAGCAACATCACGGTAAGAACGTATACCAATAGCTTTTCGAGCACCATGAGTTTCGAAGACCGCGGAGATGAGTATATTCGGAAAATCCGCAGGAAATTGCTATGAGTTTGTCGCTTTTCTGAGTTAAGTGAACAATAACATTTAAAAAGACTTTCTTTGTTGGGAGGATAAGAATATGGTTGCGCAAGAAAATAACTATGACGTAAATACAAATGTATCAATTGAAGAACATTTTTTGTCGAATCAGGAGATAGCGAATGATTTGCATATGAGATTTTTAAATAGCCTTTTTTGTGGCAATTCAGAAAAGAATAGACAGCATTATTCGATAGATGGATATGAGGCAAATGATTATCCCCCATATTATGGAGGAAGTTATATTAATTCAGATGGAAACATGGTTGTTTTAATCAACGATATGAATCCGTGTGATGCAATTGAGGAAAAAGAATGGTATAATGATTTTTGCGCTCGCGTTAATAGTAATCAGTTTGTTGTTCGTTATGTTGACTGTAACCTAACGACTCTAATCAATACCGCAGATGAAATAGTTTTTGGCAAACTGAAGAATGTATTAAAAAACTATTCATATAAAGGTATGAGTATAAGATGCTCGGAAAACTGCCTTTATGTATATCTGGAAAATGAAAAAGATGTCGCTCCAGTGAATGAATTACTTAAAAACAAACCTTGTAAAGTAGTATATAATGACGAAACATATAGTTTTTCTGTTGGATTATATGGTGGAGAGGGAATCGCTCTCAGTAGTTCTTTATCTGAGGCAGAATTCAGCGTGGCCTTTCGTGTAAAAAAAACAGTGAATTATTCTACGTATTATGCATATTTGACATGTGGACATGCATTTTATGGAAATAGTGCAAATGTCTATTTGCCACATTCAGAAACCGGTATGAGCTCAAGTGTTTTGATAGGTACCGTTAGTTCGACAGAGCAGCAATGTTCAGGAAATACTGACGCAGCAATTATTCGCTTGGGAAACAATACTACTCCATATAATTCGATTTTTCTTACCTCAACACAAATACATGCGGGAACATATATAAACCTACAAGAAGGTAACACTGTATATATGAGAGGAAGAAATTCAGGTGTTTTAATTGGCGAGGTTAAAGATATTAGCTTTTCACCAACCATTAATGGTACAACGTTTTATGATTTAGTTAAGACGGATTATCATGCAGCTAACGGTGATAGCGGAGGCGCAGTTTATTCTCAACCAAACTCGTATTATTATGCATATGCAGCAGGAATACAAACAGGAATTGCTAAAAACCCATTAGGTAATACTGATTATTCTTTTTACACTAAGGTAAACAACGCAGTGAATACTCTTGGGTTCGCTTTGTACTAAGGAGGTGGGTATAATCATGAAAACGAAAGTCATTATTGTCTTTTCTGTTATGATGTTTATATCGTTAATCTCCATTTCTGTGACATCAGTTGCCTTTTCAAATGCAGATACTATTCCGGATTTTTACAATCTTGATCAATTGTATCAAGATTGGACGAAAGAATGGGATTCGAGTCATAAATACCCGGATTATTTTTGTGGATATTGGATAAATAAGGATAACGAAAAATGTTTCGCAGTTACTTACGACATTACCGGTAAAAGAGTTGCTGAGAAAATCAGAAAACAATGTTTGAACAGTTCGTTCCGAGTGTGTTTTTTAAAATATTCTTTCAACGAATTATATGAAATAACGGAAGAGTTACGTCCGCAACTGCAAGAGTATCACATCGCCACAGGGATAAGCATTTCTGAAAATCGTGTTGTTGTTACTTTTGATGATGGATCAACGAATGAAAGCCGTCTCAAGGTGAAAAATGAATTAACAAAGCGATATGGAGATAAAATCGTTGTCAAAACCGATGTGGTTGAAACATATGAATTTTCATATAAGCCGAAAATAGAATAAAAGTAATTGCTTAATTTAGAAAAAAACGGCTGACCGATTTTATTTCGGTCAGCCGTTCAGACTGAAGACAATCGCGATTTTGGAAACGTTCCAAAATCGCGATGTTTTTATATATTCCTATGCGTTGTTGAACGAAAAGCGCCAATTTCGCCCCAAAAACGTGTCAGGACCGTCCAACATCCCCATCCGATCCAGCA
>JAFZMO010000086.1 GCA_017551165.1 Lachnospiraceae bacterium
CTTCGCGCTAAGGTTAACTGCTACGGCGCTGACTCCGTTCCGGAAGGCGTTGCGATCATGTGGAAGGAAAATGTCGACGTTTCCATCACCGGTAACTCGACCAACCCGACCCGTTTCCAGCATCCGGTTGCAGGTACCTACAAGAAGGAGCGCACCGAGGCAGGTAAGAAGTACTTCTCCGTAGCATCGGGCGGCGGTACCGGACGTACCCTTCACCCGGACAACATGGCAGCAGGTCCTGCTTCCTACGGTTTCACCGATACGCTTGGTCGTATGCACAGTGACGCTCAGTTCGCAGGCTCCTCTTCCGTTCCGGCTCACGTAGAGATGATGGGTCTGATCGGTATGGGCAACAACCCGATGGTTGGTGCAACGGTTGCTGTTGCAGTTGCAATTGAGGAAGCTGCTACCGCAGGTAACTTCTGATCCATTGAGTTGATGCAATAAAACGGAGCGCCGGCACAATGCCGACGCTCCTTTTTCATACTCAAAACAGTTTCCTTTTGATATTCTTTCGCGATACGAAACTTTCATTCCCGGGATTCTCTCACAGTACTCTCATTTTCCGAGCCACGGCGCCTGTGATCGACGATCACGATCACAATCCCCACTATGAAACATGCGATACTTGCGGTCGCGACGATAATTGCCAGAAGAAATAATGCGATAATGTCAGAAAAATCCGCCGAAAAATATGCGTTGACCAAGATCATTGCCACTGTGAACAAGTCTAAGCCGCACGATACACCAAGCATTGTCGTGGATCTTTTATTGTGAAAAGCAAACCACATGCCGAAGATAAATGCGATCATCGATATCGCAAACAGCAAAAGCGCAAGATATCCCATCCAATCTGCACTTTTACCGCCCTGATATTCATCATAAACCCAAAGAAGAACGATGCCGGCAAAGATGAATACTGCGGTCAGGATAAACGCTGTCACCGCTTTTTTCTTCTCACCCATAACAATTCCTCAATACACGGCTTCAAACCTGTACCCGTATCGTTACAAAAGAATCAGTCTTCCCACTTCGAAACGATGTTATTCTGCGCCTTGAAGATGCTGTTGGACGGTACAACGCCGCGAACCGAGCTCAACGGATATACGTTGGAGTCGTGGCCGATGATCGTACCGGGATTCAAAACGGAACCGCATCCTACTTCAACACGGTCGCCGAGAACCGCTCCGACCTTCTTACGGCCGGTCTCGATGCGATCGCCCTCATTGTTGATCACGACAAGCTTCTTGTCGGACTTCACATTCGAGGTGAGCGATGCAGCACCCATGTGAGCCTTGAAGCCGAGGATGGAGTCGCCTACATAGTTATAGTGCGGTACCTGAACCTTATCAAACAGAATAACGTTCTTAAGCTCCGTCGAGTTACCTACGACTGCGCCGTCACCGACAAGTGCGTTGCCACGTACGAATGCACACTGGCGAACCTCGGTGCCCTTACCGATGATACAAGGGCCGGTGATAGAAGCAGTCTTCGCTACCTTCGCGTCCTTCGCGATCCAAACATCCTCTGCCGGATGATCATACTCGTCAAGGGAGAGCGTTGCACCGATCGCAAGGATCGTGTCCTTGATCTTGTCAAGAGCCTCCCAAGGGTAGGTGCAGCCCTCGAGCATCTCGCGTGCAAGGGTCGGATACGGTGCCTCAAACAAAGCTTTGATCGTAATGTCCATAGTAATTATCCTCCGTTGTGTTTTGTGCGCCTGCATCGTTCAACGAACGTTGCAATTCGGCGCTTTATAAAACGCGCGCTACAGAAAGCTCTGCAGCGCGGCGAATTCATATATTACTCCGTGATCTTCTCCTGACCACCCATGTAAGGACGCAATGCCTCAGGAATACGAATGGAACCATCCGCCTGAAGGTTGTTCTCAAGGAACGCGATCAGCATGCGCGGAGGTGCAACCACGGTATTGTTCAAGGTGTGCGCAAAATACTTGTTGCCGTTCTCGCCGACAACGCGGATCTTCAAGCGTCTTGCCTGTGCGTCACCGAGGTTCGAGCAGCTGCCCACCTCAAAGTACTTTTTCTGACGAGGAGACCATGCCTCAACGTCACAGCTCTTCACCTTGAGGTCTGCAAGGTCGCCCGAGCAGCACTCAAGCGTACGAACCGGAATGTCGAGCGTGCGGAAGAAATCAACTGTGTTCTTCCACAGTTTCTCATACCACATCATGCTGTCCTCAGGCTTGCAGACAACGATCATCTCCTGCTTCTCGAACTGATGGATGCGGTATACGCCGCGCTCCTCGATGCCGTGCGCGCCCTTCTCCTTGCGGAAGCAAGGCGAATAGCTCGTGAGCGTGTAAGGAAGCTCCGACTCCTGAAGGATCTGGTCGATGAAGCTGCCGATCATCGAGTGCTCGCTGGTACCGATCAGGTACAGGTCCTCGCCCTCGATCTTGTACATCATGCTGTCCATCTCGGCGAAGCTCATAACACCCGTGACAACGTCACTGCGGATCATGAACGGCGGTACATAGTACGTGAAACCGCGACCGATCATAAAGTCACGCGCATAGGAAAGCACTGCGCTGTGAAGCCTTGCGATATCGCCCTTGAGGTAGTAGAAACCGTTGCCGGCAACGCGTCTTGCAGCGTCGAGGTCGATGCCGTGCAGACGCTCCATGATCTCGGTGTGATACGGGATCTCGAAATCCGGAACAACGGGCTCGCCGAAGCGCTCATTTTCCACATTTTCCGAATCGTCCTTGCCGATCGGCACGGAAGCGTCGATGATGTTCGGGATGACCATCATGCGCTTGCGGATCTCCTCCGCGTACTCGGTCTCCTTCACCTCAAGCTCTGCAAGGTGCTCCGAGAACTCGTTCACCTGCTTCTTGAGTGCTTCCGCCTCCTCGCGCTGTCCCTTCGCCATCAGGCCGCCGATCTGCTTGCTGATGGTGTTGCGCTTGCTGCGAAGATCGTCCGCTTCCTGCTTGGCAGCACGGCTCTTCGCGTCCAGTTCGATCACTTCGTCGACAAGGGGAAGCTTCTGATCCTGGAATTTGTTTCTGATGTTCTGCTTTACGATCTCGGGATTCTCCCGAACAAACTTAAGATCCAGCATGGTATGCCTTCTTTCCTGCGCTCTCGCGCGTTATTTCATTATGTTGCCGCGCTTACTGCAGCGGCGTCTGCGTTCCGCCCATGACGCCCTCGTACTTGCTCAACAGCTCGTCGATGTCCTCCTGTGTGTTCAGCACCTGACTGAATGCGAAGGAGTACTTCTTGCCCTTGGACTCCATATAACGGTACGCGATCATGAACGTCGTCTCGTCGAAGTTCGTGAGGTACTTCTCGTTGATGCGGCGGATCGCCTGGTCGATCGTGAGATCGCCGTCGCTGCATACGTCGGAAAATACGGTGTTGAACGCATCGTACACAATGCGCTCCTGCATCGCGAAGTCCGAGGAGATGTTCTGCTGCTGGAATGCATACAGATACACCTTCAACCACGGGTTCATCGATGCGTACCACGCGTATACCGTGTCATACTTCTGATTCATATAACAGATCTCACGCGCCCATCCGGACGAGAGATACGAGGCATCGACGATGCGCTTGATCTCGCGGTCGGTGAGGTAGAGATTGTATTTGTCACTGAACTTCTTGACGATCTTCGTGCGCTTCTTCTCCGCAGACGGAAGTCCGTAGGAGTTCGGCTTCTGATTGTTGTAGATGCCGGAGTAATTGATCGCGTTGTTGTAGGCGTTCGTCATGTTGCGCGCCTGATCCTGGTATGACGGCGCGTTCGTGCCTGCCTGCGGTCTGGTCATGTAGCCCGTCATGTAAGGCTGACCCGCAACTCCGCCCGGGCGGGAATAGTTGGTCGCAGCATTCGGGTTCATTCCGGTGCGATAGTTATTCACGCTGCTTCCCAGAGGGGAATAGCCCGAAGCACCGCCGGTGTTCGCGCCGCGATACACATTGTTCTGTCGGTTGCTGTACATATTCCTGTTTTTACTCTCTATCTCGTCTTTCTTTGAACTCTGCGCAACGATCCAAAGGATCAGCGCAATTGGCAAAAGCCCGGTCGCCGCAAGGAAGATAACCGCAAGTAATTTGCCGCCGCCACCGCTTTGATTGCGTCTGCGGTTGTTTACGTTACCTTTCTTCAGCACCGCGGACAATATCATAAAGAAAATGATAATTCCAAATACCGATGACATTAAAACCTCCACACAGCATAATGCCGAGAAAAATCTTCAAATTATTATACTATAACTCGCGCCGTTTCGCAACATTCGCGCGCAAATTCCGTTCGGGAACCTCCATGAACATGTTCAGTCGTTATTTCCCTCCACAAGTTCGCGGTACGACATCGTGCCGCCGAACAGATCGAGTGCGCTTCCCACCGTATAGTCCAGCCGTCCCTTGCTGAGCTCGCGGAACGTCTCGATCGCCGCCCACGTGTGCAGTCCGCCCGCGTACGTCACAGGGTTTCCGTCATAGTCCGCGATCATCGACACAAGGTCCGCCTCCATGCCGTTGCGTTTGCCCTCGGAGTCCACGCCGTGGATGAGGAATTCCGCGCAGAACGGCTCCAGCATCTTGAGAAGCTCCGGTGTCACCGCAAGCTTCGTAAAATGTTGCCACCGGTCCGTCACGACCACATAACTGTCGTACTGCCTGCGGCAGCTGAGGTCGATCACGATATGCTCTCGTCCGACCGTGTCCGCGAGCTTGAACAGCCGGTCGGTACAAAACTCTCCGTCCTTGAACAAATACGTTGTTACGATGACATGTGAAGCACCCTTCTCGAGGAACATGGGGGCATTTTTCGCGGTGACACCACCGCCGATCTGAAGACCGCCGGGATACGCCGCGAGCGCCTGAAGTCCCTGCTCGAGCGTCTGTTCATAGTACGGAGTGTCCTTCTTGTTGAGGAGGATCACATGACCGCCCGTAAGGCCGTCCCTGCGATACATGTCGGCATAGTAAGCGGCCGTCCGGTCCGAGACAAAATTCTCGTCCGCACGGTTGCCGGCGTCCTGCAGGCTTCCACCCACGATCTGCTTGACTCGTCCGTTGTGAATGTCGATGCAAGGTCTGAATTTCATGGTCTCCCCTAACTTTCACTCTACTTGTGATACGGCTCCCCCGAACGGATCCGGAACGCCCGGTAGATCTGCTCGAGAAGGATCACGCGCATCAACTGATGCGGGAACGTCATTTTCGAAAAACTGAGCTTGTAATCGCAGGCAGCGAGCACGTCCTTCGACAGTCCGAGCGAACCTCCGATCACGAACCGGATGTTGCTCTCGCCTCCCACAAACAGCTCCTCAAACTTGTTTGCGAACTCGACGGAGGAAAGGCTCTTTCCGTCGATCGCAAGCGCGATATTGTAGGCGTCTGACTTCCACACCTTAAGAAGCCGCTCTCCTTCGATCTGCAGGATCTTCTGCTCCTCGGCCGCCGAGGCGCCGTCCGGCGTCTTCTCGTCCGCGACCTCGAAGATCTGCAGGTCCGCATATTTCGATAATCTCTTGGAATACTCCGCGATCGCGTCCTTTAGGTACGACTCGCGCACCTTGCCGACGCAAAGGATGGTTATCTTCATGGATCATTCCTCATCATCCGACGACTCGTTATCCGACTGCGGCTCCGCACGGTGCACAGCAACGCTTGCGATACAGCGGTTCTCGCAGCTCAGGATTCGGAAAATCCAGTCCCGGTAGCGGATCTCGCCCTGCTCATCGTCCTCGGGGATGTGTCCGAGGCACGAGACCAGAATACCGTTCAGCGTCTCGAAATTCTCCTCGTCCTCCTCGCGGATCTCAATGTCGATCAGCTCCTTGAGCTCCTCGATCGGAATGCTGCCGGACACGATCAGCTCGTCGCCGGACTGTCTCGCCTCATCGTCCTCCACGTCGTACTCGTCAAGGATGTCGCCGACGATCTCCTCGAGGATGTCCTCCATCGCGACGATGCCTGCCGTCTGACCGTACTCGTCGATCACGATCGCCATGTGGATCTTCTTGGACTGCATCTCGCCGAACAAAGCGTCGATCGGCATCGTCTCGGGCACGTTGAAGGGCTCGCGCGCCACCTTCGTGAGCGGGCTCTTCGGATCTCCCTCGAGATACTCGATGATCACGTCCTTTAGGTACAGGATACCGACGATATCGTCGAGATTTTCCTTGTAGAGCGGATATCTCGAGTAGTTCGAGTGCAGCATGCAATGAAGCACGTGCTCGAGCGTGTCCTCTGTGGAAAATGCTTCGATCTTCACGCGGTTGGTCATGATGTCCTTGGCCTGCGTCTCGGAAAATTCCATGATATTGGAGATCATCTCCGCCTCATCTTCCTCGATCGCTCCCTGATCCTTGTAATCGTTGACCAGCGTCAAGATTTCTTCGTCACAGTCGTCTTCGTTTCTTCTTCCCCACCAGTTGCGCAGCAATCTGGCGAGGCCTCGTTTGCCGGGTTCCCCCATGTTTTCTTATTTCCGTTCCTTTCTCATACGCGCTTATTCCGCTGTTCCTGCCCTTTGGATCGCATCCGGGATCGCATCGATGATGTCTCCCGCCTTCATACTAGCACGGCCGAACAATTCTGCCGCTATATCGCCGGCCAGCCCGTGCAGGGCAACCGCCTGCGATGCACACTGGTCCAGTCTCCGATACCCGCTGCAGGCGTCGATCGCTATCGCACCGCAGATCCCTGCGAGCACATCGCCGCTTCCCGCGGTTCCCATACCGTCGTTGCCGGTCTCATTGAAATAGGCAGCCTGATTCCCAACAACGATCGTGGTCGCATCCTTCATCACAAGGACACAGTCCCTGCGATCCCGATACTTCTCCGCCTCGCGCCAGCGATTCACTACCGTGAGCCGGTTAACCGTCGGACCGGAAATGTCCGTGTTGAGAAGTCTCGCTAACTCCATCGGATGCGGCGTTAAGATGCACTGTTCTCCGATGAGCTCGAGGAGCTCATCGATCCTCGCGAACACTTCCGTCTCCCGAAGCTGCGATGCAAGAAGATTGATCGCATCCGCATCGAGAACGTGAACCATCGGCTTTAATTTCAAAACACTGCACAACAATTCAAAAGCCACGCGGTCCTTGCCAAGCCCCGGCCCCACGACTGCTACATTGTATCCCGAAGCCTGACTCTGCGGATCCGCAAGCCAATCCTCGCGTGTGCACTGGATTGCCTCCGGAAGCTCGTGCAGCAGCTCCGTGAGAACCTTCTGTGTGCTTACCACCTTCACCATGCCCGCTCCGCTCCGGAAGCACGCTTTCGCAGCGAGAATTGCCGCGCCGGGCGTAGCGTCCGAGCCTGCGATGATCAGGACCTTGCCGAACGTTCCCTTGTGACCGGACGGCTCGCGCCGTTTCATTTTCCAAGGGGTCGACATGACACAGCCGTATGCGTTCTGAAGCACGTTTGCAGGGATCCCGATGTCGGCCAGGATCCGCTTTCCGCAGTACTCGCGGCCCGGATAGAACACCTGCCCTGTCTTCACGCCGATAAAAGTCACCGTTATGTCGGCGCGCACCGCTTCCCCGCAGACCTCGCCGGTCAGTGCATCGATCCCGGAAGGGATATCGACGGACACGACTTTCGCGTGTTCATGGCCATGCATCACTGCGGTTTTGGTATATGCGTTGAGGGACTCGATCGTGTTCCGGATCACCCCGGTCACGTTGCGGTTTAAGCCGATGCCGAACAATCCGTCAACGATGTAATCAAACTGTCTCCACTCGATCTGCGGCGATAAGGTCGCTATCTTGATCGTTCCGAGCTTCTCGTCATACTGCCGCGCGATCGTGTATTCCACCAGCCAGTTGCGCTGGTCATTATAGGCGTTGTAATCCGAATCCATACGGTTTCCCTGGGGACGCTGTCTTCCGGAAAATACTCCCATGCCGTTGTCAAACTCGTACACCGTGATGTTGTACCCTCTCCGTACCAGCAAGCGGCCCGTCGCCAGCGCATCGGCGCCGTTGTTGCCTCTTCCCGCGAGGATCGCAACCTGCATATCCCCGGGTGCTCTCTCGCCCGCGTCCTCGCAGACGGCGTTCGCTACCGCAAGCGCTGCATTCTCCATCAAAAGCACCTGCGGAATGGATGAGATACGCATCGCCTCCGACTCCGCATCGCGAATCAATTTCGGTGTATAGATCAAACTGTTTTCACGGTCTTGACTCATGAAATCCTCCGTATAAGGCGTATTTTTATCGCCTCCGAACAATTCCGCACACGTAGTAATTATACTTCAACCGCCGTCTTCTTGTCAATGTAAACGGCTTGCATTTTCCGCGGTTTCATTGTATAGTTATGGCATTGTCTTACGCGTGAGGTTTCCCATGATACTTACAGTTTCCAACATCGATAAAGCGTTCGGCGAAAACGTGGTTCTGTCCGGCGTCTCCTTCCTTGTGAACGAACACGAGAAGGTGGCGCTGATCGGTCGTAACGGCGCCGGCAAATCGACTCTCTTCAAGATCATCATGGGCGAACTTTCGGCTGACGCAGGTACCGTGACGCTCGCCAAGGACGCGCGCATCGGCTATCTCTCGCAGCATCAGGATCTCACCGGTGACGCCACCGTCTATGAGGAAGTCAACGCGGTGAAAGCTCACGTCTGGGACCTGGAAGCGCGCATGCGTACTCTCGAGGAAAATATGAAACACGCCGAGGGCGATGCTCTCGACGCGATGTACCGCGAGTACGCTTCCGTCTCACAGGAGTTTGAGCGCCTTGACGGCTATGCCGCACACTCCGAAGTCATCGGCGTACTGCGCGGTCTCGGCTTCGACGAGTCCTCCTGGGACAAGCGCACCAATGTTCTCTCCGGAGGCCAGAAGACGCGCGTTGCTCTCGCGAAGCTACTTCTGGAGGCACCGGACATCATCCTCCTCGATGAGCCTACGAACCACCTCGACCTGAACAGTGTCGCGTGGCTTGAGACATTTCTCGCAAACTACAAAGGGGCCGTGCTGATCGTATCGCATGACCGCTATTTTCTAAATAAGATCGTCACTCACGTGGTGGAGATCGACCACAACAAGTCGATGGATTTCCCCGGCAACTATGATGCCTTCGCCGAGAAGAAGGCAATGGTCCGCGAGGCACAGCGCCGCGCGTACGAGAAGCAACAGGCGGAGATCCACCATCAGGAGGAGGTCATCGCCAAGCTTCGCTCTTTCGGCCGTGAGAAACAGATCAAGCGCGCCGAGAGCCGCGTGAAGATGCTCGACAAGATGGAGCGCCTCGACAGACCGGTCGAGGAGGAACGCGGCATGACGATCAAGCTGTCACCCCGCTTCACGAGCGGCAACGACGTATTGACTCTCACCGGCCTTGCGAAGAGTTACGACACTCAAACGCTGTTCACGAACATTTCCCTTTTGGTCAAACGCGGCGAGAAGGTTGCTCTGCTCGGTGACAACGGAACCGGCAAGACAACGCTTCTCAAGATCATCCGCGGTCTCGTCACTCCGGATGCCGGCGAGGTCCGCTACGGCGCCCGCGTGAACGTCGGCTACTACGATCAGGAGCAGCACAACTTCACGGAGACCAACACGCTCTTCCAGGAGATCTCCGACGCCTATCCGTCGATGACGAACACCGAGGTCCGCAACACGCTGGCAGCTTTCTGCTTCACCGGCGATGATGTGTTCGCGCCCGTCTCCACCCTAAGCGGCGGTGAGCGCGGCCGTCTCTCGCTTGCCAAGTTGATGCTCAGCGAGGCAAACTTCCTTCTTCTCGACGAGCCGACCAACCACCTGGATATTCTCGGCCGCGAGATCCTCGAGGACGCCATTCGCGCCTACGAAGGTACCGTTTTCTACGTCTCGCACGACCGTTATTTCGTAAACCGCACAGCGACCAGAGTTCTGGAGCTCACCCGCGGCGCGATTCTCTCCTACGAGGGCAACTACGACGATTATCTCGCATTCAAGGAGCGCAAGGAGGCCGCCGTGTTCGGCGCACCGGTTTCCGGCGGGAACAACAGCTACGCCACCTCAATACTCACTCCTGTCGGCAACGCTGTCGCCAAGTCGTCTGCGCCTTCCGCCGCTTCAACGGAAAATAAATCCGACTGGCTCGAACAGAAGGAACTGCAGGCACAGCAGCGCAAGCTGAAAAACCGAATCTCCTCTCTGGAAACCGAGATTGAAAAGCTGGAGACACGCATCGCGGAGATTGATGAACTCATGGTATCTCCTGAGATCTGTACGAACTCACTCAGACTCAACGAGCTCACGACAGAGCGAAATGAAGCTGAGGAGAAACTGCTGGAAGCGATGACCGAGTGGGAAGAGATCACCGGCTAGAATGCTTGCCTGAGTGATCATAAATGAATTCAACAACAAAAAGCGGCGATGCACTCTTCGGAATGCATCGCCCTGTTATTTCACAACTGTTCTGTTCACAAGAAACTCTCTTGTCTTCGATCAGACAAGCTTGTGGTTATTTATGTTATAAATCGTCTGAATGATGTGCTCGTGCGCCAATTTCTCTGCATTGTCGGCGTCGCGGTTTCGGATCGCTTCGAGGATCGCGCTGTGCTCCGCGTTGGAGTTCTCAGCTCTCGCCGGGTCGGACAGCGTTATTTTCCGAATGCTGTGCACATATTGATGGTAATCGCGAAGCAGATGGCCGAGAATACGGCTGCCGCTCGCTGCGTACAGCAGCTCGTGGAACTTCGTGTCAAGCTCTACGATCTGCTCAAAATGCTTCTTCTTTACGTGGAACTCCGAGAGGTAAATGACCTCCTCGATCGCGTCGATCTGCTCCTGCGTGATGTTCTCACACGCCCAGCGTGCGCACAGGCCTTCGAGGTAGGAACGGATCATGTAGATGTCATGGGCGTCCTTGCTGCTGATTCCTGCTACGTATGCTCCCTTGTTCGGGATGATCTTCACGAGACCTTCGAGTTCGAGCTGACGAAGTGCCTCGCGCACGGGCGTTCTCGAAACGCCGAGCTCCTGCCCGATCGTGATCTCCTTGAGCTCCTCGTTCTCCGTGTATTTGCCGGAAAGTATGTCCTCGCGGATCTTGGTGAACACCATGCCGCGCAACGAATACTTGTCCGTTGACTCCTGACTGAATACCTTATCGTCCATTCCTGCCAACCGGCTCCTCTCTTCGTGTATACATTTTCCGACCGGTCGGAACGCATCCCGCTCCGCACCGATACTTTGCACATGTACTATTGTATACACTTCACTCAAAATGTCAAGTGACACGGAGACGGTTCTTTTGTCACGTTTCGCCTATTCCGTTTCAAGTTCCCCTCTCCTGAGCTTATCGCCGTCCTCGTAATAGTACTTAACCTCCTGTGTTATGTACTCCGGCTCCTTTCCTTCCTCCGTAAAATCCGGTAGGCGATCCTTGGTGATGGAAACGTAGTCTCTCCGAACGGGAACATCTTTAAAAAACCTGCTTTGATCATAAGCGAACGTCCATTTCCAGCGGCGGTCCTGATTATAGATCTTGAAGCCGTTTTGGAAAATTTCATTGTTGTTGAGGTACCACAGCAGGCACAAAGCCGGCGTTGTCTGCTCTTCCGTCGGCTCGTACAGAAGGATCCGGAAATTCTCAAGCATATTCATGTCCATCATGACAACTTCAAAACCGCCGATACGGAAATCACCTTTTGTCAGAAGATAACTGCTGTCCCCCTCCAGCGCCTGTGCCGCCTCGTAAGGGTACATGTTCTCAAGCCAGCCTTCATCGTGACGGATCTTTATATTCACGTTCCCATTTAAATTCTCCGACCAATTCAGATAGGATGCGTTGTATTTCCATGCGAAACTGTTCACTTTGCTTTCGGATTGCTCATCTGCGGAACCGCGGAACAATTGATACATTGCCCACTCCCGCATGTGCTCCTTTATCTCATCACTTTTTTCATTGATAAAAAACTGTCCGCTGTCCGCAAAATACACAAAATTGTATGTGACCTCTCCGCGCTTGATCGTTCCGCGAAACTCGTCTCCCAGTGCCCTTGTACTGAACTCACTGGGCTCCGACGGCATTTTCAAATCACTGACCACGGCCTCCGGATCATTTTCCGGGATCCACTTCTCGATAAACGCATTATACTTCGCAGTGTACTCGCTCCACAGCTCCTTTTCCTTCACAACGACCGATTCCGGCTTGTTCTTGCAGCTGACGAGCATCATGCATGCCGCGATGCAAAACATAAGAACGAGCTTGCGATACAACCTTCTCCTGTTCATAGTATCCCCCGATTTTCCAAACATGTGACAACAGAACCGTCCCCCTGTCACCTCACGACATTGCGGCTTTCTCCCGCGAGAAATGCGCGTACGTTCGCTACGGTTTCGTCGACGCAGCGGCTGCGCGCCTCCACAGTGGCCCAGGCGATGTGCGGCGTGATCACGAGCTTCGTGGAGTCCTGAATTGCAAGCAACGGGTTCTTCGGATCCATTGGCTCCTTCACAAGCACGTCGAGTCCGGCGCCGCCGATCTCGTCATTTTGCAACGCCCATGCGAGCGCATCCTCGTCCACGATCGGTCCGCGACCGAGGTTGAGCAAGATCGCGTCCTTCTTCATCGCGGTAAGCTGCTCACGGCTGATCAGTTTCTCCGTCGCCGGAGTCAGTGGGCAATGGATGGAGACGATGTCGGATTCCGCAAGAAGCTCCGTAAGGCTTCTCTCCGGAAAACGGTCCGTGTGGTGTGCGCCGCTTGTGCTGTAGTACACAACCTTGCACCCGAACGCCTCGGCGATCTCACCGACCTTCGCGCCGATCGCGCCGAGCCCGATGATGCCCCACGTCTTGCCCGCAAGCTCATGGAACGGCTTCGTAAAATGGCTGAACACATCGTTGACGGCGTATGCGCCGCTCTTCACGAACGAATCGTAGTACGCAAGCTTCTCGTACACATAGAACAACAGCGCAAACGTATGCTGTACCACGCTGTCCGTCGAGTACCCCTTCACGTTGCACACAGTGATGCCACGCGCGTTCGTGTACGCAAAATCAACATTGTTCGTGCCCGTTGCGGTCAGGCAGATCAGCTTCAGGTTCTTCGCGCCGTCAAGCGTCTGCGCGTTCATCGTGATCTTGTTTACTATGATGATATCCGCATCCTTGATGCGCTCCGCGTTGGCTTCGGGGTCCGAAAGCGGATAGCAAACCACCTCACCGAACTCCTCCAATCCATCCAGTGTCACATCCGAACCAAGCGTATTCCGCTCCATGACAACGATCTTCAATCGCTCTTCCATATTGCCCCTCTTTTCTCACCGAAGAGAGCATCCTACACATAGATGCATATTTTGATCCAATAACCATCGATCTCTTTCTTCGGTTCCGTCTCTTTCACCTTCTGCGGGAACTCCGAATTTAAATTCGTAAACCAGGCGATCCGTGCTACCCTTGTGTAGTTCTCCGTTATCTTGAAATCCTCTTTCGACTCTAGGAATTTCGCTGCGGAATCGCTCAGACCGATCGTCCCCATAACCTCGGTGAATCGCGCAAGATCCTCGTCTTTAAATACCGTCTCACGCGCAGGGATCTCGATATCCGAATACCCAAGCTCATTCCATGTGCCGCCGATGCAGTCGAACGCCTTAAAGTAATACGCTTTATATGTTTTCCCGTAGTGGTATGTGATCTTTCTGTAAATACCGATCACCGTTTTTCCGTCAAACTCGCGGAACAGGACCTCCGCGTCGCCTTCGTTGCCGATCGCAATCTCCCGGTAGATCAGCCTCTCGGAGATCTTCCGTACGCCTTCCGCATCCGAGCGAAACAACTCCGCCATCAGACCGGTCTCATGGTACGACGGATCCGCTTCGAAGGGTTTCTTGAAGCTGCGCAAAAGCAAAGCCTCGATCCACGTCCTGTCCGTATCGTCATTGGCCTTGGGCTGCGTGAATCGTCCCAGCCTGTATGAGATGATCCCCTCGGTCATGCTGCTCTCGCTGTAGCTGAAGCTTTCCGGCCCGTCGGAAATGTAATGCACCTCGTAAACTGTGGGTTCGCATTTGCCGTACTGCGGGAACACCGTATTGTTGAGGTAATCTTGCAGTCTCTTCGCATAATTCGGAAAATGTTTATCGTACTCCCCGTAGAAAAGCGCATCCCAGCTTACTCTCGCAACACCGAAGCCGTCCGGCCATGCCATATAGCCACCGGCACTGATCTTTCTTCCGTTACCGTCCCGAAAGCTGAAAGAAAAGCTGTCTCCGTCCATCACGCCCTCTGCATGACCGTTAAAGCCATCCCAGTCGTCAGCATTACTTGCGTTTAGGATCATCTCCAGATGATCCGCGAATTCGTTGCTCACTTCAAACACCGGGGCATCCTTAAGATCGACTCCGCTCAGGCGAACCTGTGCGTACGTCTTCGTCTTATCATCGTTCTTCCAAGCACGGTATGTCACGCCGGAGCGGAACATCATGCCGCTGGTGGAATACTCAAAGCTCCAGACGGAGTTTATTTTCCTCATCGCCTCATCGAACCCTACCGTCACCTTGCCGTTCATGATGTCTTGCATCCCCAACATCCCCAACATTCCGAACGGGGGTACGCCGGGAAACTCCGGCGACTGCGAAGGCGTCGGAACGGTGTCAGATGTTACACGCCGGTCCATCTCCTTCGGATCTTCATTCGAAACGTTCCCCTCGAGCCGGCTGCCGCACTCCGGGCAAAACTTCGAGGTTCCTTCAAGCTTATAGCCGCATGTTAAACAATACATAGTTTTCCTCTCTTCTCACGAACGTATTTTGATATAGTTTACCACAAAACATATTCCGCGTAAACCGTTGCAATCCTCGTTGGCGTGGAGTATACTGTAAGGCGCTGAAACGATGCCAAAACTACCGCTCCAGGGAGGTATTATGAAAACGATTGCCAGTTTCACCGTAGACCACACGAAGCTTCTGCCGGGCGTATATGTGTCCCGCAAGGACACCGCCGGCGACACCGTCGTTACCACATTTGATATCCGTATGACCGCTCCGAACAGAGAGCCTGTGATGAACACCGCGGAGATCCACACGATCGAGCATCTCGGTGCGACCTTCCTTCGCAATCATGCGGAATGGGCTGACAAGATTCTCTACTTCGGGCCGATGGGCTGCCGCACCGGCTTCTATCTTCTGCTCGCAGGCGATCACACGTCCCTTGAGATCCTTCCGCTGATGCGCGAGTGCTTCGCCTTCATCGCGGACTACACCGGCGAGATCCCGGGCGCTGCTCCCGAGCAGTGCGGCAACTATCTCGACCAGAATCTTCCGATGGCAAAATTCCTTGCAGGCAAGTTCTACGAGAATGTCCTTATGAAGTTCTCCGAGGAACACTATACCTACACGAATCTTTGATCCGGTGATCGTATTCTTCCGACATACAATGCGGAAAATGAAAACAGGCGCAACCACTCAATTGTGGATGCGCCTTATTGTTTTGCTTATGTTGCTGTTTGATCACGGCTTTACAACGATCGTAAATATCTTGCCCTTGACGTAGATCTTCTTCACGATGGTTCCGGTCAGGAACTTCGCCGCGTCGGACTCCTGTACCTTGGCAAGCACGCTGTCCTCATCGTCTTCCATCGTTACGTTGACCTTGCCGCGGACCTTACCGTTGACCTGAACGGCGATCTCGATCGTGTCTTCCTTGGTCTTGCCCTCCTCGAACGACGGCCAGGGCTCGTAAGCGATCGTGCCCTTGTGTCCGAGCTCGCTCCACAGCTCCTCACCGATGTGAGGGCAGATGCAGGCAAGCATCTTCACAAGGCCTTCCGCGTACTCCTTCGTGCAGCGGCCTTCCTTGTAGCAGGCGTTCACGAAGATCATCATCTGGCTGATCGCAGTGTTGAATGCGAGCTTCTCGAAGTCGCTCGTCACCTTCTTCACCGTCTGGTGATATACACGCTCGAGAGACGGAACTGCCTCGTCAGTGATATTTTCCGGATTCGTGATAAATGTCCACACGCGGTTTAAGAACTTGCGTGCGCCCTCAACGCCGGAGTTGCTCCACGGCTTGCTGACTTCGAGCGGTCCCATGAACATCAGATACAGGCGAAGCGTGTCTGCGCCGTAGTCGCGAACGATGTCGCTCGGGTTTACGACGAACTCAGGGAAACGCTTGCCCATCTTGATGCCGTTTGCGCCGAGGATCATACCCTGGTGAACAAGCTTCTTGAACGGCTCCTCGGTCGGTGCAATTCCCTTGTCATACAGAAAATGGTTCCAGATGCGGCTGTACATCAGATGTCCTACCGCGTGCTCCGGTCCGCCGATATAGAGGTCAACCGGCATCCAGTGCTTCAGAAGTTCAGGATCCGCCAGCTGCTTGTCGTTGTCGGGATCGATATAGCGAAGGAAGTACCAGCTCGATCCTGCGGAACCGGGCATGGTCGACGTCTCTCTCTTGCCCTTGATGCCGTTGTGATCGTACTGCTTCCACTCGGTTGCATTTTCAAGAGGCGCCTGTCCGTTCTTGCCCTTGTAATCATCAAGCTCAGGCAGAACAAGCGGCAGCTCGTCATCGTCGAGAACATGGATACCGCCGTCCTCGGTGTGTACTACCGGAACCGGCTCGCCCCAGTATCTCTGACGCGCGAAGATCCACTCGCGGAAATGATAGTTGACGGTTCTCTTGCCGACTCCCATCTTCTCCAGCTTCGCGGTGATGGCTTCCTTGGCCTCCTCCACGGTGAGTCCCGTGAACTCCTGCGAATTGATCAGACGATAGCCCTTGCCGAGATAGTCGCCCTTCTCAAACGCATGCTCGCTGACATCGACATGGCCGAGCTTCTCGTCGCCGTCGATGACCTGCAGCATATCGATATTGTGCGCGATCGCGTACTCGAAGTCACGCTGATCGTGAGACGGAACCGCCATGACGGCACCGGTACCGTAGCTGGCAAGTACGAAGTCGCCGATGAACATACGAACTTCTCTGCCGTTTACGGGGTTGATACACGTAACGCCCTTGAGCTCACATCCGGACTTTGTCTTGTTGAGCTCCGTGCGGTCCATATCATTTTTCTTCAAGGTCTCCGCGATGTACGCCTCAACCTCCTCGCGGTTCTCGACACGGTCAAGAAGCGTCTTGACAATGTCTCCGTCGGGTGCGAGCACCATGAACGTGATACCGTAAATAGTCTCGATACAGGTCGTGAAGATGGAGAAATCTCCGCCTCCGACGATGTCGAACTTCACCTCGACACCGGTCGATTTGCCGATCCAGTTCTGCTGCATCAGCTTCGTTGACTCCGGCCAGTCAAGGTTCTCAAGACCCTTCAGAAGAACCTCGGCGAACGCGGGCTGATCGATGACCCACTGCTTCATATTCTTGCGGACAACCGGGTAGCCGCCGCGCTCGGACTTGCCGTCGATGACCTCGTCGTTCGAGAGCACTGTGCCGAGCTCCTCGCACCAGTTCACCGGCATGTCGATGTATTTTGCATAGCCTGCGAGATAGAGCTGCTTGAAGATCCACTGCGTCCACTTATAGTACTTCGGATCCGAGGTCGCCACCATCTTCGACCAGTCGTAGTCGAAGCCGAGCTCCTTCAGCTGCTTGCCGAAGGTCTTGATGTTCTCCTGCGTGAAGCCGTTCGGATGATGTCCCGTCGTCACGGCATACTGTTCCGCCGGCAGACCGAACGAGTCATAGCCCATCGGATGAAGCACGTTGTAGCCCTGCATGCGCTTCATTCTCGCCATGATGTCGGTCGCGGTGTACCCTTCGGGATGGCCTGCGTGAAGACCTACGCCTGACGGATACGGGAACATGTCGAGCACATAGTACTTCGGCTTGCTGAAATCCCACACATCGGTGTGGAACGTATCGTGCTCCTCCCAGTATTTTTGCCATTTCGGTTCGATTTTTCCGGGTTCGTAATTCTTCATACGGCTCCTTCCGCCGCGCCTTCCCTGCGCGTCTTATCTCGATATCTTTCGTCAATCCGAGTATATTACTCGGAAAATATAGCACATAATGTATCACCACGGACTGCGAATGTCAATACTTTCGGTGTTTCGATTCGCATTTTCCGCATTAACGTCCGAACACAGCCCCGTTGATGTCCTCGATCATGTCGATGACCGCCTGTCGGGATGCATCCGCAAAATTCTCCGGTGCAAACTTGTCCGCATACTTCGCCTGCTTGTACGCTGCGATGATGCCTCTCGAGGAGTTCACGATCGCGCCGAGGCCGTCTGCATTAAAGTACGGCTTCAGTCCTTCCGCCGTGCCGCCCTGTGCGCCGTAACCGGGCACGAGGATGTATGCCTTGGGCATGATCTTGCGAAGCGTCTTGCCCATCTCGGGGTACGTTGCGCCGACCACGCAGCCGACGTTGCTGTAGGCGCCGTCCATGCTCGACTCGCCCCACTCCGCAACCTTCTCGCCGACCCACTCGTACAGCGGGCGTCCGTCGATCAGGCGATCCTGGAACTCACCGCTCGAGGGGTTCGAGGTCTTGACAAGAAGGAAGATACCGCGGTCGCACTCGTTGCAGACATCAAGGAACGGCTTCACACCGTCCGAGCCGAGATACGGGTTCACGGTCGCAAAATCCTCATCAAACGGAACGTACGTATTCCCTCCGACAGCGACCTTACCCAGGTGTGCCGTCGCATACGCCGCCGACGTCGAGCCGATGTCGCCGCGCTTCACGTCGCCGATCACGAGAAGTCCCTTACTGTGGCAGTAATCCACGGTCTTGCGGAACGCGATCAGTCCCGGGATTCCGAACTGCTCATACATTGCGATCTGCGGCTTCGCGCAGGGAATGAGATCGTACGTTGCATCTACGATCGCCTTGTTGTACTGCCACACTGCCTCAGCAGCACCCTCGAGCGTCTCACCGAACTGCTCGTAGGCGGCCTTTTTAATGTGCTCGGGGATGTACGAGAGCATCGGGTCGAGACCTACCACGATGGGTGCGTTGGTCTTCTGGATTTTGTCAATAAGCTTGCTGATCATAAAAATCCTCCTTCTGTCCGGGAAAGCCCGGGAGTATTTTTCGTAAAATGATTAATACACACGCTCGCCGTCGACAAACGTCGCCAGCACCTTGCCGTATACGCGCTTGCCGTCAAACGGGGTGTTCTTGCCCTTCGAGCGGAAGTACGACTTGTCGATCGTGCATTCCTCACCTGTCACGACCGCGATGTCAGCAGGCGCTCCGACCGAGAGCGTGCCGCCCTTGTGTCCCGCGATCCTCGAGGGGTTCGTGCTCATCATCCGCACGAGCGTCGGCATGTCGATGTAACCGCCCTTCACAAGCGTTGTGTACGAGAGCGCAAATGCGGTCTCGGAACCGACGATGCCAAACGGTGCCTTCGCAAATCCGCGGCTCTTCTCCTCCGTCGTGTGCGGTGCATGGTCCGTCGAGATGCAGTCAAACACGCCGTCGCGGATCGCCTTACGAAGCGCTTCCATATCCTTGCGGCTACGAAGCGGCGGGTTCATCTTATAGTTTGCGTCATCCTCCGGGATCTCGTCATCGCACATCGCAAAATGGTGCGGGCAGACCTCGCCGGATACCGGATAGCCCTCGTCCTTGGCCGCCTTCAATAACTTCGCTGCAAACGCCGTCGAGACGTGACACAGATGCACGTGGCAACCGGTCTCTCCCGCAAGGATCAGGTCTCTCGCCGTGATGACGTCCTCCACCGCGTTCGTGATCCCGGGAAGTCCGAGCTTCTCGGAGGCTATACCTGCGTTGATCACGCCGCCGGCCACCAGGTTTTTGTCCTCGCAGTGCGCGAACATCGGTAGTCCGAGTTTCGCAGCGATCTGCAACGCCTCGCGGTACAGCGTGATGTCCATCACGGACTTGCCGTCCTCGGACATCGCAAGCGCGCCTGCCTTCTGTGCAGCTGCAAGGTCCGCAAGCTCCTTGCCCTCCTGTCCGATCGTCACCGCTGTGATCGGCAACAACTTCACATAACACTCGCTCTTCGCTCTCGCAAGCAACGTCTCGATCTTCTCCGCGCTGTCCGTCGCAGGCGACGTGTTGGGCATCGGTGCAACCGCCGTATAGCCGCCGGCCGCAGCTGCAGCCGTGCCGCTTGCAAGCGTCTCCTTCGCAGTCTGACCGGGGTCGCGCAGATGCACGTGCAGGTCGACAAACCCGGGCACAACGTACGAGCCTCGGCAATCGAGCTCCGCGCTGCCGTCCGCGGGCAGGCTGTCACCGACCGCCTTGATCACACCATCGGCGAACGCAACGTCCGCGATCCTGTCGATCCCGTTTGCCGGATCGATCACATGTCCGTTTCGCAGTATCATAGAACTCCTCCCTCATTTTTCAAAAAATTGGGTATTGACAAACCCTGTGCGCTTGGATATAGTTACATCCGTAATTCGCTAGGGGTGCTTTGCTGAGATGAACTTTGTTCAATCCCTCATTACTTGATCCGGACAATACCGGCGTAAGGAAGCGTGAAACTTCATCAAGCCTGCGTTATGCAGGAGCCAACCCCTCCGGTACAATATTTTATTACACCAGGAGGTTTTTTTATGCCCACATTGTTATTGCAGTTCGTAAAATGGTCCGAAAATGACGGTGCGTACGTCCTTCAGAAGGCCGGCTATTTTGCACTCGCGGTTCTCGCGCTCGTGCTCGTCGTCGCAGCAGCTTCGATCGTCTCCCGCAAGGAGCGCACCAGCGAGCTTCGCACCGTTCGTCTTGTAGTTTCCGCAGTATCTCTCGCGCTCGCGGTTGTCGCTTCCATCCTCAAGGTATGGTCGCTTCCGTGGGGCGGTTCCGTCACACTGTTCAGCATGTTCTTCGTATGCTTCGTAGGCTTTCTGTACGGCCCCGTAACCGGTCTCACCGCAGCGTTTGCGTTCAGTCTTCTGCAGTTCCTGCTCTCGGGCGGATCCTACATTCTCTCGATCCCGCAGGTGCTTCTCGACTACATCTTCGCCTTCACGGCGCTCGGCCTGTCCGGCTTCTTCTTTAAGCGCAAGGGCGGCCTGATCATCGGTTACATCGTAGGCTGTGTCGGCCGCGGAGTGTTCGCTTCGCTCGCCGGTTACATGTTCTGGATGGACTACATGCCCGAAAGCTTCCCGAAGTCGATCTCGTTCCTGTACCCGATCGCTTACAACTTCAGTTACATCGGCATCGAGATGGTTCTCACGCTCATCGTGCTCTCCATTCCCGCTGTCCGCAAGACGATCAACCGCATCTCGTTCGAGGCGACGCAGAACCGCAGAGGTGCTGTTCCCGCCAAGACCGAGGCAAAGCCTGCCGAGTAATTTCGGCCGTAAACTCCGAATTCTTATTCGGAAAATGATATGTCATCCGGAAGGAACTCTCCCACCAAAAGGAGGGTTCCTTTTTTTGCGCTCACCGTCGTTTCCTCCGCTGTGAAGGAGTTGCTCACGCCGAGCGCAAAATCCTCGGTCAATGCTCCGTCAGTCAGTTCGTATTTGCCGCCGCGGATCGTCACGCCTTCAGCGCCCTCGCCGGTTGCAAACACGCTGAAGGTTTTGCCCTTCACACCGCGAATCGTAGCAGTCCCTGCAAATACTGTCGAGCACATCGAAGGGCTTATCAGAAATCCGTGTCCGCCCTTCTTCGCAATGTGAAGAAGAAGCGACAGATTGGCGATTGTGTGGTCCATTCTTCCGCCGGTCCCGCCGTAGATGACGAACTCGCAGTATCCTCTCGTAAAACCCTCCGCAACCGCGATCCCGGTGTCGGTGTCATCCTTCTCTACAGGGTAACGAAGAACCTCCGTCGTCTTTCCGTCTACGTCTTTACGAGAAAGAAGGAATTCTTCGATCCGATTGTGTTGTTCCGGCAACGAATCGAAATCTCCGAGGATCACATCGGGCTTCACAAACGAAAGCTCCTCTGCTATCCACGTCAGTCCGCCGTCCGCCGCGATCACAAGATCGCCGTCCTGCGGTATTCGAATCCGATCCGCGGGAATGCGCTCACCCGCGCCGATGATCATGCAAACTCCCATATGTTCCCCCTCTACGGAAACCGATACCCTTCCAAGCGGATCTCAACGCTGCTTCGCCCATTGTACGTGTTGATCTTCGGCGAATACAGTATCGTTACTGTCATGCGCTTCCCTCGACCGATCGTAAGCGCTGCGCCCTTACCGTACGCTTGCTCGAGGTCCGCCATGAAATCGTCCGCCAGGTCAAACGAAACGCCGCGCACCGTCGTTCCCGACGCATCCCGCAGCTGCAACGCAAGCACCTTGCCGCTCGCTCCGACTCTTCCCGCGCTTACGATCTCCGCGTTTCGGAGTGCAAAGCACGGCTGTCGGTTTCCCTTGCCAAACGGTCCTAACAACTCCAGTTCCTCAACGAGCGTTGTGCTCAGCTCCGAGAACGGCACCTCAAGGTCGATCTTGCGCTCTCTGCGAAGGGACGCCCCCTGCGCCTTAAACTCCTCCGCCATCGCCGCGCGGAACTCATCGAGCTTCACGGGTTCGATGGAGAGGCCTGCCGCCATCGGATGTCCGCCGTACTTGACGAACAGATCCGAATGCCGGTTCATCGCGTCGATCATGGAAAATGTCTCCGTGCTCCGTCCGGATCCCTTCAACAGATTGCTTTCTCCGGCCGCATCCGTAAGAAGGAACGTCGGGCGGTTCCATGCTTCGCGGATCTTGCCGCACACGATGCCGGCGATACTCTCATGGCATCCGGGCAGGTGAAGCACGATCACGGTCTCGTCGGGGTTCTCGGCAATTCTCTCATCGACGATGCGGAGTGCTTCCTTCGCGTAGAAGTCCGACTGCTCTCTGCGGCGAAGATTGACTTCAACCATTCGGCTTGCGTACTCCTGACGGAGCGATTCGTCTGCACTCAGCAACAGTTCCACGCCGTAGTCTGCCGTGTCGAGTCGTCCGAGAGCGTTGATGCACGGTCCGAGTACAAATCCGAAATGGTATGCGCTGGCAGGCTCGGTGAGACCGTTCGCGATGAACAATGCACGAAGGCCTGCGTTCCATCGCTCGACCGGCTTCAACAAACCTTTTTGTATAATATCGCGCGCGTAACCGTTCATGTCCATGACATCGCAGATCGTTGCGATCGCAAGTATCTCGATCATACGCTCGCAGTAGCCCGTCATGCCCTCTGAGGCGAGCAGTGCGTCCGCGAGAAGTCCCGCCACAACGGCTCCGCACAGGTTTTCATAGCGGTAAACTCCCTGTTCGGTCTTCGGATCGACCGTGCAGTCGGTCAACGGCAGAGTTTCCTGAGGATCGTGGTGGTCTGTGACGACGATGCGTAAGCCCAGCTCCTTTGCAAGAGCACACTGCTTCACGGCGGCGATGCCGTTGTCCACCGTGACGATCATGCGTACATTTTCCGAGAGAGCCTGACGCACCATCTCCTCCGAGATGCCGTAGCCGTCCGCAACGCGGTCCGGAATGCGGTAGTCAACCTCCGCCCCGAGCATGCGAAGCGCGGTCACCATCAGGTACGTGGCGGTCACACCGTCCACATCATAGTCGCCGATCACACGGAATTTGCCGCCCTCTGCGATAGCCTCCCGCATCACGCGCACGAAGTCATCCGTGCCCGTCAGTCTCGGCCAACGGTCCTCCTCACTGCCGTAGAGATACGCGCCGACTTCCTCCTCGGTACGGTACCCGCGGCTCCACAGGATGCGCGCACAAATGTTGGTGATGCCGAATCTCTGCATCAAAAAGGATACGTCGCCGGAACGCCAGGTCCCCGTCCAGTCTTCCTCGTACCGCCTCATGCTCTGCCTCCTGCTCAATCTTAGGAAAAATCCTGCCGAACGCTTCTGTCCGGCAGGATGATTTCATACAAACTCTTTAGGCGTGCTCTTTCGCCATCTTTCTGGTCTTAAAGAAGTACCACAGCGTTCCTGCGATGCATACGGAAGAATAACCGCCGCACAGGATACCGACTGCCATCGGGATCGCAAAGATGCGAACCGACTCCACGCCGAGGATGATCAACATGACAACCGTGATCAGCGTCGTGATCGAAGTGTGAATGCTTCGCGTGAACGTCTCGCTGATGCTTCGGTTGACGACATCGGCCAGCTCCTCTTTCTTCTTCATGCTCTTCAGGTTCTCACGCAGACGGTCGAAGATAACGATGGTCGCGTTGATACTGTAACCGACGATCGTCAGCATGCAGGCGATGAAGCTCGTGTCAACCGTGAGCCATACGACTGCGTACAGGCACAGCACAACGAGGATATCGTGTACCAGTGCAAGTACCGAGCTGGCTGCGAAAGCCATGTTCGAGAAGCGGATCAGAATGTAGATCAGCATGCATACCGTTGCGATGATCACGGCAACGATCGCGTTGGTCTTCATCTCACCGGAGATCGTACCGCTGATGGTCTCGGTCTCGATGTCGGACTCACTCATATAGTACTTGTTCATCAGCTCCAGCTTGAGCTTGTTGACCGTCTCCTCATCGAGGGACTTCATCTTGAGCACGAGCGTCTCCTTGCCCTCTACCGCGTTGACCGTAGCGTTCTCACCGATCTTCTCGGATACGAAGCTCTCGATCTCGGAGTTCGAAGGTGCCGTTCCGGGGAACGTAACCTCTACCGAGGTACCGCCGACGAAATCAAGACCGTAGTTGAGGATATTGTCCTTGCTAACCTTGTTGACGATCAGCATCACGACGCAGAGCAGGATCACGGAACCGGAGATGATCACGTACTTCTTCCAGTTCTGTACGATGCGCATCACGCGAGGCTTCTTCGCAACGCCGTATGCGCCGACCTTGTCAATGCCTACAAAATTGAATGCCTTCATGATCAGGTACGTCACGACGAATGCGGTGAACATCGACACAAGGATACCGATGCCGAGCGTCGTGGCGAATCCCTTGATCACGCCGCTTCCGCGGAAGTACAGCACGATCGCTGCGATGAGCGTTGTCACGTTACCGTCAACAATAGCGCTGACAGCCTTGCGGAAACCTACCTTAACGGAAGCGCGAACCGTCTTGCCGGTTGCAAGCTCCTCTCGTATTCGTGTAAATATGATGACGTTTGCGTCGACCGCCATACCGATTGACAATATAATACCTGCGATACCGGGCAGCGTCAGCGTGACGTTGAACGTCAGCAGCATCAGAAGCATCAGTCCTACATAGATGATCAAGCTGAAGCTTGCTGCAAGACCGGACACGCGGTAGAACACGATCATGTAGATGCACACAAGCACGAAGCCGATCGCACCGGCAATCATGCTGGTCTTGAGTGCGCGGCTGCCGAGCGTAGCGCCTACTACGTTCGAGCGGAGAGATTCAATCTCGATCGGCAGTGCACCGATACGGATGATCGTTGCGAGGTTTCTCGCCTCATCCATCGTCTTGGATCCGGTGATCGTCGCGGTTCCCGCGGAGATCTTCTGACGTACGGCCGGTGCGCTGTACACGGTGTTGTCGTAAATGATCGCGATCGTGTTCTGCATCGAACCGTAGGAGTACTGCATACATTTTTCGGTAGCAGCCTCAAACTTCTTCGTTCCCTCATCCTTGAGCGTCAGAACAACCTCGTACGTAACCGCCTTGGTCGTCTGATCCTCTGCCGCACGCGGGTCCGCATTGGCGATATCGGTACCGTCGATGACTACGTCGCCTGCTGCGATGATCTCCTCCATCGAGCGCGCAAGCACATACTTGCCGTCCGAGCCGAGCTGGATGTTCGCTACACCGTCGGCGTTCGTCGCGTAGATGAAGTAAATGTTACCGGCGTTGCCGAGCGTGGAGAACACCTTCTCCGCGTTGTCCTCGCCGGGGATATCCACATTGATACGGCGTCCGCCCTCAAGATAGACGCGCGCCTCGGAGCTCAGAGAGGTAGCTCTCTTCTCCAGCTTGGTCTGAAGGTCCTCCAACTCCTGGGACGTCGGGTTCTCCTTCACTGTCTGATAAGTAACGCTGACACCGCCCGCGAGATCCAGACCGAGGCGGACATCCTTCGCACCGGGAACATTGTCATTCACAGTCCCGAAGTATCCCCACAGGGCGATTCCCGCAATGATCAGGGCAAGCCCGACCAGCATCAGCAATCCTTTTGTCTTTTCCTTCATAATCAACCTTCCTTGCAAGATCAGATTTGTACACGCTCGCGCGCGCACACACTAAACAGCAGTATATCACAACTTTCGCAAATTGGAAACAGAAAGTGTATCATTTGCGAAAAAACCTAAAATCCTGTTGCGTTTACCCCCCGACTGTGATAATATACTGATGTAGTTTTTAATTCTACATCACGCAACATTTGATTTCACGACTATTTGTTCGTGAAGTCACATGCCATAATATACAAATCATTCGGAGGCCTTTTTCTATGAGCGATTATGTCATTGTCACTGATTCCACGTGCGATCTTCCGTACTCCTTTGTCAACGAACACGGTGTTGTCATTCAGCCATTGGAGTACACGGACGGCAAGGAAACCTTTGAGGACGGTCCCTCGACCGATCTGAAGAAATTCTACGAAAATATGCGTGAGGGCATTCAGTACATGACCAACGCCTCCAACCCGGAAGGCATCACAAAGACGTACCGTTCGATCCTCGAGCAGGGCAAGGACATCCTGCACCTCGGTTTCTCGTCCGGTCTGAGCAGCTCGTTCAACAACTCCTGCATCGTTGCCGACGATCTCCGCTCCGAGTATCCGGACCGCAAGATCATCACGATCGACTCTCTCGCCGCTTCGATGGGCCAGGGTCTCCTCGTGTACTATGCATGCAAGAAGAAAGAGGAAGGCGCTACGATCGACGAGCTTGCCGACTGGCTCCGCGAGAACGTTCTTCACGCCTGCCATCAGTTCACGGTCGACGACCTGAAGTACCTGATGCGCGGCGGACGTGTCAGCAAAGTATCCTGGCTGCTCGGAACACTCATCAACATCAAGCCCGTCCTTCACGTCGACGACGAGGGTCATCTCATCCCGGTTGCGAAGGTTCGCGGCCGCAAGAAGTCTCTCACCACTCTCGTGGACAACATGGAGCAGACGATGGGCAGCATGAAGGACCAAAACGAGATCATCCTGATATCCCACTGTGACTGCTACGAGGACGCAAAGTTTGTCGGCGATCTGATCACCGAGCGCTTCGGCTTCACGAACATCGTTTACAACTACATCAACACCGTCATCGGTTCCCACAGCGGTCCCGGAACGGTTGCCCTGTTCTTCCTCGGCGACAAGCGCTGATCGCGCCGCCTGTGAAGCACATTTTCCGAATACCGAAGACACAAAAAGAGCGCCCGCAACAGCAACAGGCGCTCTTTGTTTATGTCATTATCGCTCCGAAATCCTATGCCCAGGGATCCTGTGCAGCGGGCGTGCGGATGTCCGCAAGAAGTCCGTAGAAGGAATCGGAAAATACGAACCACTCGCCGGTCGACGGCTTCGTGCGAAGCGTGAGCGGTCTCGGGCTGTCAGCACCGCCGGACTGAAGGAATACGCGAAGGTAGCCCTCGTTGAAGTTGTCACGGCTGTAAGGGTTCTCCGATACTACGATCGAGTACGGAGACGTAGGCATGTAGTTGTTCTGAGGCGTTGCACCTACAAAGTACGAACGCGGCTTGTAGTCCTTGTTATCGCGGAAACGATCCTTGATGAACGCGATATCGTTCGGGGTGAGCGAATCCGGTCCCTTCAGGAAGTTCATCATCGCGATGGAAGTATTCTGATCGGTCGGGAAGATGCAAAGTGCGCAAACGCAAAGTGCAGCTACCGCGTAAGGGCTCTTCAGATCCGCATACGGAAGTGCCTTCATCTCCTCAAGGGAGGTCGGAATATCCGCAAACGTGATCGTCTGCGTCGTATTCTGCGGAGTCGTTGCATTGCCGAGAGCATCCGATACCGTCTTCTTCAGATTGTCAAAAAATCCCATGTGTCTAGTTTTCTCCTTTCCTCGTATCTTTCCGATACGAGCAAATTGTACCACAAACGCGCTCTGTTTTCAATCATTTTCCTACTGGCGTTGACGGAGCATTTCCCACTCTCGGACCTCTGCCGGCATGATCCTTCGGCGCATCATCCGCTCGGCGATCAATACACAATCCCCCTCTGCGTCGGGATACTCCCTCTGCATCAGCCACTCGCCGATATAACGGATGCTGCGGATCGTCTCAACCTCGTGCGCTCCGGAGTTCCCTTCCATATACACGACACGTGATATCTCCTCATCGTCGAACCGTTTGATCATGTCGTTCTTCCACCTGCGGTAGTCCGATACCGGCGTGCCCGAAGGCCCTGCTGATGAGCAGTATTCCGCAGCGTCCTCGGCGACTGTCGGAGACAAACGCCACAGGTTTCCGCACACCTCATTGTAACAGTCGAGGTAATCCAGTCCCCGCCCCTCCTCCAAATACTTGCGCAGGATCCTCGTCATCGGCAGATAACAGCACCGCATCGTATGCTTCGGCGCATAGGTGCGAAGGAGCTTGAGAAGCGCCTCCGGTGAGCCCTGCGTTCCGTAGAACACGAAGAAACATTTTCCGACCATCGAGCGATACATATCGTAGAACTCCATAAACGCATCCTTCGTAGCCGGCAGACACACGACAACGATCTTCGCCCGATCGAGCATCGTCACCGTCGTGTCGTTGTTGTTCGGCTCGAGATTGAGGAACACATCGTCGTACTGTTCCTCCAGAAAATCCAACTGCTGATCCAGCACCTCACTCATCACATACCGATATGCTTCCCCGTGCAGGCTCTGGTTCATCGGCATAAACCAAAGCCCGTTTTGATCCGCGCGGATCACCGAACCGTACTGACAGCTGCGCCCCATTTCATAGCAGATCTGCCGCACGAACAATTCCCCTGCCCGGTAACTTACCTCGCTCTCCCGTTTTGTGGACTTCTTGAGTACATCATACCGACTCCCCAACAAGTGAAACCCCAGATTGCGCACATGCACATAATTCTCTACGCAGGCGATACTGCAGGGGAACTGCCGGCAGCACATGCCGGCGACCAGCGCAAGAATTTCCGGCGTCTCCTCTCGATAATGAGGCGACCAAAAAGCCGTTACCATCCCGTCATCCTCCTTCTTCCTCAATTACCGGCCACGCGCGTTTTCGCCGGTGTAGGTAAGATTATAGAGTCGGAAAATGACCTGTGCAAGTGCTCTCCTGTAGACCATGAAACGACGGCACAAAGCCGCACTTGTCGAACATAACGAAAGCGGCATACTCCGGGAACACATTTGCCAAAAACGATACTTTCGGCAGATATGAACGGAGTATGCCGTTGTTCAATGCATACAATATTTGTCTGACAATTTCGTCAAAATGCATATATTGTCAGTTATCTCATATTATTGCAGAAATGAAAGATATTCTTACATTCTGCATGCATTTTCCATCGATTATTCCATCAGAGGCTCCAGAGAAGTGAGTGTTGCAAGGCGTACGTTCCGGTATCTCTTGTCCTCCGAAACATCCTTGCCGAACCACTCCGGAACCTTAGCAGATTCCGCCTCCTCATACGACGAAAACTCGATCTCTGCGGTCGCCAGTCCCTCCAGCACGCCGTGGTAGAGATCAAGCTCGATCGTGTACTTTCCGTACGGAATGCGGTATCGTGTCTTGCGAAGCATCGGCGTCTCGCAATGCTTCGAGAGTCGCGTAAAGAGATCCTCGTCGATCTCCTCCTCGATCTCGATGCGCACAAGCGCCTCCTCTCTCGCGCTCCCGAGGTCCTTCGGCTTCTTCTTGAGCGTCAGGATGTATTTGTCGTCGTCTCTTCGGATGCGCACCGTTGCGCCATGTCCGCTGGCCAGATACCCCTGCTCGAGCTCGCTGTGCGGATATTGCTCGAGATTGTCCGGCATCTCCCGCACCAGGAATTTGCGTTCGATTTCCATTGCGATTCCACTCCTTCGATGGTAGTATAAATGTGTTCGCTGCCTTCTTGCAGCGCGTTTCTTTAACATCAATCAACTGTGAGGTCTTGTATGAATTCGATCCTGTTTCTTCTTCGCCAAATGACCGACGAGCTTGCTTCGGTGGCAGAATCGCTCACCGCGGCGGGAATTCGCGTGCATACCGAATTCACGGATGGCCTTACTGTTTCCGATATTGTTTCTTCGATCGCGGAAACTGCCGATCCGGTTCTGTCCGATGAAACGCTAGTCGTCACGGACTCCGAAGACGTCTCCAAACAACTGACACCCAGAGGCTGCGCTGTTGTCGGCTACGAGCACGATAGCATACATCTCTCGACATCCGAGATCATCGATTCCCTAGAGGCGCTCACGCCGGAATACTGCAAGGAAGTGTTCCTCTCGATCACCGGCCGCGGTGCCGTGTACGAGAGCGACACGGTCATACTGTATCCTCTGAGCGAGGAAGAGTTTGTGACCGCCTACGAGCACTTCAAGCGTGCCCCCTACATGCTCACCGAAGATCAGCATGACTATCGGGAATCCGACGTCCGCGCTCTGTATCAAAACCGCCGTCTTCTGTCGCAGTTCCGAGGCAATTACGGCTCCTACCGCGCAGAGCATAACGGAGTAACAATCGGGTACGGAAGTGTGTTTGAAGATACGCTTGCTTCAGGACAAATCGTCACGACGATCGATTTTCTGATCCTGCCGCAGTTCCGCGGTAATCACCTCGGACATGAGCTTGTCGAAGCAATTCTTGCGACCGCAAGGCGGGACGATCCGAAACTTCCGGTCTATGCGCTCGTACATCCGAACAACGCCGCCTGTATCGCGCTGCTTGCGTCGTGCGGATTTACGCTTTCACATGATCTCATGCCGGCGGATGCACTGCAAGGAACGCCTTCAGCTCCGCAACGCCGAGATCCCGGTTGCGCGCCGACACCGCATGCATCCCAAGGGCCTGTGCCGCTTGTATATTGTCATCCCGGTCGTCGATGAACACACACTCCCCGGCCTTCAAGCCGAATTTGTCGAGAAACAGCTCATAAAAGTCCGCGTTTGGCTTGAAACGAACCTCGCGGCCGGACACGATGTAGCCGTCCATCAACCGCAAAAAAGGCATCGACTTGCTCTCGTGAAGAGCAAACAGTTCCTTCGGATAGTTTGTGAGCGCATACACGCGATAACCCTGTTCCTTCAGGGAGACAAGCAATTCCTCCGTGTCCGGGAACGGCTCAATGAGCTGTTCAACCTTCGCAAAATACCTTCGCACCGCATCGGCGTAACGAGGGTCTTTTTTTGACCAGATCGCGATCGCGTCCTCCTGCGAGAGAACGCCCTCGTCCATCTTCTGCCACTCCGCCTTCAGCATCACGTTATCCATAATGAATTTGATCTCATCGGGCGTGAATCCGTTGTCCCTCATGTACTCCTCCGGGCGCAGCCGGATCAGCACGCCGCCGAGGTCAAACACGACCGCCTTGATCGGACAGCGATCGTGGTCGTTGATCATACTCATACACATCATCTCCATCTCATCGATACAATGTTGCGGGCTCAGAAGCCGCACAGAATTGCCGAGCGCAAGAAGCCACCCGAAGAAGAACCGGTTCGGCACTACGGAAAATGACAGCTCCAGCCCGTTCTCTTTCTTCATCACCGTGATATCCCTGCCGATCTTGTCGACAAATGTTCCGAGCATCTCCGCAGGGCAGCTCACGCGGACGCGCTCCTGCACGCCGTCAAACATCTCAAACCTCGCCTGTGCGTACAGGTCCGGTCTCGTCTTCTCCGCAGCCTCGCGGCCCTCGCGGGGCACCTCCGAGAGCGTCACATCGCGCATCTTGTCCACGCGGTACGTTCGCATGCTCTTCCTCGCGCCGTCGTACGCACCGAGGTAATAATTCTCATTGTTGTATACAAGCCACCACGGGCTGATCCCCGTGCGCACCTTCTGTTCGCGGGGCACAAGCTGAAGCTTTGTATCCCACTGCAGATACGTAAACGCGATCTGTCGGTTTTCCCGGATCGCCGTCTGGATCGCATCGACATTCGAGTAGCCGTCATCGTCATCCTCCAGCGCATGCTTTCGAATGTACACACTTCGGTTCAGCTCACGCCTCTCCTTGGCACTCACCATTCGCTCAAGCTTGCGGATCAGCTCCTGTGAGCGCTTCTCCGTGACAAACTTCGAAGCGGCGATGACGTCCGCCAAGATCTTGATGTCCGCGAGCGTCAGCATCCGGTCATCGGCATAGTAGTACACCTGCGCATCGCGTCGGTATTTCCTGATCGTCATGTACTCGCCGAACTCGTTGATCGCATTGATGTCTCGGTAAATACTCTTCCTCTCCGCGGCGATCCCGTACTCATCGAGCCTGTCGATCAACTCGGGCATCGTGATCCCGTCGTCGCGCGAGGTGCACTCCGACAGGATCTTCATGATGTAGCACAGCTTCAGTTTTTGGTTGTCCGAACGGCTCATACGCTCCCCCGTGTGCTTATTACAGTCTCAAAGAAAGGCTGCACGTTACCATGCAGCCCTCTTGCCGATTTCATTGTATCCGTATCAATTGTTCTGCGGCAGCTGAACGCCCTTCATACTGTCACGTAGCTCGTTGTACGCGAGAATACAGAAGACAAGGCCGATCATGCTGGCAACAAGGCCGAGCGCCATGCACACCCACTTCTGCTTCTGGTACGAGCGATAAGCTACGTATCCGCCGAGAAATGCTGCAATCACCTGGAACACAAACCATTCCGAAAGCAGGATTCCGAGACCTGCGAACAACAGCGAGAAGATCGCGAGCATACTCTCCAGTCCGAGATCCTCCTGCTCATGCTTCATGAGCTCTACATCCAACAGGACGCTTGCGTCCTTCTTCATCTCCTCGACGCTGACCTTCTTGTGAACGTCGCTGATGACCTCCTCGAGCCAGTTGCTGAACTCACCCTTGAGGCTCTTGTGGATCATGTCAAGTTCCATCGGATCATCGATCGGAAGAATATCCTTGACCATCAGCACAAAGCGCATGTTCGTCTCGAGCGGATCGTCCTCCTCCGACTTCTCGGTGAGGCTTCCGAACGATACATGCATGTCATGCTCACCGTCCTCCGGCCACATGAAGTACTTCTCCACGATAGCCTTCAGGCGCTCCGAGAGCGACTGCAGATACAGTTTGACGTTATCTTTCTTCATCTCCGCATTCAGATCATGGAAGGTAAGCACCTCTCCGTTCCACATGGCAGCCATATGGATCTGAACCGCGTTCTTGCGCTGTGACATCGGGCTCACGACAAGCTCCAGCGTGTCTTCGCCGATGATGCACTGCTCGTGAGGCCACGCCGTTCCGAAAAACATGTCCCGAGGCATCACGCACTGTCCCATCACAACTTTCACACTCATAAACACTCTCCTCTGCCGGCACCGTATCGTATCGGTCTGTAGCCGGTCTGCGTATATATGTCTATTTTATCTTGTAACACGTCAAAAAGCAAGCAAAAAAAGCACAAGTAACGAGTTTTCAACGATCATTTTCCGAAGCGAAAGCATCCCACTGCCGCAGGTGTATCCGGATGCGGAAAACAGTTGACAGCAAACGCGGATTTTATTACAATAGATTCCGTATGCGCGTGTACGTGTACACAAGTTTTCCAAAGGAGAGTTTCTATGAGCAATACCTGTGTTACTCTGCATGACGGCGGTATCTTCCTCGTGAACGGCGTTCCCGCACAGAGCGCTTCCGTTGACGCCGGTGAAGCCCGCAAGCAGACCATTGCCTACAACATTCTGTCCGCCCACAACACGTCGGGCGATGACTCCAAACTTCGCATTAAGTTCGACGCGATGGTGTCCCATGACATCACCTACGTCGGCATCATACAGACGGCGCGCGCCAGCGGGCTCACCGAGTTCCCGCTTCCCTACGCCATGACCAACTGCCACAACTCCCTCTGCGCTGTCGGCGGCACGATCAACGAGGACGACCACGTCTTCGGTCTCTCCGCAGCCAAGAAGTTCGGCGGTATCTATGTCCCTGCCAACCAGAGTGTCATCCACTCCTACGCCCGTGAGGAGCTGACCGCCTGCGGCAACATGATCCTCGGTTCCGATTCGCACACCCGTTACGGTGCGCTCGGCACGATGGGCGTCGGCGAGGGCGGCCCTGAGCTTGTAAAGCAGCTTCTCAACAACACCTGGGACCTCAACATGCCCGAGGTAGTCCTTGTCTATGTGACCGGCACACCGAAGCGCGGTATCGGTCCTCACGACATCGCTCTCGCGCTCGTCAAGGAGACGTTCGCGAACGGTTTCGTCAAGAACTGTGTTCTCGAGTTCACGGGGCCCGGCCTTGCAAACCTTCCGATCGACTTCCGCAACGGCATCGACGTCATGACGACCGAGACGACCTGCCTCTCCTCCATCTGGGAGACCGACGAGATCACGAAGGGTCACTACGTAGCTCACGAGCGCGCTGATAAATACAAGAAACTTGCCCCCGGCGCATGCGCATATTACGACCGTTTCATCACGATCGACCTCGACAAGGCCGAGTCGATGATCGCTCTTCCGTTCCATCCCTCCAACGCTTACACGATCCATGAGTTCGTCGAGAACGCGGACGAGATCCTCGCAGGCGTTGAGGCTGAGGCTGCTGCCAAGTTCAAGGGACATCACTATGATCTCCGCAGCAAGGTTCGCGACGGCAAGGTCTATGCGGACCAGGGCGTGATCGCCGGCTGCTCCGGCGGTCTGTTCGACAACATCGACGAGGCTGCCGCCATTTTGGAAAATAACTCCTGCGGTAACGGGTATTTTTCGCTCAACGTCTATCCGACGAGCGTTCCCGTAAGCCTGGAGCTCACGAAGATCGGTGCAACCGCATCGCTTCTCAAGGCCGGCGCGATCATCAAGCCTTCCTTCTGCGGACCCTGCTTCGGCGCCGGAGACGTTCCTGCCAACGACGGTCTCTCGATCCGCCACACGACGCGCAACTTCCCGAACCGCGAGGGCTCGAAGCCTTCGGACGGCCAGCTGTGCGGCGTCGCGCTCATGGATGCGAGAAGCATCGCAGCTACGGCTGCCAACGGCGGTGTGATCACTGCTGCGACCGACATCGAGTATAAGGTACCCAAGCACGAGTACCATTTTGACAAGACGGTTTATACAAACCGCATCTACTACGGCTTCGGCAAGGCGGACAAGGACGCGGAGCTCATTCTCGGACCGAACATCACCGACTGGCCGAAGATGGAGGCACTCACCGACAACATGCTCGTGGAGCTTGCCGCAGTGATCCGTGATCCGGTCACGACGACCGACGAGCTGATTCCGTCCGGCGAGACGAGCTCGTACCGCAGCAATCCGCTCCGTCTCTCGGAGTTCGCACTCTCCCGCCGCGTTCCCGAGTACGTTGGCCGCAGCAAGGCCATCCACGCACTCGACCTCGCAAGACAGGCCGGCGAGGCACCCGAGAAGCTTGTGAACGCGCTCTCGCACTTCGGCGATGCATCCGCGCTTCTTGCGAACACGCAGTTCGGTTCCTGTGTCTTCGCAAACCGTCCCGGCGACGGCTCGGCGCGCGAGCAGGCGGCATCCTGCCAGAAGGTGCTCGGCGGTTACGCCAATATTTGCTATGAGTACGCGACCAAGCGCTACAGAAGCAACTGCATCAACTGGGGTATCCTTCCCTTCACACTTCCGGAGGGCGCTGAGTTCCCGTACGAGGAAGGCGACTTCGTCTTTATCCCGGATGTGCGCGCAAAGATTGCTGCAGGCGATGTTGATTTCCCGGCGAAGGTTCTCAAGAAGGACGGCTCCGTCGCAGACATCACGCTGCAGATCCGCGGTCTTACCGACGAGGAGAAAACGATCATCCTCGACGGCTGCCTGATCAACTACTACGCGGAGCAGAACAAGCGCTGATCACACCGCGACCATACTGTGAAACATACATTTTCGGAGGAACAATCCATGAACAAGATTCAGATGACCACCCCCCTCGTCGAGATGGACGGCGACGAGATGACCCGAATTCTTTGGAAAATGATCAAGGACGAGCTGATCCTTCCCTTCGTTGACCTGAAGTCGGAATACTATGACCTCGGTCTCGTAAAGCGCGAGGAAACCAAGGATCAGATCACGCTTGACGCAAGCTACGCCGCCAAGAAGTACGGTGTTGCCGTCAAGTGCGCAACGATCACGCCGAACGCACAGCGCGTCACTGAGTACAACCTCTCCCAGATGTGGAAGAGCCCGAACGGCACGATCCGCGCGATCCTCGACGGCACGGTATTCCGCGCACCGATCATGATCGACTCGATCAAGCCCAACGTTCGCTCCTGGGAGAAGCCCATCACGATCGCGCGTCACGCCTACGGTGACGTGTACAAGAACACTGAATTCCGCATCCCCGGCAAGGGCAAGGCAGAGCTTGTGTTCACCGGTGAGGACGGAACCGAGATGCGCGAGACGATCTACGATTTCGAGTGCCCCGGCGTTCTTCAGGGAATGTACAACAAGGATACCTCGATCGAGTCGTTTGCACGCAGCTGCTTTGAGTATGCGCTCTCGGTAAAGCAGGATCTGTGGTTCTCCACGAAGGACACGATCAGCAAGAAGTACGACCACCGCTTCAAGGATATTTTCCAGGAGATTTACGACAACGAGTACAAGGAGAAGTTTGAGGTTGCAGGCATCACCTACTTCTACACTCTGATCGACGACGCCGTAGCACGCGTCATCCGCTCCAAGGGCGGTTTCATCTGGGCTTGCAAGAACTACGACGGTGACGTTATGAGCGATATGGTCAGTACGGCGTTCGGTTCTCTCGCAATGATGACGAGCGTTCTCGTAAGTCCCGACGGCAACTTCGAGTACGAGGCTGCTCACGGCACCGTAACACGTCACTACTATCGCTACCTTAAGGGAGAGGAAACCTCGACCAACCCCGTAGCAACGATCTTCGCATGGTCCGGTGCATTCCGCAAGCGCGGTGAGAAGGACGGCCTTGCCGATCTCGTACGCTACGCAGACTGCCTTGAGGCAGCAGTTCTCAAGACCTTGAACGACGGCATCATGACCAAAGACCTCGCAGGTCTCGTATCCGAGGGCTACACCGCGAAAGCTGTGAACTCCGCGGATTTCATCTCAGCGATCCGCGAGAGACTCGAGTCGATGCTTGGCTGATCCGAATCACATGAATACAAAAACCTGCCGGACGATTTGTACGGCAGGTTTTTTATGTTATCAAATTGGAGAAATCGGTCTCCGGATCAGATATCGTACTTCGCCAGAATCTGACTCGGCGTCTTTCGAAGCAATAAGAACACAGGGATCATACCGCACACGATCGAAACCGTGTATAGGAAGACAAGCACGATCACCGCCATCCACGCAGGATAATACAGGTATTCTCCGACCATACTTCCCTTTGTGGAAAGATACCAGATCACAAGGCTTCCGCAGATGTAACCGATTATAACACTCAGTGTTGCGATCACACCGGTCTCCACGACGAAACGGAACAGAACATTTTTCTTGGTCACACCGATCGCACGGTAGATACCGATCTCTTTCGTTCGGTTCAAAAACGTTGAGCGCATGATGAAATACATGCAAATACACATCAGACCAAGCATGATACCTCCGACCGCAAGCATACGTACTGCTGTTTTCCAGATACCTTCCGTAGCTTCCCGGTAACGATCATCCGGCGTGTAGATCGCGGAATACACATATCCGTCATTGCCATACGTGCCACGTTCCTTACCCGGCGCCTCGAGTCCGACCAGCACCCTCTTCAACGCATTTTCCGTCGCCTCAATATTGTTCGAATGTACTGTGTAATACAGCTTCTCAGCAGTATTGTACATGTTAAACAAAGTCCCTTGTTTTGCTCCGTTTATGGTATCCCCGGGATAGGTAACCATCTCCGTTGATTCGAACGGTTCGTACCGTCCGGTTCTTCCATAATGAACTGACTCATCAGCAGAAAGGCACAAGCTCGTTTTTCCCATCCAGTTTGCACCTGTGATGAAATCCTCACGGCTCATCACAACAACCTTATTGTACTTGTCAAGCATACCGATCGGGTAAATCTCTACGTCATCCTTCTTATCTTTGTCAATGTTTCCGTATTCATCCTCGTAAAACGTTCCCCATTCGTCGTAATAGCCTCCGTAGTGGATTTCGATGTGCTCAGCGCGAAGATGCTCGTTACATTCAAAGATCTTCGAATACGTCTCATTGATAATCGTCTCGTCGAATGCCATTCCCAACGGCAACTCGAAATCGATGATCTTCTTTACAAGGAGTTTCATTCCGTTGTAGTAAATGTAATCCCCCTCCTTGACGCCTTCCCTGTCCTTGCGTTCCATTTCCAGCTGCTCTTGCTGTAGACTGCGATAGTAATCATCCAAAGGATCATTATTACTATCATCGATCGGGTACTCCGGCGTATCCGTCAAGACCGGCACCGGATCATCCGGGTTGTCCCCATTCTCAGGGTTGTCCTGCCCATCGGGATTTTCCTGACTCTCAGGGTTGTCACGATTCTCGGGATCGCTCTGATCCTCCGGATCATCCCCTTGTTGCGAATTTAAATAATCCTCATAACTTTCCGCATAGTTATCATACGGCTTATAACCCTCGGGGTAGTCCATTTCCACGAAATACTTGCGCAGCAGCACACACTCTCCGGGTCCGACATCAAAGTATCCGTCAAGGTCATCGGAAACGTTCGGCAGAATATCTCGCATTTCCACCTGCAGCACGGCTCTCGTGTAATCGTTGACATATGCGGAAATCTCCTTGGTATCCACGATACCGACCACCTTCAACTTTTGCTTTGTACTGCCGATATTGACTTGAAGCCCGATAAAATCCGAATAGTCGTCGAAGTAATTGAACGGGGGATCCTTAAGGATCAGTTTCACAACAGCCTTGGAAATGAGCACATCTCCATCCGCCAGTTCTCCGGTACCCGCGATCACCTCAAGTCCTTTCGCCAACTTTTCAGGGAGCAGCGTCACATTTTCCGAGATAAAATTATTCGGCTCCAGCCCCTCGTCGTAGTACCCTGTGGATTCAAATCTGGCGAGACCGAAACGAAGGGAAAGGTCGCTGCAACTCCCACGCAAAATATTTCCGATACCGATGTCATCGATCCCGTTTGCCGGGTCATTCATCAACTCAATGAGCTGATCACGGATATCCTCCGTCAGTGCGCTGACCAGGAAAGTCTCGTTGTTATACGTTTTTTTTGCCTTGAGAAGATTGCCGATACCGGTTCCGAACAGCGCAAAGAAAAACACGATCGCGGCTCCGAACAAGGCAAGGCACACGCGCAGACGTTTTTTGCCCTTGGACTGCATCATCATCTTGAAATTATCGCGGTAACCGCTGATCACAGACGACTTTAAACTGAACCTCTTTCCGTAATTGCTGCCCTCGAACGGAGGAAGCTTACTCATATCCACGCTGGCTTCCTTGCGGCGCTGCTCCTCGTTCTCCTGAAACTTGCCCTCGCGGATATGCACCTCACTGCTCTCATCGATGACAGAAACCTTAGGAGTGTTCAATTGTAAGAAGAATCTTCCGTTCTGGTTGATCACCGTGATCCTGATCGGTGTCTCCGGCGCATCGCCGTAGTACGTCACCTCGGTATTGCCGTCATTTTGCACATGCTGATCCAGCTCTCCGAGGAAAATGTCATTCTTGTTTCTCGCAACGTATCCGTTGGCGGAATCATTCTTGCGGACTTCGACAACCTGACCGTCCTTGAGCTCGATCACCATGTCGCAGTAGTAATCGACAAGGTTCGCCTCGTGCGTTACGATCAGCACAAGGTGATCCTTCGACATCTCCTTCAGGATATCCATGACGAGGATCGTGTTGGCCTCATCAAGGTTACCGGTAGGCTCGTCCGCAAGGATTACCGGAGGATTCTTGACGATGGCGCGGGCGATCGCCACACGCTGCTGCTGACCTCCGGACAACGTGTCCGGAAGACGCTTCGCATAATTCTCCATGCCCACGTTCGCGAGAGCAGCCTTTACTCGCTCCTCAATAACCGACTCGTCCTTCATGCCGCACAGGCGAAGGGACGCCGCCACATTTTCGTATACGGACTCTCTCTTATTCAGATTGTAATTTTGGAAAATAAACCCGATGTCCCGGTTTCGAACAACAGCGTTCTCGCCGTCCTTCACCGTCATCTGACCGCCGTTGATCTCCACGAAACCGTTCGCCACGGAGTCGAGGCCTCCGATCACGTTTAACAGTGTCGTCTTACCACAGCCGCTCGGTCCGAAGATGGCGCACATTCCGGAGTCCGGCAGTTCCAGCGTGACATCGTTGATCACGTGGATCTCATTTTGCTTATTGCGGTTGTAATACTTATGTAAATGCTTCAGTTCTATCATATCTCTTCACCCCCACGCAACGACTTCTTTACGCTGACACCGAACAGGTTGCGGATCTGTTTTCTGGTGACGCGGTACAGAAGCAATATCATACCCACATAGATCATGACGTAATGCAGCGGTTGAAGATACACAAGCTGCGCGTTCCACTTCGGAGTGTGATATACCTTGTACGCCACGATCGGCATGATGATAAACGCAGGCACCTGAGACAGGAACATGCGCACATAAATACCGATTCGGATCACGCGAACGGGAATACCCATGGATCGCATGATCGCCATATCTTCCTTGAATGCGGCTACCGTGCGGTGTGTGCACAGGTTGATGAAAAAGCCGAGGAATACGACAAATATGAACCAGATCACACCGACAATAAGGCTCTGAACCACCACCATCAGGATCTCAACAAAGCTGGGACGGAACGTCTCGTCCGTCGTCAGTGCCACATAGCCGTTGTCATTGAGTTCTTTGGCTACCTTTCTCGCCTGGCGATCGCTCTCAAACATCAGCGAGGCTTGAGCGTATTTGCCTGCCATCACTTCGTTAAACATTTTCTTGACAACATTCACGCCGAGATACAACGGGATCACGTGACTCTCGGTGAAAGTTGATTCATATGCGACAGGGTTATCATCGATGATGATATCGTCTCTTGAGAACTTCGTGACACAATATTCCTCTATCATTTCTGCGAGGAAACCGATCTTTCGGTCTCTTGCGTATGTCGCATCTGCAATAACATAAAGTTCTATGGAGTGCGTCTTCTTCAACGCATCGTTAAACTTAGCATGACCGAACACGATCTTATCCGGATCGATGTCTTTTCGGATACTGGTCGTATATCGATAGGTGTCATAGAATTCTCCGCCGGCAAACTCCTTCAGTTCAGCGCCGTCCCCGTAGAATTTACTCATCTCCAGGCCGGCTCCGACACCGGTATTCATATCGGCGTTAAACGTATACAGGAGCGTCGCATACCGGAAGCCTTCCTCCGTGAACAATGCGACAGGTATTTTCTCGGTATTTGCATAATACTTGATTCCGACGATCTTGAAATAATCACCGAAGAACGGCAACACGGTCTCTTCGATCTTGTACTCACCGTACTGCGGCTTGTAATACAGCGGCAGATACAAAAACACTTCGTCCAACGCTTCCGGATACCTTCCGAGATCCGGCCTGCCGAAATCCTTGTCATACATGATGGTGTATTGACCATTGCTCGGAGTATCATAGGGCAGTTTCATTCTGGTAAGACCGTAGTTCCCCTGGATCTTGCAGTCCAACAGATAATCATAGTGCATCGAGCCCTTTGCCTTATACTTTTCCTCAAGTCCCTGAAGCTCCGAGTCAGAGATCGCAGTTCCGTCCTTGTGTACGAGGATCAGTCGGCCTTCCTCCTCACGGAACAGTTTGTATTTCTTAAACAGATCCGTGAACCGTCCGCAGACCGCTGTCGCAAAGAACAGTCCGAACACGGCAAGGAGCATCAAGAAGCAAAGAAATATGCTGAGTCTCGGCTTGGAGAAAAACATCGAACGGCCAAGCAAAAAGCCGTTGGACACATCCTTGACTTTCTCCTCGACAACCACCTTCGCTGCGGATTCCGAAGCCTTCTTCTCAGCGGTTTCCGTCGACTCTGCCATCTCATCGGCGTTCGTGGGCTCTGCTTCCGCAACTGTCTCTGCCTTAGTATTTTCCGAAGATGCCTCCGCTTCCGCCTCAGCTTTCTTCAACTGACGATCCGCCTCAATCGCACCGTCAAACACGCGCACGTGACGCGTGGCGACATCCTCGACCTGATCAAAGCTGTGCGTTACCATGATGAGCAACTTGCCCTTCGAGATCTCCTTCATCAGCTTGATGATGTCCTTGGATGTCTCGGAATCCAGGTTACCGGTCGGCTCGTCCGCAAGGATGATCGGACTGTCCTTAGCGAGGGCGCGCGCGATAACCGTACGCTGCTTCTGACCGCCGGACAACTGACTTCCCTTGTGCTTCATATGCGCCTTCAGGCCGACTCGCTCGATCAGTTCGATCGCACGGCGGCGACGCTTGCCCGGGTCCGGGATCGACATGAGTGCCAGCTCCACATTTTGCAAAACCGTGAAACTGTCGATAATGTTATAGTCCTGGAAGATAAAGGAAATGTACTTCTCACGGTAGGTTTCCCAATCGGGCTGCTGATAATGCGAGGTCGGTTGCTCCTCGATATACATCTCGCCTTCTTCATAGGTGTCCATACCGCTCAGGACGTTGAGTAACGTGGATTTGCCGGAGCCGGACGCGCCGGTGATCGCGACAAATTCGTCCTTGTCAAAGGACAGATTGACACCGCGGATACCTACGGTCACGTTTCCCTCGGACACGTAGATCTTCCCGATGTTTTGTAATCGCAACAGTGCCATAATGCCTGTTCCTCCCCCTTGTGTTTCTATATCCTCCGCCGGAATCGGCGGTCGGTACCTCTGTGATTCTTGCTTGCCGCTACAGCGGTTGTTCCGCTACAGCGGTTGTTGTTCTTCCTCCCGTCAGATATCATACTTCGCGAGAATATCGCTCGGCGTCTTTCGCAGCAGCGTGATGACCGGGAGAACGCCGCACACGACTCCGCTGATCAACAAAAATGCGAACAGCGAGATCGCCATCCATAACGGATACCCGAACATCATCACGTATGAGGACGCCTTGTTCGAGATCCATGTGACAAATATACTCATGAGCAGGAATCCGATCCCCGCGCTCATTAATACGACCACGCAGGACTCCACAGCAAACCGGAAGATCACATTTTTCTTCGATGTTCCGATAGCTCGATAGATGCCGATCTCGCGGATGCGGTTCATCACGGACGCACGCATGACAAGATACATGCAGACGCAGGTGAACGCTAAGAACAATCCGAGCACGATCAACTGCAGGACCATCTGATCCTTGATCTCCCTAAACCGCTCGTTGAACAGATCGTTGGGCGTGATCACGCCGCTTGCGACCTCCACACCATTATCCCGCTTCACGTTGATATCCGAAAAATGAGCCTTCAGATATTCGAGCGTCTTATCCGGGTCCGTCGAATGAAGCCGGTAGTACTTCCTCACATCGCGGTCGTTCTGCCACGGCAGTTCCGTCACATCCTTCTTCTCCGCATCGTACGCCGAAGCACTTCTGGTATTGGCTTGCGTGATCCACACGCTCGTCTGCGCGATCCTTGTGCTTCCCTCCTTGAAATCCTCGGTGTTTACAACGATGTACCGCTCCGTGTTCCAGTATCTCTCGCCGGTGTATTCATACGTGCCGCAGATTCTCGGGAAAGCCTCCGC
>JAFZMO010000087.1 GCA_017551165.1 Lachnospiraceae bacterium
ATCGCAGGTGGACATGCCGTCCTCGTCAAGCACCATCAGACACGGCTCGCGGTAGTCACCCGTGCCGGGGCACGGAAACTCAAACAGCCGCGAATCCATAAAAATAAGGCGATCACGGTTGTTGCCGTTCGGTGTGAACGGGTGATCCGAAAGGCGCATCAGATAGCTGATATCGTCCTCCCCGATCGCCCTGCCGTAATAGCAATGCAGGAGGTACCCCTCCTCCGTGATGCCCATCGCATACGTGATCTTACCGTTGTCCATCCGAAGAACCGTAACTTCCTCGGAAAATTCGCGATTCGCGCCGCGGTCCCATTTGACGTACGAGATCGTACTCTTCTTCTCTGAAACCATACCCATACTTCTTCTCCTTATTTTCCTCAATACGCTTAGTATAGTTTGTATATTTCTGCCTGTCCATGCAGGCTGATGCACGTTGTTCTTTACGTTCCCGTTATTCGTTCGGCTTCATCTCCGAAAGAGGCATCTGCAGCTGTCCCTCGCTCGCTCCGACAGCCTCCGCATGCGTTTCCGACTGAACCTTATTCAGTTTTTCAAAATACATGTCATGCGCCGTGTGATACGCCTTATTGTACTCACGGTCATGTCCGAGATGCAGCTCCGTGACATAATTGTGCGCGCGGTTCGCAATCTCCGGATTGACACGGGTCATCACAGAGACGCCGACGTTGGAACATGTGTCGGCGATGCGCGAAAAATGAGTCAGCACATCAAGAAGTCCTGTACCCGCGTTAACCGAGCATTTGCCCTCGCGCAGACGGGCCATATGGTTGTCACTGAGCGCGTTGATCATATCATCCATGACCTCCTCAAGAGGCTCGATCTCCCGCGCTGCCCGGATATCGCGCTTTTCAAACGCGTCTCTCGTAGCCTTCAAAAGACGGTCAAGGACTTCCCGCGAGATTGCAAGCTCCGAATGCGCCATCTCCGAAAAATGGACATTCTCCCTGTAAAGGCGAACTGCGGTCTCAGAGATGTTGAACGCATGATCGCCCATGTGCTCGAACTCTCCGACGAGTTTGTAGTACTGTTCAAGGATATGGACATGCATATCTTCATTGATATGCGGCGACAGCTGAACCAGATAATTACTGACACCGTCCGCCAGCGAGTCGATAATATCCTCGTCAGCATCGATTATCGCCTTGATGTTACTGTCGTAATTATTCAGAAGACCGAATGCGCGGTCGATATTTTCCACCGACTTGTTGAACATCAGTTTCAGCGCGTTGTAACAGCTGCCGAAGGCAAGCGCGGGGGTCGCATAAAAGATCGGGTTGAGTGCCGCGAACTCGGGGATCTCCACCTTCTCCTCCACGTCGTCCTTCACGATCCGCTTCGAAAGTCTCGCGTAAACGCCGGTCAACGGCAGAAGCAGGATCGCGCAACCGAGGTTGAAAATGGAGTTGGCATTGGCGATGCCGCCGGCGGTCATGGCATGCTCCCAAAGCGTGTCAAACACGCCGAAGGCTCTGAGAACATTGACCGCTACGAGAACGACAACGGTCTTGCTCAGGTTATAGATAATGTTGACGACACCGACTCTCTTCGCGTCCGCCTTGGCGCCGATGGAACACACGATTCCCGTGGTAAGGCAGTCTCCGAGGTAGATACCGACGATGATGATATACGAAACGCCGAATGTGATGACAGTATTGGTTGCCATTGTCTGCAGGATAGCGATCGTCGAGGACGAGCTCTGCAGCGCGAACGCGACACCGGCACCGCACAGGTAGCCGAGGATCGGGTTCTTGCCGATACTGCCGAACAGTTTGTCGATAATACCGGTCTCGGTCAGCACGCTCACCGAGTTTGACATATTCATAAGACCCGTAAAGAGGATACCGAAGCCCATCGCAACGTTGCCGATAGCATCGGACCGCTTCACGCGAATGAACACCAGAAGCAGAATTCCGACGATCAGCGCGATCGGCGCAAGTGTGGAAGGTTTCAGGAAGGTGAGCCATGAAGTCGAATCGGAGTTTAAGTCCATCAGTCGGACGATCTGTCCGGTGACGGTCGTACCGACGTTCGCGCCGATGATGATTCCGAGCGACTGGTTTAAGGTGATGATGCCGCCGGCGACCAGACCTGATGTGATGACGATCGTCGCCGTCGAGGACTGAATGACCGCCGTAACGCCGAGACCGAGAAGGAACGCCTTGAACGGGTTGCCCGTCACCTTCTCCATCATCGATTTCAATTTGCCGGAGGAACTCTCCTTCAAGCTGCTGCTCATCAGGCGCATGCCGTAGAGGAAAAGTGCCAGGCCGCCTAGCATCTGAATGACAATCAATGGATATTTCATCCCGTTACCTCACCTTGTTTACTGTGATCAAAACGTCCAATCGTACGGTGTCAGCTGGTAGCAATAATAGTTCAGCCAGTTCGTGTACAATGTATTC
>JAFZMO010000088.1 GCA_017551165.1 Lachnospiraceae bacterium
AATTATACCAGAAACCCGCCTGGATTGCCATTGCAACCGGCGGGTTTCTTACTTGATATTGAAAAAACAGACTTCGAGCCCGGCTTTTGGCCGGGCTCGTATCATGGGGAGTTTTTTAACAGCCCCTTTTTCTTCATCGTTCTATGTGTCTCTTGCTTGTCGGATTGCTTCGTCTGTCTTATCCCTTCGTCTGTTCTCTTTCCTTCGTCTGTTCTTCTGTCCTGCCTGACTTCTTCCTGCCGTACACCGCGACGAAACACGTGACCAGCAGCAGGCAGACGCCGGCTCCTGCGAGCAGGAGAACAAACTTACGATTGCTGTCCGAAGACTTCGTGCTGTTGCCCGCAGGCGTCGCATCGTCGGTTGTGGGCGTCGGAGCGGGCGTTTCCCTCGCCGTCCCTGCCGGCGTAGGCGTTATCGTCGCAGGCACAGCCTCCGGCGTCAATGTCGGTTCCGTTGTAGGCGTTGCCTCGAGCGTCGGCGTAGTCTCCGGCGCAGGCGTTGCCTCGGGAGTCGGCGTAGGCTCCGCTGTAGGCGTCGCCGTGGGCGTCGGCGTGGGCTGCGTCGGCTCGTCGGAAGCGATCGACTCGTAGACGACTGTCTTGCTCGCCTTGATCTTCTCCGCATCGCCTGTCCCGCCGCTCAGGATCGCCGCGAGCAGCTCCTCCGCCGTACCGGAATTGCTTCGGTACAGCGCAGGTTCCTTCGGATCCAGCACAATCACAAGGCGCTCGTCCTCCTTGAGAAGCACCTTGTTGTATTCATGTTTCCTCCTGTCTCGTGATGCGCGGCTGTCAAACAGACCGCACTCGATCGACACCTTCAAACGATCGTCCGCAACAACCACCGCGTAGTAGGTCTTGTTGCCCGGACAGTCAAACATAAGCTTGCCGCCGACGCCGTACGCGGCGCCGAGCGCATCGTCCGCCGTGATCTCTCTCTTGTCCCAATCGGCGAAAACAACCTGTTTTCCCTCGCTGTCATAGATCGTGACGTCGAACTCGCCGTCAAAGATCAGGTAGCCGTAATCGCTGCGGACCGCCGACAGTCTCGCGCCGTCCTCAAGGGCGTCGAGCGCGGCGAGATAGTGCTCCGGAGCGTGTGCGATGAACGGATTGCCGGCGCTGTCCCCGTCCCCCGGCTCTGTGGATCCTCCCAGGAATTCGGTCACCGTCGCAAGCCCGTCGCCGGCTTCGAGAAACGCCGAGCGGATCGTCTTCTGCGCGGTCAGAACATACACCGTCGGCGACATCAGCGTGTCCGCCATCGCAGCAATACTTTGGTCCATCGCAATGACATTTTCCGCCGTGATCAAATAGCGGTCTGTCACCGCATAGCGGCGGAACAGCTCCTCAAACTTCGCATAATACGTGTCGTAATCATCGTCATTGATCGACGTCGGGAGCAGATACGTCTTACCGAACCGCCCGTAGCCCCATTGTCCCGGAGCCACCTTGGGAACCGGATCCGCAGGGTGTACGAACGAGAAAATGTTGCCGTACAACGCCTTCGCCGCCTCCTCCGTCCGCCTCGTGTTGAGCGGGCAGGCAAGACAGTATGCGTAGATGCGCTCGGGCGTCACGCCGGCGAGCTTCGCCTCGGACGCCAGCAGGTCCAGATCCGCAGCGGCAAGGTTGCTCACGGCTGCCGCCCGCGAATACCCGGTCATCAGCAGGGAGATCTCGCTCCCCTCGGGCATCGTCGCGATATACGCCTGCAGGTCCTTCACCAGAAGGTCTGCGCACGAACGGAAGCCCTCGTGGTCCTCCGTCAGTCCGAGCGAAAAATTCCCCGCCCACTCCTGCTGGTAATTGCCGCCTCGCACAACGGCGACGATCAGTTTTCTGTTGTCCCCGAGGTCGCGGACGCCGTACCCGTACCCGATGGTATCCGCACCGGGCACCACGTAGTGGATCGTGCTCTCGTCGTAGTGAACGTCGAGCTGATCAAACATGAGTTTCAGACTTGTGGCGTCCGACTCCTTGCCGAAGCCGAACCCGGCGATCGACAGGCGAAGTGACAGCCGCGCGAGGTCCATATTCAGCGTATACGAACTCTCCGTAAAATAGCTGTCGCGGTATTCATATGTGAACTCCGCTTTCTCCACCTCTCCCGAGAGGCCGCTCGTCTCATACGGGAACGTCCCCTCGATGTCCTCCGCATACGCCGTGCGCAGAAAAAGAGCGCAGAAAAGAAAGACTGCCAATACCGCGATCCTTTCTGTTCTGCGCAAAATGTTCTTCATATTCGTCTCTTTCCGTCAGGGACAATGGCACGCGTAGCCGCGCAACAAATACGAAATGACAAAAATGTGCTGCCGCAGCTCCTCATCCGCGTCCTCGCTCTTGCGCATCGCCTCAAGCGTGCGCAGGCACGTAAACCGGTCGCAGTCCGAGATCTCCTCCGCCACGATCGGCGCGGAGCCCTTCGGCGGATTGATAAACTGCTCAAGAGCCGCAAGCACTGCCCGGCTCACCCGCACATTCCCGTCATCCTCCAGTCGACCGGCGATCTCCGCGATCATCCCGACCACCTCGGGCGTCGTATACTCACGCTCGCCGACGCCGACCAGAACATCGTCCTCTCCGACATTTTCCAAATACAACGTTACTTCATCCATATCGTCCTCACCGCGTCACTGCTGTGTCCTTGTCAGATCAGCCTGGCGCTGCATCTCCTCCGCCTGAGCACGAAGCTCCTGCGCCTGCTGCTCCAAGAGCTCTGCCTGCAACTGTGCCTGCTGCGCCTGCTGACGCACCATCTGCTGCTGAACCAGCGAGTTCTGAAGCATCTGCTGTTGCTGTGCCCGACGCATCTCCTCCTGCTGCTCCGCGTACACATCCGCAAAATAGGGATTATACTGCATCGACATGTCATCGCGATGGTCCATCTCCGGCGACACTTCAACATCAAACGGCTGCTGCGGGATATGCGCCTGTGAGTTCGACTTGCCGAACACGACCTTGCCCAGTTTCCACATGATACCGCCGTTGATCACAGCCATGATCAGCCCGAGGATACGCAAAGCGCCGTCGCTTCCTTCCGCGCCCAGTGCCATCGCCACAAACAGCGCGAAGAAGAATCCGATGAACAGAAGCAATGCGCCGCAAAAAAATCGTTTCAACGAATCCATACCGTTGACCTCCATCGGCCGCACGCGGCCGCTGTCCTACTGTTTACCGACCTTCCCGGAAAAACCGCCCCGCGACTTCCCGGAAGAAGCGCGGGGCAATTAGCCGGTTTATAACCGTGTCGGTTTCATCATTTCTTCATCAATGCTCTGCCGATACCGATCAGCAGGCAAGTACCGATCACACCACCGATGATGTTACCGATCAAGCCATGGAAGCTGATACCGATCAGGCCGAACACGAAGTTACCAAGAGCACCACCTACGATACCGAGAATGATATTCATAAGAAGACCCTTGTCCTTGGAGCCCATGATGTTTCCTGCAAGGAAACCGCACACAGCACCTACAAGAATTGTAACAAGCCAACCCATATTGTACCTCCACAAAAGTTAAATTCTCTGCCGGACGCACCGCCGACAATTCCCCGGGATCCGCACTCTCGCGCTCCCTTCGAACGACATCATAATAGCACATTTTCCCCGTAAATGCAATATGCCGGGGCCCAAAAAGGTAAATTTAATCTACCTTTAATGTTTCTGCCCTAAAACATCTGTATCAGGGCATATATGAAAAACAGCAGTCCGATCCCGTTTGTCACGAAGTAAAATGCCAGTGCGATCTGCGTCTTTCCCTCGGGGATATGAAGCAGTAGCATCTCCCGGTTGAAGTCCGCGGAGTAGTTGAACACGCCGAGCTCCTCGAGTCTTCGCTTCGTGTCGATCGACTTCATCTGCTCCTCATACAGCACGCTCTCGCCCTTGGCGATAAACTGATGTAACCGCACGTCGCAGTACGTGAGAAAGCCGTTGGCCAGCAGGCAGATGATCGTGATGATCAGGTCCCCCTTGCGGGTGCCGGACAGCCACATCGCGATCACACAGGCCACGAGGAATGCGACCATGCAGACCCGCACGCGGTAGGACGCTTCCTTCCAGTTGTGGATCGCACTTTCCATCTTGACAAACTTCATCTCTTCGTAGATTTCCATAACCCCTCCCCAAAATGTGACAAAAGAACCGTCCCCCTGTCACAAACACTCCGTCACATGCGGAGCATCAGCTCCTCCTCGATGACTTCGCCGCCGCGGATGTAGCGGCGCGGCACACGCTTGCTGACCGCGCAGGTCAGCTCGTACGGTATGGTGCCGGCAATCGACGCCATAGTCTCGATCGGGTTGCGAGGTCCGAAGATCTCGATCTCCGAGCCGATCCCGACGCCGGGCTTGTCCGTGAGGTCGATCATGCACATGTCCATGCAGATCTTGCCGCGCTGCGGCGCCGGTCCCTCGTCGGTCATCAGGCTGCAGCGGTTCGACAGGCACCGGAAAAATCCGTCCGCGTAGCCGTACGGGAGCACGCCGATGCGCGTCGTGTGTTCCGTCTTATAAATACCGCCGTAGCTGATCGCCGTCCCGGCGGGGTAAATCTTGATCGTGGAGACGTTCGTCTTCAGCGTCATGACCGGCTTGAGCCCGAGCTCCGCGGCGAACTCGCCGTAGCCGTACAGCAGAAGTCCCGGGCGCACCATATCGAGGTACGTCTGCGGGTACCGCGCGACCGCGCCGGTGTTCGAGCAATGGCGAAGCCGGAATTTGCGGCCGAGCCGCTCCTCCACGCTCGTGATCACGTCCGTGAACAGCTTGAACTGATGCTCCGTGTACGCCTTCGCTTCCTCTCCCGGTTCGTCCGAAACCGCAAAATGAGTAAAGATTCCCTCGGCGTCCAGTCCCGGCATGCAAACCGCTTCGCATATGCCTTCTACTCCTGTAGAAAAGAGGTCTCCGTCGCACAGGTATCCGAGTCTCGACATGCCCGTGTCGACCTTGATGTGGATCCGCAGCGTGCCTCCCAGGCGCACCGCCTCCTCGGAGTACTCGACAGCCTTTGCCTTGCAGGTGACCGCCTGTGTGATGTCGTACTGAAGCAGCCGGTCGACCTGCTCCTTCGGCGTGTGCCCAAGGATCAGGATCGGCATCGTGATACCGTTCACGCGAAGCTCCATCGCCTCGTCGATGCTGCTGACCGCAAGGTAATCCGCGCCCTCCTGCTGCAGCGTCCGGGCGACGATCACCGAGCCGTGCCCGTATGCGTCCGCCTTGACGACGCCTAAGAATCTGACGCCCTCGCCCACGCGCGCACGCAGCGTGCGATAATTATGAACAAGCGCGTCCAGATCGATCTCCGACCAGGTTCTCTTCAATGTGGATTCCATAAGTCTGCCTCACATGTGTTTGTTGTATCGTCCTGCGATCCCGGTTACCTGTGTTTTATACCGGCTTCCGACAATATTTCTCT
>JAFZMO010000089.1 GCA_017551165.1 Lachnospiraceae bacterium
GAACGCCTGAATACCGAGACGGTGAAGGGTAGGTGCACGGTTGAGCATGACAGGGTGCTCCTGGATGACCTTCTCGAGGACATCCCATACACCGGGCTCAAGACGCTCTACCATCTTCTTCGCTGCACGGATATTTTTCGCCTTGTCCATAGCCATCAATTCCTTCATAACGAAGGGCTTGAACAGCTCGATTGCCATCTCCTTCGGGAGACCGCACTGGTAAATCTTCAATTCGGGTCCTACGACGATAACGGAACGACCGGAATAGTCGACACGCTTACCGAGGAGGTTCTGACGGAAGCGACCCTGCTTACCCTTGAGGAGGTCGGACAGGGACTTCAGCGCACGGTTGCCGGGGCCGGTAACCGGACGACCGCGACGACCGTTGTCGTTGAGAGCGTCAACCGCTTCCTGAAGCATACGCTTCTCGTTGCGGATGATGATCTCCGGCGCGCCGAGACTGATGAGTCTCTGCAGACGGTTGTTACGGTTGATGATACGGCGATACAGATCGTTCAGGTCGGACGTCGCAAAACGGCCGCCGTCGAGCTGTACCATCGGGCGAAGATCCGGCGGGATAACTGGGATGCACTTGAGGATCATCCACTCCGGACGGTTGCCGGACTCGCGGAATGCATCGACAACCTCGAGGCGCTTGATCAGCTTCGCGCGCTTCTGGCCGTTGCTGTGTGCGAGCTCTTCCTCGAGCTCTGCGGACAGAGCGTCAAGGTCGATCTCCTCGAGCAGCTTGCGGATCGCCTCGGCACCCATCTGTGCCGTGAAGCTTCCGTCGCCGAATTCCTCAATATACTTGTTGTACTCCGCCTCGGACAGGATATCCTTCTTCTTCAGAGGGGTGCTGCCGCCGTCCAAAACGATATAACTCGTAAAATACAGGACTTTCTCCAGGTTCTTGGGAGTCATGTCCAGCAGGAGTCCCATACGGCTCGGGATTCCCTTGAAATACCAGATGTGGGACACCGGAGCTGCAAGCTCGATGTAACCCATGCGCTCACGGCGCACCTTAGCATCGGTAACCTCAACACCGCAGCGGTCGCAGATGAAGTTTTTCGCGCGAACCTTCTGCTTCTTGTATTTGCCGCAATGGCACTCAAACTTCTTCGTGGGTCCGAAGATCTTCTCGCAGAACAGACCGCCGGTCTCCGGCTTCAGGGTTCTGTAGTTGATGGTCTCGGGCTTCTTTACTTCGTATTCGGTAACGTCACCGGGTCTTCCGGCTCTAGCCCACTCACGGATCTTCTCGTCAGAAGCCAATCCGATACGGATGGCGTCGTAGGTGATTTCCTTTACTTCCTCGTTGATCTTGTCCATAGCCATTAAACGCTACTCCTTCCATTTTTCAATTCGAAAGTCAGCATGAACGAATCAGAAATCATCGTCCTCGCTGAGCGGCTCCAGATCCTCAAACTCGGAATCGTCGAAACCGTCGTCCTCAACATCGACTGCGGAACCATAAAGATCGCCGGACGTCTCATCCGGGGAGATCTCCTGGAAGCCTGCCATCGACATCTCGTTCATGCCGGGATAGTAGGTATCCTGGTCATCGTACAGATCCGAAAAATCATCGTCACCGCTGGTGAACTTCTCGGTCATCTGGATCTCATTGCCGTTCTCATCGAGAACCGTGACATCCAGTGCCAGTGCCTGGAGTTCCTTGAGCAATACCTTGAAGGATTCCGGAATACCGGGCTCGGAGATGTTCTCACCCTTCGTGATCGCCTTGTACGTACGGTCGCGGCCCTCAACATCATCGGACTTAACCGTAAGGATCTCCTGCAGGATGTGCGCCGCACCGTAGGCCTCGAGGGCCCAAACCTCCATCTCACCGAAACGCTGGCCACCGAACTGAGCTTTACCGCCGAGAGGCTGCTGCGTAACCAGAGAGTAAGGACCGGTCGAACGCGCATGGATCTTATCATCTACCAGGTGGTGCAGCTTCAGGTAGTGCATGAAGCCGACCGTAACTTCGCTGTCAAACGGCTCACCGGTACGACCGTCACGCAGCTGTACCTTGCCGTCGGGCTTGATCGGAACACCCGCCCACTCCTTGCGGTGATCCTGATTCTTGATCAGGAAGTCCATCACCTCGGGATTGAGGATGTCCTTGTATTTCTTCTTGAAATCGTCCAGATCGGTATTGACGTAGTCGTTAGCCAACTGGAACATATCCGTGATATCGTTCTCGTTCGCGCCGTCGAACACAGGCGTCGAAACCTTGAAGCCGAGAACCTGGGACGCGAGCGAAAGGTGCGTCTCCATGATCTGACCGATATTCATACGGCTCGGAACGCCGAGCGGGTTCAGCACGATGTCGAGCGGGCGACCGTTCGGAAGGAACGGCATGTCTTCCACAGGAAGCACGCGGGAAACGACACCCTTGTTACCGTGGCGACCGGCCATCTTGTCACCGACCTGAATCTTTCTCTTCTGTGCGATGTAAACGCGAACCTTCTGGTTAACACCCGGGTTCAGCTCGTCGCCGTTCTCTCTCGTGAACACCTTGACGTTCACGATGACACCGAACTCACCGTGCGGTACCTTGAGGGACGTGTCACGAACTTCCTTCGCCTTCTCACCGAAGATCGCGCGGAGCAGACGCTCCTCTGCGGTCAGCTCGGTCTCGCCCTTCGGCGTAACCTTACCGACGAGGATATCACCGTCGCGAACCTCAGCACCGATGCTGATGATTCCGCGCTCGTCGAGGTGCTTCAGAGCATCGTCGCCGACGCCGGGGATATCACGCGTGATCTCCTCCGGTCCGAGCTTCGTGTCTCTCGCCTCGGTCTCGTACTCCTCAATGTGTACGGACGTATATACATCATCACGTACCAGACGCTCGCTCAACAGAACGGCATCCTCGTAGTTGTAACCTTCCCAGGTCATGAAACCGATCAGCGGGTTCTTACCCAGAGCAAGCTCGCCGCCTGCGGTGGAAGGACCGTCCGCGATAACCTGACCGGCCGTAACCGACTCACCCTTCTTGACGATCGGGCGCTGGTTGATGCTGGTACCCTGGTTGCTGCGTGCGAACTTCTGTAGCTTGTATTCCTCGCGCTCGCCATCCGCCGTGCGAACGATGATGCGGCTCGCCTCCGCGCGCTCTACAACGCCGTCGCTCTTCGCAACAACGCACACGCCGGAGTCAACGGCTGCCTTGAGTGCCATGCTGGTGTCGACAACCGGCTCTTCCGTGAACAGAAGCGGCACGGCCTGACGCTGCATGTTGGAACCCATCAGAGCACGGTTCGCATCGTCATGCTGCAGGAACGGGATCATGGCTGTTGCCACGGAAAATACCATCTTAGGCGATACGTCCATCAGATCGATGGAACGGCGGTCGAACTGCGCGATCTCCGTACGGAAACGTCCGGAAACCTTGCTGTTGACGAAGTGGTTGCCCTCGTCGAGCGGCTCGTTCGCCTGTGCTACATGGTACTTATCCTCCTCGTCCGCCGTGAGGTATACGACCTCATCGAGAACGACAGGGTTGTTCGGATCGGTCTTGTCAACCTTGCGGTAAGGTGCCTCGACAAATCCGTATTCATTAATTCTCGCATAGGATGCAAGAGAGTTGATCAAACCGATGTTCGGACCTTCGGGGGTCTCGATCGGGCACATACGACCGTAGTGCGTATAGTGTACGTCTCGAACCTGGAAACCTGCACGGTCACGCGACAGACCGCCGGGACCGAGTGCGGAGAGACGTCTCTTGTGGGTCAGCTCGCCGAGCGGGTTGTGCTGATCCATGAACTGGGACAGCTGGGAGCTACCGAAGAACTCCTTGATCGCAGCCGTAACCGGCTTGATGTTGATCAGGGACTGCGGCGTGATGGCCGTCTGCTCCAGCGTGTTCATACGCTCGCGAACGACACGCTCCATACGGGACATACCGATGCGGTACTGGTTCTGAAGGAGCTCGCCGACGGCGCGGATACGACGGTTGCCGAGGTGGTCGATATCGTCGGTGTTGCCTACGCCCCACGCGATGTGCATATTGTAGTTAACGGAAGCAAAGATATCTTCCTTCGTGATGTGCTTCGGGATCAGCTCGTTGATGTTGCGGCGGATCGCCGTCTCGATCTCCTCCTGCGTCGTGTTGTTCTCAAGGATCTCACGAAGTGCGGGATAGTAAACGAGCTCAGTGATGCCGAGTGCTTCCTTGTCGCAGTCTACGTAGTTCGAGATCTCGACCATGAGGTTCGAGAGAACCTTGCAGGAGTGCTTCTTCATCTGCTTGTCGACGATGCGCTCTGCGTCTACATAGATAAACGGAACCGCTGCGTTCTGGATCGCGTCTGCGAGGTCCTCGGTGATGAGGGTGCCCGCCGTAGCGAGTATCTCGCCGGTGGTCATATCCGTTACATCCTCGGACAGTACCTTGCCGACTACGCGGTTGCGAAGCATCAGCTTCTTGTTGAACTTATAACGACCGACCTTAGCGAGGTCGTATCTCTTCGGATCAAAGAACATGCCGTGAAGAAGCGACTCGGCACTCTCTACGGAGAGCGGTTCGCCCGGACGAAGCTTCTTGTACAGCTCGAGAAGACCGTCCTGGTAGTTGTCCGTGGTATCCTTCTTGAGGGATGCCTCCAGAACCTCTTCCTCACCGAACATATCATGAATCTCGGCGTTCGTGCCTACACCGAGGGCACGCAGGAACACCGTGATCGGAACCTTACGGTTGCGGTCAACGCGTACATAGAACACGTCGTTAGCATCGGTCTCATACTCCAGCCATGCGCCGCGGTTCGGGATTACGGTCGCCGAATAAAGCTCCTTACCGAGCTTATCGTGCGTCATAGCATAGTAGATACCGGGGGAACGAACCAACTGGCTGACGATAACACGCTCAGCACCGTTGATCACGAATGTACCGTTGTCCGTCATCAAAGGGAAATCGCCCATGAACATCGTATGCTCATTGATCTCGCCCGTCTCCGCATCGTGAAGCAGAACCTTAACCTTCAACGGAGCTGCATAAGTAGCATCACGCTCCTTGCACTGGTCGATCGTATACTTCGCATCGTCCTTGCAGAGCTGGTAATCCACGAATTCCAGGCTGAATCGCCCGTCATGGTCGGCTATCGGCGAGATGTCGGTAAACACCTCATAGATTCCTTTCTCAAGGAACCACCGGTAAGAGTCCTTCTGCACTTCGATCAGGTTCGGCATCTCGAGGATGTCCTGTTTCTTCGCGAAGCTCATGCGAACGTTCTTGCCGACTTGCACCGGATGAATTCTGTTTTTATTCATTGACGTAGTCACCCCTTGATTTGATAGTCCCTTTCATTCGACAACCGTAGTCCCTAGCGCCGAAACGGTTTCGGAAAACACCCTTTGAAAAATGCTCTGAATAGCCTTGCAAAAGGCTTGCATTTTCCGTAAAAATGTGCTACGATTACTAAGAACGGGCATATAACACCATTATAGTGCACCATACATAATAACGCTACTCTTTGCAAAAGTCAAGCGAAACTTTATTTTTTCACAAATTAACGGGACGGCAATCGCCGCCCCGTTTTCTGTTTCTCTGAGCTGTATTGTTTTTCCTTACTTATTATCGTTGCATTCCGGCCGGGAGCGTCAGGCGCTCTCCTCCGCCGACTTCTCTTCCGCCCCCGCGTTTAAGCCGCGCACCACGCCGATCACCACGAGGATCGCGCCGATGCCGAGCAGCGGCCATCCGACGATCCAATAATACTTAAGGAGACGGTTGGTCGTGCCGTAGATCTCCACGACGCCCGTCGCCAGCGATCCCATCGTGAGAGTCGCCACGCCGGAGACGTACATGTTTACGCCAAACCGTACGGCGGACGCATACTCCACCCTGCGCATCGCGCGGATCAGCGACAGCACCAGCGCCGGCAGCACGCCGAGCACGAGCGGATACTGGAACGCGAAGATCATCGGGTCCGAGTGCACTCCTCTTCCGTAGTGATCATAGATCGCGGAGAAGAGACCGACGAACGCCGTCACGCCCAGGAATATTTTCCAATGCTTGCGAAACACATCAGCGCACATAGACAATGTCCGTCACCCCCCTCTCATAATAAGAACCTTCCGACGTCGGATAGTTGATCACCTTGCCCCGGAACACCATCGTCGACGATCCGCCGCCGTCCAGGTTGAACGCCTTCGTGCAGCCCAGTCGCTGCATGAAGTCGGCGAGCTCGTAGACCGAGAGTCCGTGGCTCTTCTTCGTGCGCCCGTCCGCCACCACCACGAAGTAGTGCAGCGGCTCGACCATTCCGATCGCCGTTCTGGGGTTGGTCACATAGCAGTAATCTACCTCGGTGTCCACATCGACCACGACCTTGCTGTTGTCGATCAGCACCGGGCCGAACGTGAGCGCCTGCCAGGTCCCGCGGTCCATCAGCTGCTGCGCGGTCGCCTTGTTGTAGTGGCTGAACACGAAGTCGCCGCTCGGCATGATGCAGAGCACGTCCTTGCGCGTGTTGCCGACCTTGCGGTACAGCACGCCGTTGCGGATGACGTAGCCGCCCTCGCGCGCGCCGTAGTTGTCGCCGTTGATCGCGAACACCGCGTCCTTCGCGGCCGCCATCTCCGACGTGGTTTGGAAAATGTTCCGCCCGTACGTGTCGTTGGCAAACGCCGTCAGCAGATACTGCGCGGAGGTCAGCCGGATCTCCGCCACGTGGATCTCCGTGTCATGCTCGCGGTACTGCGAGATGGACACGTAGAGATGGTCATTCGAATACATCGTGTCGGTCGCTACGACCGTGTCCGTAAAATATTTGCCGTTGCCCGGGTCCGGCACGTCGATCGGCATCGTGGTCGGCGTCGGTGTCTTGGTGGGCTTCGGCGTCTTGGTAGGTTTCGGTGTCTTCGTCGGCTTGGGCGTCGGCGTCTCCCCCTTGACGATCATCGTCGGGTCCGGCGTCTCAGTCGGTTCCGGCGTCTCCGTGGGCTCCGGTGTCTCGGTCGGCTCCGGTGTCTCCGTCGGCTCCGGCAGCGGTGTCGGCGTCGGCGTCCTGTTGTCCGCCGTCTGTCCGCCCGGCGTCACGAACAGTGAAAGGTTGATCTCGGTTGCATTTTCCTGCAACGGTCTCTTGATGACGAACACGTCCAGCATGACGTAGGTCGTGTACGCCGCCAGCAGCACTCCGAACACGATCGCCCAGATCGGTCTCTGTTTCTTCTTCATCGGTAATTCTCCTCAAATTCCCCGTCTTTCACGCGGCGCATGTAATCCTCGATCGCCGCTTCCTCCGCCACATTATACGCGAAATCGAGCCGTTCGGCAACAGTTCTTGCAACATCCCCGAACAGATCGAGCATCGCGAAGGCGGCCCCCCACATCGCCTGCGTCTCCGCGCCGGCGTACGTTTCCAAGAATCGCCGGTACAAGGTCTCCGGCAAAAGCTTCTTTAAGTATTTTCCTCTCTTGCCGATCGACACGGCGAATTCTCTCTCCGTCCCGATGTACCAGCCGAGCATCGTGATCAGCATCGGCCGCACGGCATCCTCGACCATGTGCATCACGTACGGCACCTCGTCGCGCGCAATGCCCTTGGCCACGTTGTTCAGGCACCAGTGGAACTCGTTGCAGCAGTCCGCGAACTGCTTCGCGGTCGGCCGCTTCACGTGCCAATGCTCCGGCTCAGCCGCTGCGCCCGCAAGGATCCCGTCCTTATCCAGAAGCACGACCTCCGGCTCCCCGCTGCCCGCCTGCTCCGCAGGTGCGAAGCACAGGTCGACGCGGTTGCCGTCCGGAAAGATCATCAGGTACGCATACCTGCCGTCGTTGTCCGGCGGGATCAGCTCCATGCTCTCCGGCTTCTGCATCAGGCACGGCGCTCCGAACTTCTCCGCGATCCACGCGTCGTTGTCCCAAAAAGGCCCTACCTCTCTTACGTAAAATGTAATGTCATAATCCTGATACGCGTCCGCCGGGCACTCCCGGTTGGCCCGCGATCCGCTCACGGACGCCGCCCGAATGCGGTCATCCTCCCGCGCGATCGCCTCGATCAGGCGAAACATCTCCTCCGGTGTTCTCATCATACCTCCTCGCCCGGCCCGATGCCCGCGTACTCGTTCAGCGCCGCGAACAGCTCCTCGCTGTAGCGCGGGCTGTAGCGGTCGAACTGCTCCGGGATTGTGTCAAAAACCAACCGAAATTCTCCTTCCATAACTTCCCTCCACACACCAATATTACTTAGTATATCACATCCTGCGTATACTACAACTCATGAAACCGCAGACCGTCAAGTCCGCCGACCAGCGGCCCCAGGCCTACGATGAACAAAATGATCCCGACACCGACGATCACCGCATTTTCCAAAGCGATCCCGGCGATCCACGTGATGAGACCGAGGCTCACGACCACGCAGCCCACCTGCGCCAGGATGCGCAGCTTGCGCGACTTTCCCTTCGTCAGCACCTCGGGCCAGTGATCAAAGGCAGTCGAAAAATAAGACACCATCTCCTCGTAGCCCTCATAGCAGTTGTCGTAGAGATTGTAGCTGTTCTCATACTCGACCGCTCTGCCGTCCTTCCAGATCAGGAACCGGATTCGGGTGTTCAGGCTGCCCTTCGCGATCTCGGGCACCGCGACGATCTGATGACCGGTGGTGCGGAATCTCGCCGTGATCAGCTTGTCGAGCCCGCGCTTGTGGATCTGGGAATAGCATTTGCGGGCTTCCGCGGTATTTCCGATGTGATCCATCAGATGCCGGACCCCGCCCATCTTGCCGCTGTGATACACGATCCCGTTTTTGACCGGCGAAGGGAGCTCTTCGTAATAGTCGTACTGCTTCGCAAGGTCCACGTCAAAAAAATCGATCAAAAAGACGCTGCCGTCGTCGCAGCGGACGAACGCGATATTGACCGTGCTGTAAGATTTGAAATATCCGAGCGTGAGTGCAAGACCGACGAGCGACACGGAAGCCAGGAGCATTCCGATATTTCCCCAATACTCGTAGTCAAAGTTTTCCCGCATCTTTATCGGCATCAGGATGCCCGCAACGATGCCGACCACACAGACGATCAGGATCGACCGCTTGAAGATCTTCTGTCGATGGCTCAGCTCCACTCTGCCCTTCTGCTTATACTGCCATACCGTCTGAAGGGCCGCATCGTCCGCGGCAAGCTTGCACATGTATGTCTTCTTACCTGCCGGAGCATGATTCTCACCGCTCTCCTCCGCGCTGTTCTTCGCTTCCTCCGCGGACCTCTTCGGCTTCGACATGAGGAGTCCCGGTACAAACAGCAGAAGCCCTACCATTGCTATCGATGCTGATATTGCAACTGTATAGATGGTCACCCTTCGACCGGTAACGGCCTCGATCAAAAGCATGACGCCGACTCCCGTCACCAGGAGCCCGATTTTCGAAATTGCGATCGCATGGATGGCGCTGTCCCACTTCAGCTCCAGAATGGATAGCGTGAACATCCCCGCCGCAATCAATGTGAGCTCTGCCACAACGTACCACGTGCGCGGATTCTTTTGCAGCACACTCAGGATCTCTACCATCAGACCCACGGTGACAAACGACCAGATCAAGATCGCAATGAATAAATATAGCTTTTTCATGTTCCCCCCAAAGTTTCCGTCAACCGCCCCCGCGGGTCAGTCCAACAGATACACGTCATCCGGCGTCACGCGGCATTTCTGTGTAAACACGATCCAGTCCGTGATGTCCTCGAACAGATACGTCCCGACATCGCCCTCCTTCATACCCGACACGTAATACGGCGCCTGCGTGAGCTCGGCGACAACACCGTTCTCCTTCACTTCCTTCAGCTCAAACCAGATGTGCTCCCGCTGCGGTTTGCCCTCATTCCAATACTCCTCGTCGACCACGAGACCGATCTTCAGCAGGACGCCATTGTCCTTGTTCTGCGCAGCCTTGATCATGAACGGGATGCGCTCCCGCGCGAGTCTGCGCATGCGATCCGTCTCATCGACCGAGATCATGAACATGGGATTGTTCTGCAGATGCTCGTCGAACTCCTGCACGGGCGTGTACTTCCGCGCCTTCTCCTCGTCCGGGTTCCGATACATCATGATCACGTACGTATCCTCGTCGTGAACCTCATCGTCGCGATCCTCGGCAGTTCCGAGCGTCGCCTGCGGATAGTACGTAAGCGCCTCCTTCCAGTCGACCGCCGTGCAGACCAGATACTCATCGTCCGCCCTCGCGATGAAGACCGCCTCGCCGGGCTTTATGCCCTCATCGCTCTCCAGCATCCGGTAGGCAAATGTCTCGATGATCCGGTAGTGCTCGTTGAACCTGTCCTTGTCGGAGCACAGGATCTCCAGCTCGTAGAGCCCGCACCGCTTCAGTCCGTGCGTGTGCAGCCACACCTCGCCGCTGTCGTCCGAGATCGCCTGCACCGTGAACAGATACCGCGGCGACGGCAGCGTCTCCGTGCGCGCCGCGAGCGCCACCCAACGGCCCAACAGCATCTTCTCCGACGGTCCGTCCAGCACCGCCAGGATGTTCGGGCACATGGCGTCGATGATCCGCAGCTGATCGCGGAAGCATCTCGCGTTGTCCTCGTCGAAGTCCATGCAGATGCTCACGCCCTCTTTCGTCTCTTCGATCATCCGGTATTCTTCGTCGGAAAATGCGTGCTGCGGCCGTACGTACGGCGGAATCTGCACATTGACCGGGTTGATGACAACCGAGTACGGTTTCCCGTCAACGAGAACGTCCAACAGGAATCCTCTCTCCTCGTCCATCGATGCGTTTTGTATGCTGACATGCTCATTTTTCTCGATATTCTCGACGAAAATGTTCGGATTGTCGATGTCCTTTTCGTCCATCGGCAAAATGATCATATACGACGGTTCTCTCATATGTTGCTCCCTTCTCCCTGACTTTTCCCTTTCCCTAACTCTCCGATGCGACAAACATCCCGTATTCCTTGGGAACGCTGAGCACGCCGTCGCGAACATTTTCCGACAGCGTGTCCAGGATCTCCTGCCTCGGGACGCTCGCAAGCGACGTCATCGAGCTCAGCGAGTAGATGTAGTCCACCAGGTCTTCGACGTTCGTCACCGCCAGCGAATCCTTGTACTCCAACAGCTCCACACGCGGGAAGAACCCGCCGAGGAGCGTGCCGCCGTTCTGGATCGTGAACGACTTGTTGAGCTTGTCCTCGACGCCGTAGCGGCCGAGCTTCTGCGCCATATACTCGGCGATCCCGTGCTCGCCGTACGTCGCGCAGTAGAATTTTCCCGTCTTCTTCAGCACCCTGCGGACCTCACGGAGCCCGAGCTTCAGGTCCGGCACATGGTACAGCATCATGTTCGCGATCACGACATCGAAGCTCTCGTCCTCGAACGGGATGCTCTGAATGTCAATGACGCGAAACTCCGTGTTGTCGTGTTCCCCGACCGTGGCCTTCGCCGTCTCCAGCATGCCCTCTGAAAAATCCGACAGAACAAGCTTCCCGCACGTCGCGATCAGATCGTCATGGCCCTTCCACATGTCGCCGGTGCCGCACCCGAGCTCCAGCACCTTCATGCCGGGCTCGATCTCGTAGTTCGAGAAGATCCAGTTGCCGAAGCCCATCTTGTTGGTCGAGTATTTGTCGTGAAGAGATATTCTCGTGCTGAGATTCGCAGAGTTTGCATACTGCTTCTTCACAAGACTTGCATTGTTGATCGTTTCCATAATTTCTTCCCCATTTTTCGAAAAATATTATTTCATCAGTTCCCAGAATGCGATCGCGCTCGCGGCTGCGACGTTCAGCGAGTCGACGCCGTAGTGCATCGGGATCATGACGCGGTAGTCGCACGCGGCGATGACGTCCTTCGGAAGCCCCGGGCCCTCCGAGCCCAGCAGCACCGCCAGACGCTCGTTCGCGCGGATGTCGTCGTTGTCGATGTTTGTCGAGTCCTCGGTCAGCGCCATGGCGACCGTCTTGAAGCCGTGCTCCCGCAGCGTGTCAAGCAGCGCGAGCCCCTCGGTCTCCGACCTCGTGGCCTTCGTCCACGGGATCTGGAACACCGTGCCCATGCTGACTCTCGAGGCGCGCCGCGCGAGCGGGTCCACGGAGCCGTATGACAGAAGCACGCCGTCCATCCCGAGCGCCGCTGCCGAGCGGATGATCGCACCGGCGTTGGCGGGATTCACCACCTCGTACAGGACCGCGATGCGCCTCTTGTCCCGCAGGAACTCCTCGAGCGGCATCTCCGGTCTTCTTCGCATCGTCATCCAGAGTCCGCGCACCAGTGTGTAGCCGGTAAGCTGCGCCACGATCTCCTTGTCCGCGGTGTACACCGGGATCGTCTCCCGTCTCTCAGCGCCCCAGTACGTTTCGATCGCGTCAAATACGGGTGCGGCCTCCGCCTCCATCCTCCCGGTCTCCACGAGCACCGCGAGCGGCTCATAGCCGTCCTCCAGCGCCCGCAGGATCACGCTGGCGCTCTCCGCGACGAAGATCCCGATCTCCGGCTCGTAATACCGGAACAACTGTGGCTCGGAGCACTGGGTGAACACCGCCAGCTCCGGCGCGTTGACATCTGTGATCTCAATCAGATTCATGTTGCTAACTCCTCACGAGTCAAGTTTCTTCTTGTTTCTCTCCTCGCGCTTCTTTCTTCTCTGTTCACGATTGTTCTCCTCCGCCTCCCGGATTTCCCGAATGAAAGGCTTCATTCCTCCAGCCAGAATCCCGGCCAGTAGCACTCGCGGTATCCCTCGTCCGGCTGCCAGATGCCGGAGAAGTAGGTCCTGTACGACTCGTTGTCCCCAAGGCTGATGATCTCGCTGCTTCCCACCGGCTGAATCTTCATCTCTTCCAATGTTTGCATGTTGAGCTTCATGTTCCGTTCCCCTCCGATCACTGCACAGCACATTGGTATTATATCATATCTCAACATCCTTGCCTATATAGACTATGACGTTTCGGCACCAAGAAAAAGGACCCGCCGCATTTCTGCGGCAGATCCTCTTTCCGTATCGCTGTGCTGGCAGTTGCACTACATGTGTAGAACCATCGTCTTACCTAATACTCTCCCAAACATACGCAATCACTTTCTTTCGTTCCGTCACAATCTTGGCATTGCAGGGTAGGCCGCTCACAAGGTCCACCTCTGCTTTGTTCTTGCCGGCCAACTTGGTGGTATCAAACTCGACCCATACCAGAAAATACGAGGAACCGCTCTGCTGATCCCACTGCGCCTCGTCCGCAATCTTCCGAATGGTCCCGGTTATGGTCCCGTATTCGGAGGCGGGCAATGCGTCAACTTCAATCCTGACCTGCTGTCCTTCCCGAACCTTTCCGTAGTTCTCGGCGCCGACGACGATCACCGCCTGGAAGGTCTGCTGCGGCTTCGGGAAGATCAGCCCGACACGTGTTTCAGAAGCCACAATAGCGCCAACCTCAGCGTCCGAAGTGGCGTAGAAATATCCATTTTCCTTCGCACGGATGACCGGATGCCCGTCGACGAGATCCTCGTCTTTCGAGTCCTTGTCCTCCACCTCGTCCTTGTCGTCCTCCATCGCCTTCAGTTCAAACAATACAGTCCCCTCGGTCACATACTGCCCGTCCGCGACGTTGCACGCTACGATCTTCGCCTCGCGGTCACAGTTCACTTCCGTGACGTCATCCGTATAGCCGATCACGCCGAAGGACTCCGTGACAACGTCGACCTCGGAAAATGTCATCCACAACACGGAGATCACGATGATCCCGAGCAAAATGTATATGAACCCCACGATCGCCGGATTCGGCTTCTTCTCGTAGATCTCCGTGCTCTCCGAGAGGTCCTTCATTTCAATGATGATCGGTTTCATACCGTTGCTACCTCCGTTCCGCCGTCACCCAAAGACTGCTGTCTGACAAGCTCGGCGTATTTACCGTTTTGGGCGATCAGCTCGCGGTGCGTTCCCTCCTCAACGATCTTGCCCTTGTGCATGACGAAGATCTTGTCGCAGTTTTTGATCGTGCTGAGACGATGGGCAATGAAGATCGTTGTGACATCCTTGGCATACTCGTGGATCGTTGCGTCCAGCGCCCGCTCCGTGATCGAATCCAGGTTGCTGGTCGCCTCGTCGAGGATCAGAATGTCCGGCTTCTTGAGCATCGCTCTGGCGATCGCAAGGCGCTGTCTCTGACCTCCGGAAAGGTTGGCTCCGTTCTCCTCAAGGAACGTGTCGTAGCGGAGAGGAAGCTCGTTGATAAACTCGTGGGCCTGTGCCATCTTGGTCGCTTCCACGACGTCATCCATCGTCACATTGTCCATGCCCAGTGTCAGGTTCTGGTATACAGAACCGCTGAACAGGAACGTCTCCTGCGGAATATAGGCGATCCTGTCGCGAAGCGCTTCGATCTGAATATCCTCGATACTGCGGTCTCCGATCAGGATTTCGCCCTTTTCCGGCGCGTACATATGCAGCAGAAGCTTGCTGAGCGTCGTCTTACCGGAACCGCTCTCACCGACAAACGCGATGTTGCTGCCCTGCGGAATCTTCAACGAGATGTCCTTCAGGACAAGCTCTCTTGTGCCGTACCGGAAATCCACATTGCGGATCTCTATGTCGCCCTTGAGATCTTTCGGCACGACCTTGCGGAGTTCTCTCTCCGTCTTCTCAGCCTCAAGATCGAGGATCTCTCCCAATCTGTCCGCAGCCACCACAGCGGTCTGCATCTGCGGCTGCAGGTCGATCAGGTTCTTGATCGGATCAAGGAAATAAACAAGCAAAGCATTGAACGTGATCAAACCGCCGGCCGTCATCTCGCCTTTGATGACACTGACCGCACCGACCCACAGAATGACCACACCGCCGACCAGCTCGACGGTCGTCTTCAGACCCTCCTGAACGTTGCTCACCCAGGACAGTTTGAAAATGCTCTTGAGAAGCCTTACGAACTTTGTCTCCGTGTCGCGCTTTGTTCTGCGCTCGGCGTTGTACGCCTTTACCGTCTGAATTCCGTTCAGGGATTCCACCATGTAGGAAGTCAGCAGCGCATTGTTCTCCATCACCTGCTCGTTCAGCCTGCGATAGTGGTTTTTGAAGGCCAGGACGATCACGCCGTAGAGAACGACCATGATCACCGTGATCAGGAACAATTTCGGATTTTGCAGACACAGAATGATCGCGCCGCCCGCAACCATCAGCGTGTCGATCATGATGGTCAAAGTCGCACCGGAGATGGCGTCCCGGACATTTCCCGCGTCTGAAAAGCGGGAGATGATCTCGCCGACTCTTCTCGATCCGAAGAATTTCATGGGAAGGTCCATGACGTGTCGATAATAACCCAAGAGCAGCGAAATATCGAGTTTTTGGCTTAAGTACAACACCATATGCGACCGGATCATGCCGAGCACGATCTTGAAAATGCTCAGCAGGATCATACCGATGGACAGCGTCGTCAGCATCTTCGTCAGACCGCACGGCAGAACCGTATCGATCAGCGCCTTGAAATAAAACGCGCCCAGCATTCCGAACAGTGTAATGATCAACGACGCCAGGAAAATGTGCAGAAACAGGTTCTTCTGCGGCAACAGAAGATAGAAGAACCGGCTGAACAGGCCCTTGGTCTCAACACCTTTTTTGAACGTCGCATTTTTCGTTAACAGGATCAGCGCACCGGACCACCTGTACTCCGGCGGCTGATTTTCCGTGCCCGTCTCCCCGAAGAACTCCTCGGGCGTCAGCTTTACGATGCCCTTGCCCGGGTCGGCGATCACGATTTCCTTTTTCGTGATCTTATGTACCACAACGTAGTGCATAAGATTTTCATTCACGATCATATGAGCAACACACGGAAGCGGAAAATCCGTAAAAAAGTCCTCTTTGTCGCCCTTTACGCCTTTTGCGTCAAACCCCAGTTGCTCCGCAGCCTTGACCAATCCGAATACGTTGGTTCCCTGCGTATCCGTTCCCGCAACTTCGCGGATCTGTGTGATACCGATCCGGTATCCGTTTTGTTTGCAGATCGTCGCCAGGCACGCAGCACCGCAATCCGTTATGTCATGTTGCTTTACGCAATAATACCGCATGCATCCCACTCCTTATATGCTCCCGCCCCGACAAAGCGGAAGCCTTCGCAAAAACGGGCCAATTCATGCCGAAGCATGCTCAGCCCGTTTTTGCCCTGCATATTCACTTTTCAGATAGCAACAGTCAAAAAACTACTATTACTCCCAAGGATACGTGGTGCTCGGACGATAAGCGCCGCTGATGTAGATGTAGCACTTGTAGCCCTGCTGGCCAAAGCTGTTGGAAACCTGCACCGTACCCGTGCACTTGCCATTCTTGTACTTCGGAACATAGTAGAAACCGCCGTTAACGGTCATCATCTCATTCTGATCCATAGACTTGAACATAATACTCTACCTCCAATAAAAATATAGTTTGTTTTTGTTTTTTGCTTTTCAATTGCCTGCGCATGACAATCGAATACTATAAAATGGCTGTTGTCGACGAAACCAAATTATACGGGTTTGCATTACCCAATTCCCATTATGAATAGCCTCTATCAAGAAATCAATTCCATATGGATGAACGACATGTTTTCTTGACGAACGACAAAAACGGGCTCAAACGGGTGGTCTCTTGACCCGTTTGCCGTTAAGTATGTAGATTGTCGTTGCTCCGCTCCAACTGGACACTTGTTTCACACTTTTTCCAATATAAACGATGCCTGAGCTTGTCGTCTTGTAATAAAATGTGTAAACATAGTAGAAGCCACCGTCAACAGCCATCATCGCATTTTCATTCATCGCTTTGAACATACTGTTTTCCTCCGTTGGACTCAATCATAGAAATATCTGTTCGTGTAGTGGCAGATCTCGGTGATCCCGCTTCCGTCTTCTACCCGCTGCATACCGACGCACTTCTTGTCCTGTCCGCGGAAAAAACCGTTAACATAGTAACGGATCACATTATAAACGGGAACACAGTAGTATCCGCCGTTCACGCTCATCATCTCACTCTGATTCATTGTCTTGATCATAAATTCATCCTCCGATATGTGTTAAAAAAATGCAACTAAGCTGTCGGTGCCGGCTTCCTTCAGCCTGAGTTCATTATGGATATCCTTTATTCAAAACACAACCAAGCGTTGATGAACGACATCTTTTTTTGATGAACGATACCCGCATACAACAAAAATGACCGGAGGATCTCCCTCTCGGGGTCCTCCGGTCAAGCGCAATTTTGGGGGCATAATCATCACCGGTTTCGATCGATCGTAACGTTCTTGATAAACGAAAAATAGGCTTCTTTCACGCCCTGATAGTATTTTCTTCCGATGGGCACGGAGCTGCCGTTCGTCATCTGCATCGCCACTCCGTTCACCCTGTCAACGTACTGGAGATTGGCCAGATACGACTTGTGCGTCCGGATCATGGTCGTGTCCTTCGTCTGTTCCTCCATGACCTTTATGCTGTCATATCCCGGGATCTCCTCCTTCTCGGTACAGATGCTCACATAATTTCCCTTGGCCTGGATACAGACGATCTGATCCAGCCGGATATACCCGGTCCCTTTGAGTGTCTTGTAGGAAATGTTGATGTTCTCCCGGTTTTCCCGGATCACCGTCTTTAGGCAGGTTTCCACACCGATCCTGGCAAGCGGCTTCTCCAGAAACGCCAACGTCTTCAGATCGACGGTCTCCCACTTGAGTTCCTTGTGGCTCGTCACAAAAACGATGCGCCAGATCCGATCGTTCCTGCGAACCTCCGTAAGGACCTCCAGCCCGTCCGTACCGGGCATCTCGATGTCGAGAAACAGCAGATGTATCCTGTCGCCCTGATAGGCAAGCACTTCCTCCCCTGACGCAAACTCAACAAACCGGTACTCCTGCTTCTGCGCATCCAAATAATAGCTGCAGAGCACCTTGATCTGCGCCCGGTAAACTGCTTCGTCATCGCAAATGCCAATGATGATCATCTTCCCCTCCGTATATGAAACAAGGCCAAGGGCCATAGCATATTCCATCTATGACCCTTAGTCTCAGTATACCTTGTGCATAGGCATTTTAGCGTTCAGTCGGTCGGGATTCCCAAAATGTGGCAAAGCCACTCCCAAAAATCGTATTCCCTCAAAACAACATCGAAATCATTCATCTGTTGCTGCACCCCCTTTTTGAATCCATTATGAAAATCATCGTCGGAAAATGCAATCTCTTTTGGATGAACGACGTATTTTTTTGATGAACGACATATTCGGGCGTCATACAATGATCTCCGCGCTGAACACACCCTGCCCTTCGTCCGTGTGAAACTCACCGCCGGCCTTCGCAACCGTGTTGCGAATATTCATAAGACCGAACCCGTGATTTTGATAATCGCTCTTCGTTGTACCGTGCCGCTTCTCCGCTGCCGGATTGTTCCGACACGTGTTGGAAACGCGGATGCAGATCCTGTCGCGGAAGGTTCCGCAGGAGACATTGATCCTGCGCTCTCTTCCTTCCTCCACCTGCTCTGCCGCTTCCACCGCGTTGCTCAGCAGATTGGAGAAGATAACGCAGAGGTCGTACGCTTCCATGTCCGTCTCCCCGAGCAGTCCGCCGTCCCACTCCCACGCGATCTCCGAGGCCTGTGCCTTCTGATACCACTCGCTGATGATGGCGTCCACGACGCCGATACCGGTGAACTTCTGCACCTCAAGCTTTCTCGTCTCCGCGCGCATCCGCTCCACATAAGATTTCAGCTGGTCCATGTCGTTCGTCTGCACACACTGCTCGAGCGCTGTGAGATGCGCGTTCACGTCATGCCGGAACCGCCGGATCTTCTGATCATTTTCCACGATCTCGCGGATATGCGCCTCCTGCCGCTTCATACACAGCTGGTAGTACTCATTTTCCATCTTATAGCGCAGTGCTTTCTTTGTGATGTTCGACTGCCACAGGATGAGCGCCACAAACACAATACCGACGATCACCACCGCGCACGACAGCGGGCGGATCCACGTTGAGCGGTACAGCTCCGCCTTTCCCTTCATCATTCCCTGCGAGATGGCGATAATGACGAACAGACACACGGAGCCTAAGAGCGCGATCAGATACTGGGGAATGCTGAACTCCGCCATCTCGCGCTCCTCACGCAGCCGCCTGAAGCAGAGCAACAGCACGAGGAAAATGATCGGGAACGCGCACTCCGACAGAAGCCCGCGCCACTTGGAACTCAGAAAGACAGAATACGGGATGTCCGTCACAAACGACAACAGATACGACACCAATATCGTGAAGGACCCCAGCGCAAACCACGCGATCGGGAAGATCAGCAGCACCTTGATGTGATTCCCCTCCGCAAGGATCAGCAGCGCAAGCAGCGCCACAAACGATATCACGTATCGGTCATAACCGAACACATAAGACTGGCACAATCCGATGACCAACAGGCACATCGCGATCGTCACACCGATGTTTATGAGAATTTTCTTTCGAAACGGCACACAGATGATCCATCTGTAGGCGATATAATAACTGAGAAAATTGATGAGATAATCCGCCACCCACAAAACCATGCTCAACCTCTTTCAGAAGTCCGTAACCCCAACCCACAGGCGACTGCACCACACACGCCTCGCCTGAATAAAACATTATTTCCATAGATTATTTCACATTTTTCCCGCTACGTCAAGAGACAGAAGGTAACAGGGGGACGGTTCTTTTCTTCGTAATTGAGAGAGGATCATTTCGCCTTCTTACGGCCGCGGATTCTTCCCCGCATATCGTTAATAAAGCATATCTCCGGATCCGAAGGCAGGTATTTGACTTCCACGCTGCTGTCATCAAGCCGATCCGTAGAACTCATAACTTCAGCTTCCACCGTGTATACCACTTGCCCTACGCAGTATTCATATACCGGGTTCCAGCAGGGTTCCGCATAGCGTCCGATAACGCGCAGTCTTTTTTCCGGGTACAGATAGCGCCCGGCAGTACGCCCCTTACATCTCATTTGCAAGAGCTTTGTACACCCTTCCTTCCCTGTAAAAAACATTATGACTGCCGTACATACATACAAAAGAATATACATACCACACCTCCCAACAACACTTCTCCCTCATTTACGAATTGGCGACGATATCGTCCAGCCAGCGTCCGCAAAAACCCCCGGGCCGCATCCGATCTCAAGAATTCTCAGCTTTTGCTCGGATCATCCGTTACCGAAATAACTTAAAGGAACCAGCCATAACTGTCCACCAGCCATTCAACGCCGGATTCCGCCTGATCCACGCCCGGATTCTTGTTTGTCATAACGACGGAGATCTCACCGGACTGAAGGTGCAGCTTCATCATGCACTGTCCATTTTCTCCCCACCCTCTGGAGACAAGCGTGTCCGCGCCGTCAAGGAAGATGCCGAGCCCGACCCACGGAAAATGCTCCACGGGCTTTATGATCTCACGTGCACTGTCCGCCTGCAAAAACGTGCTCTTCCCGTCAATGGCGCGTATGAATTCTCCGGCTAGAAGCAACAGATCCTTCGGGGTGCTCCACAAGCCCGATGCGGCAAGATCCGGCGTCACAGGGAATCTTCCGGGAATCGGTACGCCGGCGTCGTCAAAGCCGGTCGCCATGTTCGCTTCATGCTTTTCCCTCTCGGCCGGTGAAGCGAAAAATGTATGTTCCAGCCCCAGTTCTTCAAACACCAGCTCGTTCAGCAGAGCGGAAAACTCTTTGCCTGAGACATCCTGGATCATCTGCTGCAGAACACAATAACCCGCATCGGAATACTCGAACGCCGTCCCCTGCGGTTGCTCCGCTCTCACAGGGCGGTTGTTGTATTTCGTACGGCCCTCCAGAATATCAAGCAGACTGACCTCGGGGTCTCCGACGCGCAAGCCGTAAAATGCCTCCTCACCGTCGATAATCCCTGCGGTATGGCTCAGGACGGCCCGGATTGTCGCGTCACTTTCCGCGCCGTCTGCGGTCAGAAGTTTCCACTGCTTCAGGCGGTCATTGACTCGTTCATCAATATCCAGCATCTTCCGTTCCTGCATTTTCATCACGCAGATCGCGGTGATAAACTTCGAGATGGAACAAGCCGGGAAGATCGTTTCCTTATCCACAGAGGTTCTGCCTTCCTCGTCAGCGGCGCCAAAAAACTGCGCGCTGTTTGCCTCCGCAGTCCCGTAGGCAAATGCCACTCCCGGAAACCGGCTGACGACCTGTTCCCTCTTGTCCAGTACGTCCGATTTTCCGGCAATCCATTTTGCGCTCGCCCAAGGAGCAAGTTCTTCGTAATTCTCGTCAACAATCCTGTAATACCGCTGCGTATAATAATCATCATCCGACTCAAACAGAACTCTGCCGCTGCCGATCAGCTTATCAGCTTCCGCATCATCACTGAGTTTATTATAGGTCTCGGCATCAATCTCACAAAGCTGGTAAAATCCCCGCCAGCTTCTCTGTGCCGTGTAGATGTTTCTCTCCTCATCATAGCACGCCTTCCATCCGAGTCCTTCTTTAAACTGCATAGCATTCCTCCCCTGAACTTATCTGTTTATTTTCTTTACCATTCTGACGATATCGACCGGCGTGCCGAGAGTCCACTGTTTTTTAGCTCCGTCAAATTCAAAACCGTATCTGTGATAAAACCGAATGGCTCTCTCATTCGCCTCAAACACCCACACAAATACAGTATCATATTCGCTGAGCCTGGAAATCGCTTCATTCATCAATCGGTATCCCACTTTACAACCATAATACTCGGAAAGGACATAGATTGCATCAACTTCGCCCGCATCCGGCAAATCCTCATCTCTCGACGGACTATATACCGCAAATCCTACAACCTTATCTTTGTCTTTTGCAACAAGCGTATTTTCCGGGAACTTCCGCGCACGCGCTGTTGTAGCCTCCACGGTCATCGTGTCGAGCCATCTGTCACATACAATACCTCTGTATGCTTCCTGCCAAGCAGTACAATGCACATATCCCCGTCCGCACAACTCCTCATCCGTTTCCGCTGACTTGATGATGATTGCATCATTATTCTCATCCATAAAATCACTCCCCCGCAAAATGCCTTATAAATTGAACTCTATGCCTCGCTGTAAAACCAGAGAAGATCCCTATAGGAATAATCCTCGTCAATGATTTCCTCGACATAACCGGTCTCAGTTAATTCGGTCTTTATTCCTCTGTCTGCCGCCAATGAACCATTCTCTATGAGCGTCCATGTCTGATCCGGTCCTTTGCGGTCCCAAAAAGAATTGTAATATGCCTCGTCATAAAAGAAAATGATTTGTGAATCCCATAAGCACGGCACTGAAATCACTCCGACTACTTTGCAAAACCCTTCATTCTCTTTGTTTTGGCATATGAATTCTTCTGTCTTGGATATCCATTTGCGGCAAAACGCAGTTTTGACTTTGCCCGAAGTCTTCGGCATTTCAAGCCATTGAGATGACGGAACATGAAAATGTTCCATGATCCCGTCATGCTCGATCGGAGCCTGCAGGCTGTCTATTTGACGCAACAACAGGTTCAGTTTTCTCTTCTGCCCTCTGACTTTTTTCTTCGAGCAATCATATAAACTCATCGATCTCATTTTTCGTCCCTCATCGCCACAACATCGCGTCATTCGCTCGATGACCGGAACGTTATCGTTCCGTTTGCTCGGTCATCTTCGCTCCGGCACGTAACGCCGGAATTTATCGATCGAATCCAAACACATCCGGAATGGCATCTGTGCCGAAAGTTAGTTTCCCCATCCTGTACATTGCCTTTGCATGGATCCGATCGTGCCAGATAAATCGTCTCAAAACCTTTCTGACTGACCACAGTTCATCATAACTGCCGGTTATTGCTTCCGATGACAGGAAATTCGGTATGCTTTCAAGAGCATCAAACCCTCTTGCTCTGCAGGACACGATCGTTCCTTCGTTATCCGCATCAACACCGATTTCCGAAAAATAATATTCATTTACATTTTTCGTATGCTGATACATTTCCTCAGCTGTGCGAGGTACGGCCCCGTAAAATGTCGTTCGGATCGGATTTGCGCTCCTGTTTTTGTCGGGGAACGATGTATAGAGACGGTAGAAATCTTCGGCCGACTTCATTGCAACCGATTTGAGATACCGGTATTCTTCCATGCTCAAAGGCGTTTTTTCGGTTTCAAATATCACATCGCTGTCAGCATCTTTCACCTGTAAATCGGATTCCTTTTCCTGCACGATCACAATCTCGATATCCTCTGTCGGAGTCTCTCCTCTCCAGAGTTGAAACCGCCGTATTTCATCCGACATCTTGAGCTTTGCTTCTTCCAGCGAAGAACCTCTTGTAAAGGCACCGACAAAGTTATCGGCATACAGAATGCTGTCACCGCCGTTATGTTCCCACACACATCTGACTCTCATAATCCCTCTCCAAAAAGACTGCTTACATCTCTATTAATCTAATGACGATTTCAGCTACTCTGCCAGGTCCTCTGCATCGTCGATCCTACTCTCAAGCAGATCCATTTCACTTTTCAGATCATCAATCCGACACTCTAAATCATCAATCATGGTGTCCGCATCTTCTATACTGCCGGGAATTATTGTTCCTACCGGACAATGCGACAGATTTATTTCACAGTTATCACCAATGATTAAATCCCCTTGGCAGTGCTCTAATTGAATATGAATCTCATTTCCCTCTGATTGCAGGAATCCCTTTAACATTTCCTCAAGAATCTTTACCCGTTTTTCCAGTTCTTCATATTTTCCTTCCATGTTTGTCTGCCTCCTTTGCCTGCTTTGAGCCGGCTAGCATTTCTCTAAATACACAAATACCAGCTCATCCGTAACTGCTTCCTGCCTGAACGGTGTGTAGCCCATTTTCCGATACAGGCGGATATTGTCAACGCTCCGCGTGCTGGTGAAAAGCTCATATCGCTTGCCCGAATACCACCTCTCTATCTCCGTAAGCAATGCGGATCCAAGTCCTCTGCGACGATACTCCGGGTGAACCATAAGCTTGCCGATGTACACCGTTCCGTCTTGTTCCTTAGCACGAACCGAGCCGATGATTCTGTTTTGTTCATCCGTCATTCGCAAAATGATGCCTTCTTCATACTCCCTGACAACTTCATCCAGTGTTTGTTTGAGAGGCGGGATGTCCTTCGTTCCGAACAGTTCTGCCTCCGACTGATAGGCCAGATACTGCAACTGAAGAATGGTCTCCAGGTCTTCCCTTGTCGCACGATCAATCGTCATATTGAAACACCTTCCTAACGTTCACAATTCCGAAATCTATTTTTCTATCCGGCCCTTGCGATATCTTCCGAACAGAATCCCGTCATCAACATACTTGTCAGCCTGCGACACCCACATGGGAAACTTTCCGGTTGCCAACGCTGTCTGCCCGTTAAGCATTCCTGTGTGAAATGAGATGTGTCGGAATTGACGCAGGATCAGCTCCATCCTGGTTCGCTCACACCCATTTGGGCACTCATACAGCATCTCATCCGTTAGCAAATCAATATAATCATATGTCTTCTGTTCAATGAAGTCGAGATATTCCAGCAGTTGTTCATCTGACAAGACAACCGATGTAGCATTGTCAGGATTATCCATGCCTTCCTCATGAAACGCGGGCTCGTCATATTCGGCAGGGTTAATAAACCATTTGTCTGCTGAGTGAAGTGCATGGTAAACCCATCTCCAACATGGCGCCCCGCAGATTAGGGCATCTCTGTCATATGTCTGAATTGAGGTTCTGATATTCAGAAAATTCGGTTTTACCGTCTCCTTGATTATCTTACATAATTCGTTCATTGCAGTCCTTCCCCACAGTTTTTCTGTTTCCAATATTCATCCCGCAATGCCGATAAATGATTAACAATATCGGCATTCCACGGAATCATCTTCGGTAATTTCTCGCAGGGAAACAGTTCGCATAATCCGCAGAACTGCACCCCATGGTTTCTTGCACA
>JAFZMO010000090.1 GCA_017551165.1 Lachnospiraceae bacterium
TCCACGTCCTGGCATACGACCGCGAGACGCTCGAGGCCCATACCGGTGTCGATGTTCTTATTCTCTAGCCCTTCGTAGCCGCCCTTGCCGTCGCCGTTGAACTGCGTGAACACGTTGTTCCACACTTCCATATAGCGGTCACAGTCGCAGCCTACGGTACAGCCGGGCTTGCCGCAGCCGTACTTCTCGCCGCGGTCATAGTAGATCTCCGAGCAGGGGCCGCAGGGACCTGCGCCGTGCTCCCAGAAGTTGTCGGCCTTGCCGAATCGGAAAATGCGGTCCTTCGCTACGCCGATCTCCTTGTTCCAGATGTCGAACGCCTCGTCGTCATCCTGGTAGATGGACGGATACAGGCGGTTCTCGTCGAGACCGAGCACCTTGGTCAGGAACTCCCAGCTCCATGCGATCGCCTCGTGCTTGAAGTAATCGCCGAACGAGAAGTTGCCGAGCATCTCAAAGAAGGTGAGATGTCTTGCGGTCTTGCCGACGTTCTCGATGTCACCCGTGCGCACGCACTTCTGGCATGTCGTCACGCGGCGGCGCGGAGGGATCTCCTGTCCCGTAAAGTAAGGCTTCAGCGGAGCCATACCGGCGTTGATCAGAAGAAGGCTCTTATCGTTCTGCGGAACAAGGGAAAAACTGTTCATCTTCAGATGATCCTTGCTCTCGAAGAACTCCAGGTACATTCTCCGAAGTTCGTTCACTCCGTACTTCTTCATGGTTTTGTCTACCTCCTAAAGTTCGATCGCCTTGACGGTCGGATCCTGCATGGCTCCGTACCAGGCGCGTTTTTTTACTAATTTGCCGCCCTTGTACTTGTACAACAGCGGATACTCATCGGCTCTCCAGGACGCTGCATCGTACAGGCCCCAGATCGTGATGCAGTCGATGTCGATCGTTCCGGCGGCCTTGGCCTCGCGGATCTTCTTAAAGAGAACCCGGTACTTCATCGCCTGCAGCTCAATGTTCGCATCGCTCTCGTCCTCGATACCGATGTCGAGCTCGGTGATCTGGACCTTATATCCGGCCGCGGTGAACTTCTCCGCAGTCTTCTTCACCTGGCGCTCCACCGAGTTGGAGATCGTCAGATGGCACTGCATACCGATGCCGTCGATATTGCCCGCGTCAAGGATCGGCTGCAGAACCGTGAGGATCTGCGATACCTTGTCGTAGCAGTTGTAATCGTTGTAGTACAGGTCAACGCCCTCGGGCGCATACTTGCGTGCGTACTCGAACGCGTAGTTCATGAAGTCCGGTCCGACCACCTCATACCAGAGGCTCTTGACGCGCATGCCGTTCGGGTCGCCCTCGCCGGGGTTGATCGCCTCGTTGACGACGTCGTAGCAGTACACCTGGCCGGGATAGTGCTCCTCCATGTACTCCATGACCTGCTTGATGTAGCTCTCCATGCGCTTGAGCATGACCTCACGGCTCACCTTGGCGCCTTTCGCGGTGTAGTCCTCCGTGAAGAACCAGCTCGGCGTCTGCTGATACCAGAGCAGCGTGTGGAAGCGAACGGCGATCCCGTTCTCCTTCGCGATCCGCATGCTGCCCTCAATGTGCTCGATGTGGATCACGGGCTCGGTGTACGTCTCCGGCAATCCCTTCACGCAGGCGTCGCGGTTTAGGATCGCATCCGGCTTGGTCTCATTTTCAAACGTCATGCTGTTGAAGTTGGCGGCAATGTCCGCCTGAAGGTTCGGGTTGCTCAGCATGTTGAGCGGAAGCGCCACACCGACCTTGAAATCATCGGCATATACCTGCTTGAGCGTCATGTCATCAAGCGGGTTCGGCGTCGGTGTCGGAGTTGCGGGAACCTCGGTGGGCGTCGGAGTCGCGGTCGGTTCTAAAACCGCCGGTGTCGGCGTCGGCGTTGCCGCACTGTCCGAGCTATTCTTGCCGCATGCCGCCAGCATGGACACCATAAGCGCAAGTATTGCGATCAAAGCGATCGCGGTACGGGTATTTCGTCTCATGGGTTGTTCCTCTCTTTCGCGTGTAAGGGACAAACAATGTGCGTAAAATGAAGAACGGACCGGATCTGACAAGATCCGGTCCGTGAACAGCTTGTGGGGGAATCGAACCCCCGTTTTCGCCGTGAGAGGGCGACGTCTTGACCCCTTGACCAACAAGCCAAATGCTGCGTTAATGATATTACCAAATCCTCAAAGAAATTGCAAGCACTTTTTTGAACTTTTTTTATTTTGTTTTTTGGGGGCGAAAAAGCGTCAGTTCTCCGTCGTTTTCAGACGGTAGATGCAGAACTCCCATTCGTCGTCGTAGCGCGAGTAGACTTTCTCGCACACACTCTCGATCAGTGCCTCGTTGAGACGCGCGTCGTTGTTGCGGATGCGATGCTGAAGCACCAGGTAATTCGCGTCGCATCGCCCGATCGCCTCCCAGAGATTCCGCTCTGTCTTTGCATGGATGAGCGAATTCATGATCTCCTCACGCTCCGCCGCATCGTATCCCGCGTCGTGCACAAAGCCGTAGTAGCCGAAATAGTTCTGAAATCCCGCCGTGTTCATCATGCTGATAAAATTGTCAGGCCCTAAGAAGATCGTGTCCCTCGTGATCTGGTTATCCTTCGCCCAGTCGAGAAGCGGCGGGTGAACCTCATAGCGATACGCCTTATCCGATTTACATTTGTCGAGAACGAGATAAAAATCGTACATGCCCGTCGCCGTCAGCGGCAGGATCATCACCAAGGCCGCAAGAAGGCAGGCGATCCTCGTGATCTGCTTCTTCCCCGCACTCATCATGCTGCACAGAGCGATACCGCCCTGCAGTCCGAACCAGTAGATGGAGAACAGCATATACTTGTGGTTCTGCATCGGCTCCGGTGTCATCAACACGTGGAAGCCGAACACAAACGGCACGGCGGACGCGATCATCACGATCCTTCGGACACTGTCCGTGCGGATGAACCAGATCACCAGTAGCGGGATCATCAGCCCGAGCAGCAGCCACATGTGCGTCACGATCGCCGAGAGACTTGTCTCCTCAAGCGCCCACGCCTTCACAAAGCGGATTTGGAACTGCCCCATGCTTCCGGTACACAGCTTCGTCTCGGTGAACGCGAGAGCCCCCGCGATCACCGCGGTCAGGATAAACGCAAACTGGTTCGAGGAGAACCATGCGATCACAAACAGGAACAGAAGTGCCGCGATCACGGAGTGCGCGCTGAACAAGCCGCACATGCCGAGCACGAGCCCCGCAAACACGGCGGTCAGCCACACGGAGCGCTTGGCCGGCATCGCCTCCTTGAGGAACACCTCCCGCAGATACGCGCTGCGGCCGAGTTTCTTCGCACGGAGTTCTCTTCTCTCCTTGATGCCGATGATCAGGTACGGCAGGAACAGACTGATGACGAACATCGCAACCGCGTACCCGAAGATCAGATGCCGCTGGTTGATGAGCGCGTTCGGCTGATAGATGCCCCACCATTCGTTGACGGTCTTGCCCATGTACGTCTCATTGGTCTTGAACGCCTCGCGAAGGTTTCCCCAGTTTTCCCGAACAAACGAGACAATGCCCCACGAGGAGCGGAACATCACTAAAAGCCACACGACATGGCAGTAGTTCTTGCGCCCGCACAGACGGAAGAAGCACTCGTACACGCCGCAGAAGAACGCGGTCATCGCGAGCACGCTGGGCACGTTGTACGCAAAATCGATCCGCAGGCCGAGGAACTCCAAGTTGCCCGCAAGGAAATCCATCATAAAGTGGTAATTGATCCCGGCATTCGTGAAGTACGGGAACTGCGCCGGCAGTTTCTCCCACACGGAAAATGACCGGATCATATTCACGTGGAGTGCAAAATCCTCCACGATCGGCGCCGGAAGGCAGATGTCCCCGTGGAGCACGCGGAAACTCGCGATCATCAGCACCACGGACACCGCGAGCGACGCCGCAAAATACAACATCTCACTCGTGGTCGGCCGGAGCGACTTCACAAGCTCCTTCCCGTGCACGCGCCTGCGCACCGCCAGGATCACAACCGTCGATCCGACCACCATGACCGGCATGACGATCGCGTTCGCATAGCCGAGCGGATGCGCCGTGTTTTGAAGTGCACAGCCGACGATGTACGTGAGCCACGTGACGAGCGCCGTACCCGACAGGAAGCAAGCCGGAAACATCGCAAACAGCGGGTTGCGGGCACGCTCCCCGGCGACGGTCATGATTTTCCGCTGCATCACGCGCGGTACGAGCGCCATCACAAGCGCAAAGCCCGTGAACATGCTGATCAACAAAAACAATACAGCTAACATATCTCCCCCATGGGACTATCCCGTAGTATTCGTTCAACTGCCGATAGAGACGTCGCCGAAGAAATCCTCCAGGCGCATCTGGTTTGTCTCCTGCAGATCCGTGAGAAGTCCCACGCTCTGCAACAGATCTGTCACGCTCTTGCCGACGCCGCAGCGGATGCGGAAATCCTCCCTCGAGAGGAACGGATCATCCGGATCGGAGTTCTCCTCGATCGACTGCGCCGCAACGGCACCGAGGCCGCTGATCGACGTGAGCGACGGCATGATCTTGTCGCCGACGATGCTGAACTTAGTCGCCTTGGCACGGTAGATGTCGATCGGCGCAAAATCATATCCGCGCGCGTACATTTCCTGCACAAGACGCATATCCTTCAACTCGCCCTGCTCCTTGTCGGACAGCGCAAGCTCCCTGCGGTTGCTTGCGTTACACCGCTTGTAGTCGCGCATGATCTTCTCAAGCTTCTCCTGGCCTCTCGCCATGATGTCGTAGTTGAAGTTGTTCGCACGGATCGTAAAATACGCCGTGTAGTACATCAAAGGCAGGTACAGCTTGAAGTATGCCACGCGGAACGCCATCATGACGTATGCGCACGCATGCGCCTTCGGGAACATATACTTGATCTGTTTGCAGGACCAGATGTACCAGTCGGGCACGTTGTGGTCCTTCATCTCCTGCTCATGCTCGGGCGTCAGGCCCTTGCCCTTGCGGACCTTCTCCATGATACCGAACGCATCCTTGTTCGGCAATCCCATCGCGATCAGATAGGTCATGATGTCGTCGCGGGTACAGATCGCCGTTGAGAGGGTACATTTTCCGTCGTGAATGAGGTCCTGCGTGTTGTTCGTCCACACGTCGGTACCGTGTGACAGTCCGGAGATGCGGATCATGTCCGAGAAGGACTGCGGCTTCGTCTCCATGAGCATCTTGATGACGAAGTTCGTGCCGAGCTCGGGAAGTCCGAGACTTCCGGTCTCGCAGCCGTCGATCTGCTCGGGTGTGATGCCGAGCGCCTCCGTGCTGTACATAAGAGACAGCACCTTCGGATCGTCCATCGGCAGCGTCTTGACGTCGAGTCCCGAGAGGTCCTCGAGCATTCGGATCATCGTCGGATCTTCGTGTCCGAGGATGTCCAGTTTTAGGAGGTTGTGGTCGATCTTATGGTAATCGAAGTGCGTCGTGATCGTGTCCGTCGTCATGTCGTTCGCCGGGTGCTGCACGGGCGTGAATGTGTCGATCTCCTCGCCGTGCGGGAGAACGATGATTCCGCCGGGGTGCTGACCGGTCGAGCGACGCACGCCGACGCAGCCGCCGACAAGTCGGTCGATCTCCGCGCTTCGTTTCGGAACGCCGTGCTCCTCATAGTACTTCTTGATGAAACCGTACGCCGTCTTGTCCGCGAGCGTACCGACAGTGCCGGCGCGGAACGTGTGTCCCTTGCCGAAGAGTACCTCCGTGTAGGCGTGTGCCTTGCTCTGGTACTCGCTCGAGAAGTTCAGGTCGATATCGGGCTCCTTGTCGCCGTAGAACCCGAGAAACGTCTCAAACGGAATGTTCTGACCGTCTCTCGTGAGCGGTCTTCCGCAGTTCGGGCAGTCCTTCGCAGGAAGGTCGAACCCGGACTTTAAGTTGTATGCTTTTACATCCTCGGAGTCGAAATCCGAGTAGTGACAATGCTTACAGAAATAGTGTGCCGGCAGCGGGTTCACCTCGGTGATCCCGGCCATCGTCGCCACGAAGGACGAGCCGACGCTGCCTCGTGATCCGACGAGATAGCCGTCGTCATTCGAGTGCTTCACGAGTCGCTGCGCGATGATGTACATGACCGCGAAACCGTTGTTGATGATGGAGTTGAGCTCCTTCTCCAGTCGGTCCGAAACGATCTGCGGAAGGTTCTCCCCGTACCACTCGTGCGCCGTTCCGTAGCAGATGCTGCGGAGCTCGGAGTCCGAGTTCTCGATGACGGGAGGGCATTTGTCGGGGCGGACCGGATTGATCTTCTCGATCATGTTGTTGATCTTGTTCGGGTTCTCCACGACGATCTCATACGCCTTCTTCTCCGGAAGGTACGTGAATTCGTCGAGCATCTCCTCGGTCGTGCGGTAGTAAAGAGGCGGCTGATGATCCGCGTCCTTGAAGCCCTTGCCCGCCATGATGATGCGCCGGTAGATCTCATCCTCCGGGTTCAAAAAATGTACGTCACAGGTGGCGACACACATTTTCCCATGGGCGTCCGCGAGGTCGACGATCCGCTTGTTCAGTGACTTCAGGTCGTCCCAACCGGTCACCTGCGGGATCGTCTCATCCTCGATCATATACTGGTTGTTCCCGAGCGGCTGGATCTCATAGTAGTCGTAGAAATCGCTGATCCGCTTGATCTCCTCCTCAGGCTTGTCGAACAGGATCGCACGGAACAGCTCTCCCGCCTCGCACGCGGAACCGATGATCAGACCCTCACGCATCTGCCGCAACAGACTCTTCGGGATACGCGGCTTTCCGACGGCACCGCGCTGGTAAAAATAATCAATATGAGACTTCGAAACCAGCCGGTACAGGTTGTTCCGGCCGACGTCGTTCTTGCAGAGCAAAATGATATGGTAGCTCGGCAGCTTGCGGATCGCATCCTTGTCGAGCTCGAGATCGTACGGCGTTCCGTCGGGCTTCGTCACACCCTCGTCGTCGACGATGTAGCCCTCCATACCGTAAATGATCTTAAACTTCTTGTATGCTTCCTTCTTCGCCTCGTCGTCGCCGAACTTCGAAGGATCGATGGCATGCGCCGCGTCGACGAAGGACTGCACGACGCCGTGGTCCGTGATCGCGATCGCAGGGTGTCCCCACTCGAATGCGCGCTTCACGATCGTCGCCGTATCCACGACGGCGTCCATATCGCTCATCTGCGTATGGCAGTGAAGCTCGACGCGCTTCACCTCGGCGTTGTCCTTTCTTTTTATGCGGGTATCCTCGGACTTGCGGATGCCCGAGACCTTGCCGATCCCGAGCTCCTTCGTGTAGCGGTCGTCCTCGGTCTCGCCCGCAAGACACACAAAGCAGCCCTCCTTCAGGTTCTCAAGGACGGCACCGACCTCCGGCGTCGGGACATAGATCTTCACTGCGATGGAGTCCTCAAAATCGGTGATCGCGAACGAGACGAGCGTCTTCGTCACGCGCTTCACCTCGCCGCTCTCCTGCTCATCCCTGCGGATCAGCTCGCGGGATTCAAGCTTGAACACCTGACCCTGAACAACAACATTTTGCTCGGGATCGAGGATCGACGAGATCGGCGTGATGGACGAGTAGTCAAACGATCTTCCGTAGAAGATCGCCGGGTCGTCCGGTGCTTTTCTTCTGCGCTGGAAGCCCTGCTGGGCGCGCGGCTCCTCCGCCGCGGGCTCGCGCTTTTGCTTGACCGTGAGGTCCTTCGGCTTGCGCTCCGCGCCTGTGCCCGCATACTCTGCAGCCGTGCGGTTCCGAAGCTGCTTGGCGATATACTCGGACGCCGAGTATGTGCGCTCCGCAGGATACGTCTCCTGCAGATCGCCCGGCTCCTCATAGACCACGCTGAGGTTTTGGAAACGGTCGCTCCAGAAGCGGAAGCTGTCCGTGAGGTCCCCGACAAACTCATGCTCAAAGCTTAAAAACAGACTGTCCCCCGGGAGCGTCACCTTCACAGTGCTGCCGCTCGCCGTGAAGTCTGCGGTCTCAAGAACGGCGTTGTGCATTTTCCGAAATGTCCCGCCGTACTCCTCGCGGATCAGGTCAAGGAGGGACCGGAGCGCCTTCTGCTCGTCCTCCCCCTCCTCGATACAGCGAAAGCGCGCGCGGATCTCCACGCCGGCGTGCACATCGGCAAATGCCTGCTTTTTGACCGTATCCGAGAGCATACGAAGCACGCCGTACGGAATCATCTCGTCCGATACGGCGTGTATGGTTATCCTGTTGTTGGTTCGATTGATCGTGATCTTACTGACCTCAAGCCCCTGCGTCTCGCGTCGAAGCTCGGGGGTCAGCTGCAATCGTTTGATTGCCTGTTCAATTTTCATTGCCTGCCTCCGCGCTCAGCCTGTCAAGCTCCTCCCGCAACGCATCCAAAAGCTTATCCTCCGGCACCTTCCGAAGGATCTCGCCCTTGCGGAACAACAATCCCTCGCCCTTGCCGCCGGCGATCCCGAGGTCTGCCTCGCGCGCCTCGCCGGGTCCGTTCACGACGCAGCCCATGACTGCGATCTTAATGTTCAAGCGGTCATAATGACCGATCATGTTCTCCACCTGCTGTGCAAGACCGATCAGATCGATCTGCGTGCGCCCGCACGTCGGACACGAAACCATCTCGATCCCGCCCTTGCGGAGATCGAGCGCCCGAAGGATCTGCTTCGCCGTGCGAACCTCCTCCGCGGGATCTCCCGTGAGCGACACGCGGATCGTGTCACCGATGCCCTCATGGAGCAAAATGCCGATGCCGACCGAGGACTTTATATTGCCCATCATCACGGTTCCGGCCTCGGTGATGCCGACATGGAGCGGGTAGTCCGTGCGGTTTGCGATCATCTCGTGCGCACGGATCGAAAGCATCACGTCCGACGACTTGATGCTGATGACGATATTATGAAAATCGGCTTCCTCGAGCATGCGCACCTTGTCGAGCGCACTCTCCACAAGCCCCTCCGGCGTCACTCCGCCGTACTTGGCAACAAGCTCCTTCTCCAAAGAACCGCTGTTGACGCCGACACGGATCGGAATGCCCGCCGCCTTCGCCGCCGCAGCGACCTCACGGACCTTGTCCTCGCCGCCGATGTTGCCGGGGTTGATGCGGATCTTGTCCGCACCGGCGCGGATGGCCGCAAGTGCAAGCCGGTGATCAAAGTGAATGTCCGCGACAAGCGGGATGTGGATGCGGCTTCGGATCGCCGTGATCGCCTCCGCAGCCTCCTGCGTGGGAACGGCAACACGAATAATGTCACAGCCCAGGCCCTCGAGCTCGAGGATCTGCGCGACTGTGGCGTCTACATTTTCCGTTTTGGTATTGCACATCGACTGGATCAGGATCGGATTGCCGCCTCCGATCACCCGGTCACCGATCCGCACTGTCTTCGTATGCACTCCCATAGGACCTCCGCTTATCTCGGCAGGATCATGCCGAACACATTTGAAATATCGTTAAACAGAATGATTACCATCAACAGCATGAGCAAAATGAAACCGACGAGCGTGACGTACCCCTCCACTTTCGGGTTCGCCTTCTTGCCGCGGATCGCCTCGATGAACAAAAACAGCAGCCGTCCGCCGTCCAGCGCCGGGATCGGCAGAAGGTTCATCACACCGAGGTTTGCGCTCAGAAGGATTGCCCAGTTGATGAGGTTGAGGAACGCGTAAAATGCGCCGTCCGTCTTGTAGCTCTCATCCACCACGTTGCTCATCTCGGAAACGATGCGCACCGCTCCGCCGACGTCCTCCTTGTGTGCCTTGCCCTTGAGCATGTATGCAAGGCTCTTGATCGTCGCCTTGATCCAGTAAGTCACCTCATGGGCACCGTAGCGGATCACGCCGATCGGGCCGACCTTCTCGCGGTAATCGATGTTGTACCCGAAGCCCAGACTGTACGACTCCTGGAGGATCGGGTTCACGGTGTACGTAAGCTCCTGTCCGTCTCTCTCGACGACAAACACCACCGGGTCCGCACCGATCGGATGCTCATCCACATAGTTGCGGAAATCCGTCGCCGTGCCAATGGTCTCACCCTGGAAACGAACGATCTTGTCACCCACCTTGAGGCCTGCCGCCTCCGCAGCTCCGACAACCTGCGTGAGCGTCATCGGAACGACCGTGCCGTCGCGGTACTCGTTGTATCCGATACCGCACATGTATCGCTTGGTATAGACGCTGTCATACGTCTTCTCGTACGTCTTGCCCTCGTGCTCGTACTTGATCGTGATCGTCGTGGTCGGCACGCCGTCAAGGTTTTCGTACAGCGTCAGGTCGCGTCCGATCGTGATGGAGTGTCCCTCATATTCCAGTATCTTATCGCCGACGGCAAGTCCTGTGGCGGATGCCACCTCATCGGACACCGTCGTCACCAGCGCCGGGTCATAACCGATCGATCCGAGGATGATGCATGCGAGCAAAAACGCCAGTATAAAGTTGAAAAACGGTCCTGCGAAAATGATGCTGATGCGCTGCCATACACTCTTGTTGCGGAACGCACCGCTGTCGTGAAGGATGCGGTCTCTGCGCTCCTTTGCACGAGCCTCTCGCTCCTCCTCGGTCAGCCCGGATGCGGCAACCGCATCCTCGTTTGTCTCATCGGGATCCCCGTGGTCCCCGGCGAGCGTCTCCACCTCGTCCTGGTCATCGGGACTTCCCTCGCCGACCGTCTCGACGAGCGCCTCATCATCGCCGAGCATCAGGCAGGAGCCGCCGAACGGCAACAGCTTGATCGACCAGCGCGTGCCGCTCTTCTTTGCCTTCCAGCTCACGAGCGTCGGACCCATGCCGAGCGAGAACTCCTTGACCTTAACGCCGTTTAAGCGCGCGATCAGATAGTGTCCGAGCTCGTGGAAACAGATCACGAGACCGATCATCAGGATCGCGAGCAATATGTTCAGATGTCCCGTAAGGATCAGCGCGGCAATGCCTGCGATCAGCAGCGCGGCGCCGATAACCGTCTTTCTCATTTCTTCATCACCTCTTCAGCAATTCGTACGTATCCCTCTCCGCCGCAAGGATCGTTGCAAGATCCGGCGACTCGATGATCCGATGCGCATCGACGGCGCGTCGGATCATGCGCGGGATATCCATAAATCCGCATTCCCCCGCAAGGAATTTCGCGACCGCAAACTCGTTGGCCGCGTTGTACACGACCGGAAGCGTCGTTCCGGTCATCTGCCCGTGCGCACAATCCTGCGCAAGCACCTCTCCGGCGAGCGCAAACGCCGGAAAATTCTCGGGATCCGGCCGCAGGAACTCAAGCCTGCCGACCGCAAACAGATCCAGTTCATCCGCGATCCGATCCTTCCGCTTCGGATAACAGATCGCATACTCGATCGGAAGCCGCATGTCGGGCGTTCCCATCTGTCCCACGACCGCACCGTCCGTGAACTCCACGGCGGAGTGCAGCACACTCTGCGGGTGGATCACAACCCGGATCTGGTCAGGGCGAAGTCCAAACAGCCACCTTGCCTCCATCATCTCGAGGCCCTTGTTCACCATCGTCGCGGAGTCGATCGTTATTTTCCGACCCATCGACCAGTTCGGATGCCGCAGCGCGTCCTCGACGGTAAATGTCTCCATCTCCTCCTTCGTCTTTCCGCGGAACGGGCCGCCGGAGGCCGTGAGAAGGATCTGTCGAACGGACGGATGTCCCTCAAAGAAGGAATCCCGCTCGCCGTCGAGCGTCTGCAGCGACTGAAAGATCGCCGAGTGCTCGCTGTCGATCGGATATAACGATACCTTATGTTTGCGCAACAGCGGGATGATCAGATGTCCCGCTGTCACGAGTGTCTCCTTGTTCGCCAGCGCGATCGTCTTGCCCGCTTCGATCGCAGCGATCGTCGGGCGGATGCCGATCATGCCGACAACCGCAACCACAGTCATGTCGACACCGTCCATAGCTGCGGCCTCGAGCAGTCCGTCCATGCCCTCAACAATGCGCACATTGGAAAGGTCCGCGATGCGTCCGCGAAGATCCTCGGCCGCGTCCTTTTCATAGACACAGACAAGCTTCGGCAGAAACTCGCGCACCTGCTGCTCCAGAAGGTCCACGCTCGCGTTGGCCGCAAGCGCAACAACCTCGAGCTCGTCGGGGTACATGCGCACCAATTCCAATGTCTGACGTCCGATGGATCCCGTCGATCCGAGGACGGACAGATGTTTCATACGATTGCTCCTCTCAGAACACAAGCGTCAGCAACAGGAAAGTCGCAGGCGCCGTGAAGATCACGCTGTCAAAACGATCCAGGATACCGCCGTGGCCGGGGATCAGCTTGCCGTAGTCCTTGATCTCGTGCTGGCGCTTGATGCCGGACGCCGCAAGGTCACCGAACTGCGAGAGCACCGAAGCGCACGCGCAGATCACGGGAAATGCGATCATCGGGCTGCCGACTGCCGTGAGTTTGCTCTCAAAGATCAATGCATACAGGAAACCGAGAAGCGCTGCGCCGAGCACGCCGCCCACACAGCCCTCGACGGACTTCTTGGGGCTCAGCACCGGAAACGCCTTGTGCTTGCCGATCAGTCTTCCCACGCAGTACGCGCACGTGTCGGAGCCCCAGGCTCCCAGGAACACGAGCCATACGAGGTACACGCCGCTGTCGAGCTCGCGGATACGGTAGATGCAGCACATCGTGACCGCCACATAGAACAGGGCGAAGTAGCACGCCAGGATCTTCGTAAACTCATACCGCGGATACCCGATCACGAAGCAGATGAGAAGCGTCAGAACAAAGACGATCACCATGGGCATCGTGTACGTGTCCTGCTCGAAGCGGATCAGAAGGTAATACCCCGCCGCTGCGAGCAGACTCAGGATCGACGGCACGCTGAAATGCGCCTTGAACACTCTCTCCAGCTCGATCATTCCGATGCCGGAGACCAGCAGCAGAACTCCCCACAGGACCCAGCCTCCCATGTAGATCGCACCGATGGCGATCAACACCAGAAGGATTCCGCTGATCAATCGTTCCTTAAACATAGTTCCTCCAAGTCAACCGGTCACACCGCCGAACCGGCGGTCTCTCCCGGCGTAATATGCGATCGCTTTCTGCAGTTCTTTCTTGTTGAAATCCGGCCAGAGCACATCCGTAAAATAAAACTCCGTGTATGCAAGCTGCCAAGGCAGAAAGTTCGATGTTCGCATCTCACCGCTCGTGCGGATCATCAGATCGGGATACGGGATCCCCGCGGTGTCAAAGTACGAGTAAAAAAGCGCTTCGTCGAGCTCCTCGGGCTTTCTCTTCCCCTCGGCACACTCCGCCGCAAACGATCTCGCGGCGCGCAGGATCTCGTCCCTTCCGCCGTAGTTGATCGCCACCTGGAACTTCAGTCCCGTATTTACCGATGAAACTCTCTCGAGCTCGCGGATGCTCTCCTGCAGGTCCTCGGCGAGCGCGGAGGTGTCTCCGATCACATGCACGCGCATGTTGTTCTTGCTGCTTCGCGCAATACTGTCCTTCATGTACTTGCGCAGCAGGTTCATGAGCGCGTCGACTTCCTCCTTGGGACGGGCCCAGTTTTCCGTGGAAAATGCGTAGATCGTCAGGTACTCGATCCCCAGATTCCATGCGTCCTCACAGATCTGCTCCGCGACGCGGCTGCCCTGTGCATGTCCGGCATTGCGCGGGAGGAACCGTTTCTTCGCCCATCGCCCGTTTCCATCCATGATGATGGCGACATGTCGCGGCACTGCCGTTACCGGCGTCTCTTCTTTCTTCAGAAAAGCCATATCGTTCGTTACCCTTATCGTGTATTCCCGTTCTCCCCGCTGTCACACGAAAAGGGCGCTTGTGACGCCCTTCGCAGTCCGCGGTCTTCCCGGGTTGCCGTCCGTAGATCAGACGGTCATGATTTCTTTGGTCTTGTCCTCGACAGTCTTGTCGATGTCCTCGATGAAGCGGTCGGTCATCTTCTGAGCATCCGTCTCCATCTTCTTGGTTTCATCCTCGGAGATTTCCTTGCCTGCCTTCTTGATCGCATCGTTCGCATCACGGCGGATGTTGCGGATCGCTACCTTCGCAGCCTCACCCTTCTTCTTGACATCCTTCGCAAGCTCCTTACGGCGATCCTCGGTAAGCTCCGGGAACGTCAGGCGGATGATCTTGCCGTCGTTGCTCGGCGTGATTCCGATGTCGGAAGCCATGATCGCCTTCTCGATCTCCTTGATCATCTTCGACTCCCAAGGCTGGATCGCGATCACGCGTGCCTCCGGAACCGAAACGTTTGCAACGCCCTGAAGATTGGTGGGCGTTCCGTAGTAGTCAACGCGGATCTTGTCCAAGAGGTGCGGGTTCGCGCGTCCTGCGCGGATGTTCGCATACTCCTCCTTGAGGAAATCCAGCGTCTTCACCATGTTTGCCTCAAAAGGCTTCAAAATCTCATGCATATGTAAACCCTCCTGTCTGCGCCTGTTGCGCCTTCTGTCTTATTGGTTATTCGCTTCAATCCACCGTCACTACGGTGCCGGTGTTGTTGCCGGACACATTGTTGACAATGCTGTCCGCCTCGTTCAGCGAGAATACGAGCGTGGGGATCTTGTTCTCCATGCACATGACCGTCGCGGTGAGGTCGAGCACCTTCAGCTTCTTGTCGAGAAGCTCCTGGTAGGTCACCGTCGTGTACTTCTTCGCGTTCGGATTCTCCTTCGGATCGGAGTCGTACACGCCGTCCACGGCTCTCGCCATGACGATCGCATCGCAATCCAGCTGTACTGCCCGAAGTGCCGTCGCCGTATCGGTCGAAAAATAAGGATGTCCGGTTCCGCCGGCAAGGAAGATCACGCTGCCGTTCTTCATCGCCGCAACCGCCTTGTCCTTCGAGAACAACTCACTCACGGTACCGCATGCGAACGGTGTGTAGATCTCGGTCTTCATCCCGCAGCAGCGGCAGATCTCCGACATGTAGATGCAGTTCATCACCGTAGCAAGCATTCCGATGGAGTCGGCCTTCGTGCGGTCGATCGTCTCGCTGCTCCTGCCTCTCCAGAAATTGCCTCCGCCGATCACGATCGCAACCTGCGTTCCGTCTGCCACCAGCCTGGCGATCTGCTTTGCAACCTCCATGCAGGTTGCCTCGTCGAATCCGGTCCTGCGGTCACCCGCAAGCGCCTCGCCGCTCAGTTTCAAAAGCACTCTTCCGTACGTACCCAACTTCGTATCTCCTTTCGGAATGCCCGGCACGTTGCCGTGCTCTTTTTTCCGAAACACATTTTACCATACTTGAACTTTCAAATCAACCAAAAACATAAATCGGGGAACCGCCGTCGATCACGGCGATCCCCCGAGGGAAATTCATGCATTTTCCGAAGTGACGATCATTCCTTCACGCCGCCGAGCGCTACGCCGCCGACGATATACCGAGCAAAGATCAGGTATACGACGATGACCGGGAGCACTGCGATGGTCATGGAGAGGTACTGAACGCCGAGGTCCTTGTCCTTCTCAGCCGCGGAACGCAGCGAGTAGATGAGGATCGGGAGCGTTCTCTTCTTCGGCTCATTGATCAGCAATGCGGGCATGTAGTAGTTGTTCCAGCTTGCGACAAACGCAAAGATCAACTGAACTGCAAGTGCCGGCTTCATGAGCGGGAGCACGATCCGGTTGAGGATACCGAGCTCCATCGCACCGTCGATGCGGGCCGCCTCCACGAGCGACATCGGAAGGTTGCTTCGCATGTACTGTATGATGTAGAAGAACGTCACCGGCGCCGCGATCGAAGGTAAGATCAGCGGCAGGAAGTTATTTTTCATGTTGAACGTGTTCACGATCATGTTGTAGAAACCGAGCGACGTAACCTGCGTCGGGATCATCATGATCGCAAGGATGAACACGTAGAAGAAATTGCGGCCCGGGAAACGGTATGCGTGGATCGCAAACGCCGTTACCATCGAGAAATACACATTCAGGATCGCCGACGAGAACGCGATGATCGCGCTGTTGATCAGACCTCGTGTGAAGTTCAGCGAACCGCCGCTCATCTTCTTCCAGTTCTTGATCAGGTTCTTGCCGGGCAGAAACGCAAACTTGGTGTTGATCTCCGCATGCGCTCTTGTCGCGTTAATGATCAGAAGGTAGAACCATACAAGACACAGAAGGCTCAGAAGAACGAGAACCACATAGGCAACAACCTTTATGGCTGCCATGCTCATCGATTTCTTGACTTCATACTGCGGCTTCTTCTTATTGTTTACAATATCGACATCAATTTTATCCATGTTCCGCCTCCTTTCAGTTCTCGTTGTCGTCTCGATGTACCATCGAGAGGTAGACAAGGAAGCTCAGAACACCGGTCACAAGGAGAAGTACGACGGACAACGCGCCGGCGCTTCCGTAGTTGCTGCTCTTCGAGATCGAGGTGCTCAGCTGCATGATAACCGTCTTGATCGCGGGCTGCGATGTCTTGAAGATATCACGTCCGGCAGGGTTGCCCATGCCCTTCGTGATGATCTGCGGAACATCGAACATCTGGATACCGCCGATCAGTGAGGTGATCATAACGTACACAAGGATCGGCTTCAGGATCGGAAGCGTGATCTTGCGGAACACCTGGAACTGGCTCGCACCGTCCACTTCAGCGGCCTCAAACAGCGAGTCGTTGATGCCCATGATACCGGCCATCAGCAGGATCGTTGTGTTACCGAACCACATGAGGAAATTGATCGCCGAGATCAGGATACGCGTGGATCCGACATGCGCCCAGAAGTCATAGTCCTCGGCGATGAAACCGAGATTCTCCAACAGATGGAACATGGGTCCGGATCTTGCGAACATCAGGTAAAAGATCATACCGAAAGCGATAGCCATGATCAGGTTCGGCAGATAGATAACCGTCTTGAAAAATCCTGCCGCACGGATGCGAAGCCGGTTGTTGGCAAACCAGGACGCAAGCAGCAGGGATACCACGATCTGCGGGATAAAACCGATGATCCACAGAACAAATGTATTGAAAAACAGTCGCATTGTGTCTGCGCTGAAGATTTCCTTGTAATTTTTCAGACCGCAAAACTCTTCCACTTCTTCGAACATCTGCGTGGTGTATTTGGTGAAAAAGCTGAAATAGATCGTCTGGATAAGCGGCCATAAAGAAAAGACCAGAAAAGTAGCAAAAAAGGGAATCAAGAAAATGTATCCCCATTTGTTTCTCCCCAGTCTCGCGCGCTTGATCTTCGTTGTGTTAGTTGATTCGCTCATAGATGCATCTCCGAAATCAGTTTCTTAGGTATGGGAATGATCTGAGTCTGTCATTGTAATACCGGATGCCCGCTCGGGGCATCCGGTATACATTCGTTTCGTATGGCGGTAATCCGCCGGTTGTTGAATTACTTAACCTTAAGGTCGTCCGTATTCAACTCAGGATAGAGCGTCTTGATCTCCTTCTTGAAGTTCTCAAGAGCCTCTTCCTTCGTGCAGTTTCCAAGGTAGTATTCCTTCATTGCAGCCTGGAACTTCTCGTTGCAACCCTGATCGTATGCGGAAGCATAGTCGATGTGGATCTTCTTAGCGCCCTCAGCAAGGATGCCGTAGATGTTCTGTCCGCCGAGATACTTGTTACCAACAGAGCTGTCAGCAGCAAGCTTCTCCATAGCAGGCTGGTCGTTTACGAAATCGGAGAACGTCTGCGCAAGCTTAACAAGCGTATCGGTGTCTGCCGTCATCTTCATCATGATGTCCTTGATCAGAACTTCGTTGTCGGTACCTGCTGCAGCGCAGATCCAGGTGCCGCCCCAGAAGTAACCCTCGGGACCAACGGTGATGTGCCACTTGCCTGCCTCACCAACGGAGCCGGGCTCGGAGCAGTTCATGCAGAAGTCGATGAACCAAGCGGGTCCGAAGTAGCAGAATACCTTACCGGACATATCAAAACCGCTCTTCCAGCCGTTGTCACCCCAAAGGGAATCCTTAACATTGTAACCGTTGTCCGTGAACTTCTTGGTCTGCTCAACCCACTCCCAGATTCTGTCGTCGATCTGAACCTTGGTTCCGTTAACCCAAGCGGACTTAACGTTGTTGGAGAATACACGGTAGGTATCATCGAAACCTGCTACCATCGTGTAGCCTTTTTCCTTCATCTTCGCAGCCGTAGCCTCGAAGGAAGCCCAATCCTTAAGGTACTCCTGAACCTTGTCTACATCGGAGGTGCCGAGAACTTCCTCAGCGATATCCGTTCTGTAGATAAGAGCTGCAGGACATCCCTGCCAGGACGTACCCTTGATGTTACCCTTGGAATCCTTAACGATATCCTGGGTGTAAGTGTACTGATTCTTGAAATCCTTTGCTACGTCGATACCAACCTCTGCAAGTGCAAGAGATACGTTGGGCTCAACATACTTCAGAGCGTAGTCAGCCTCGATGAGGAACAAGTCAACCTTGTCATCTGCCGAAGCGCTGCCCTGCTGCTTCAACGCGTTGTCAAGCGCCTGCTGATAAGCGTTGTTCTCGCTGGGGGTAATGTTCCACTTAACGGTAACATCACCGATCTTGCCGGTTGCAGCATCAACCTTGGTGTAGCCGGGATACAGCTCCTCAAGGCGCTGCTTGAACTCTTCGTTCCAGCAATAGATGTTGAGGGTCTTACCCTGCTCGCCGAACTCTGTCTTAACAGCAGCCGGCTCCTTCTTTTCGTCCTTGGTTTCGTTCTTGCTGCCGCAAGCTGCGAGGCAGCTGACTACCATAGCCAGAACGAGTACGAGCGAAAGGAACTTCGTAACTTTTTTCATGGTGAACACTCCTTCACTTTTTTTACAGTGGCTTTCAAGCCGCTGTTCGGGTCGTGATTTGCCCTATGCAAACCCGCCAACGTCGCCATTATAACCGATAACATTGACAAGTGCAAGCGGTTTTTCACAATTTCTTCATATTTTTTGAGAAGGCGTTCCCGAAGTTATGTGCATTTTTCACAACAATAAGGTAAATTTCTCTTCCTTAGAATGCTAAATTGCAGCACATTTTCCTTTTGTCACTATTGCACAACGGTTTTATGCGTAACGCGTTATTGCGAGTGCCAGTGCCCGTTTCAAGGCATAAAACAAGGGGCATCCCATTCGGAATGCCCCTTGCGGAATAGCATTATTTTTACATTTCAGTGGAAATTACATTCCCATCTGCTTTGCAACTTCCTCAGCGAAGTTCTCCTCGCGCTTCTCCATACCCTCGCCGGTCTCGAAACGTACGAACTTCACGATGTCGATGTCCTTGGAAACGCTTGCAACGTATGCTGCAACCTTCTTCTCCTGATCCTTGACATAGATCTGGTCAACAAGGCAGATCTCCTTGAGCTCCTTGTCAAGACGGCCCGGAACGATGCGCTCGATGACGATGTTCTCCGGCTTCGGCTTAGCGCTCTCGGCATTCTCCTTGAGTGCTTCCTTCGTGATGATCTCGGTCTCGCTTGCGATGAAGTCAGCGGAGATCTCCTCCTTGCGAACGTAAGCGGGCTTCATAGCGCATACCTGCATAGCGATGTTCTTTGCGCACTCGATCGTAGCGTCGTTTGCCTCGCCCTTCATCTGAACAAGGATGCCGAGCTTGCCGCCGTTGTGGATGTAGCTTACTACAAAGCCGTCCTCAGCAACGATCTTCTCGAAACGACGGATGGAAAGCTTCTCGCCGATAACTGCAACGAGGTTCGCCTGAGCCTCCTTCACGCTGATGGAAGGATCCTCGCACCAGGGCTCTGCAAGGAAGCAGTCGATGCAAGCGGCATCCGTGGAAGCAGCCTGCTTGGCAACCTTGGCAACAAACTCCTGGAACTTCTCGTTCTTCGCAACGAAGTCGGTCTCGGAGTTCACCTCAACAACCGCTGCGGTCTTGTAATCATCGGTAACGAACGCTGCGCAGATACCCTCTGCAGCGATTCTGCTCTCTTTCTTTGCAGCCTTGGCAAGTCCGTTCTCACGAAGCCAAACAACTGCCTTCTCCATATCTCCGTCGGTCTCGGTAAGAGCCTTCTTGCAGTCCATCATGCCTGCGCCGGTGGACTCGCGGAGATCCTTAACCATGCTTGCTGTAATCGTAGCCATAGTATTCTCCTATCCGGGTTAAACCCTGTGTTTATGAATCGCTGCCGCCCGGTCCGGGCGACAGCGTATTGTTTCGCAAATTACTGCTCGGAAGCCTCTTCTGCCTTCTCCTCAGCCTCAGCAGCGCCCTCGCTCGTATCAACGAGCTCCTCGCCCTGGTTAGCCTCGATGACAGCGTCAGCCATCTTGCCTACGATCAACTTGACCGCACGGATCGCGTCGTCGTTGCCCGGGATGACATAGTCAAGCTCGTCGGGATCGCAGTTCGTGTCCGCAATACCGATCAGCGTGATACCGAGGGAATGAGCCTCCTGAACGCAGATGCGCTCCTTCTTCGGGTCAACCACGAAGATCGCATCCGGAACCTGCGTCATATCCTTGATACCGCCGAGGTTCTTCTCAAGCTTCTCCCACTCCTTCTTGATGCCGATAACTTCCTTCTTGGGAAGCACATCGAACGTGCCGTCCGTCGACATCTTCTCGATCTCCTTCAGACGTGCGATACGAGAACGGATCGTCTTGAAGTTCGTGAGCATACCGCCGAGCCAACGCTCGTTAACATAGTACATACCGCAGCGCTCGGACTCGCTCTTGATCGAATCCTGTGCCTGCTTCTTCGTTCCTACGAAGAGGATCTTGCCGCCGTCAGCAACGATGTTCTTCACTGCTGCGTAAGCCTCATCAACCTTACCTACAGACTTCTGCAGGTCGATGATGTAGATACCGTTTCTCTCGGTATAAATGTACGGAGCCATCTTAGGGTTCCAACGTCTCGTCTGGTGACCGAAATGTACACCGGCCTCCAGCAACTGCTTCATTGAGATTACACTCATGTCAGTACCTCCATTTGGTTTGTTCTTCCGCGCAGCCCCTAAAAGGCAAACCCCGAGGGGAACCGGCCTTCCGTCAGCAGCGCGTGATTAGTGACTATGGCAGTATACCACAGCATTTTCAAGGTTGCAAGCAAAAATACGGTTTTTCGGAAAATATTTTCCGCGCGCCCGGGAAACTACCGCTCCGACGGGCTGTTCTCGAGAATATCGATGAAATACGGATTCACGATCTTCACATACGTGCCCTTCATTCCGGACGAGCGGGACTCGATGATGCCGGCGCTCGCAAGCTTGCGAAGCGCGTTGACGATGATCGAGCGCGTGACCTTGATGTCGTCCGCGATCTTGCTCGCGACAAGCACTCCCTCGATGCCGCGGATCTGGCTCACGACCTCGCGGATCGCACTCAGCTCGCTGAACGAGAGCGTGTTGATCGCGCTGCGCACGTTCTGTCGGCTGCGCACCTCCGCAGCGGACTCCTCGTTGACGGAGCGCATGATCTCGAGGCCCACCACCGTCGTCGCGTACTCGCTGATGATGATGTCGTCGATCGTGTACGGCTCTTTGCTGCGGTACAGAAGAAGCGTTCCGTGGCGCTCACCCGCGATGTCGATCGGCGAGGCGATGCCGGACAATCCTTCGGCGCACTCCTCCTCGAAGCCGAGCATCGGCATGCTCATATTTTCCTTTGTGGAGAGAATGTTCAGAAGACGCTCGTTGAGCGCGGGATCCGCGAGTTCTCCGACCTCCGAACGCAGAAGGCTCGGCAGCATCGGCACGTCGGACCGAAGCGCGACGCCGAGGATCTTTCCTCTCTTGCTGAGGACAAACACGTTGGATCCGAGCGTCTCTCCGAGAATTTTACAGATATCGGAAAATACGACCTTCTCCGCGTTTGATTTGTCGTGCAGCAGGTTGTTGATCCTGCGGATTTTGTCAAGCAGAACGACACTCATGGTTTCACCTTTGTTGCGGGCGCATCCGGCGCCCTGACCTTTCCGTGTAATTGTTACTTTCCTTTGTATGTCTGACCGGACCTTTCACCGATCAGATCAGTTTTTCAAGCTCTTCGTAAAACTCCGGGAACGAGCGGTTCACTGCATCCGCGTCGGTCACCGTCACCGGCTGCTCGCAGCCCCAGGCAGCGATCGCCGCCGTCATGGCGATGCGATGATCGCCCATCGAGTCCACGATACCGCCGTTCAAGCAGCCGCGTCCCTCTATGATGTATGCGTCCGTCTCGCCCTCTTCGTCCTCGGTCGGCACGCGCTCAATGCGGATGTCGGCACCGAGCGTTGCGAGCACCATGGCGATGCTCTGCATGCGGTTGCCCTCGCGGTCCGCGAGCACCTCGAGTCCTGCGATCGTCACCGTGACACCGTCCGTGAGCGACGCTGCAAGTGCGACGCAAGGGATCAGGTTCGGGTAGTCGGCAAGTTCAAGCCGTACCTCGGTCTCTCCCTCGTTCACCGCCCTGCGAAGCGTGTCCAGGAATTCCGTGATCACGCGCTCTGCCTGCATCGATGCCTTCGGAAGCTCGAACACCTCCACAGGCTCACCGGTGATGTACGACAGCGTCTCAAACACTGCGCCGACCGACCAGTCGCGCTCCGGCGTGATGTTGCGCAGTCCGAACCGGTCGTAGCGCTGGTCGCCCTCGATCCGGTAACCGTCCTCGGTGATCTCCACCGAGACGCCCGCCGTGTGCAGCACGTTGATCGTCAGGTTGATCAGGTTCTTCCGGTACATCCCCTTAGGCACCGTGATCGTGCTCTCGCCGTGCAGCAGAGGCAGCGTAAACAGAAGTCCGCACACCTGCTCCGCAGCGTTTTTATCGGAAAATACGAACTCGCCGGGTTCCAGCTGTCCCTCGACGACATATTCCGACTGCTCCTTGTACACGGTGATCTTCATACCGTGCTCGGTGAGGATCCTGCAAAATCCCTCATGCGGACGCAGGAACAGTCCTGCTCCGAGCGACATGCGCACCGATTCGATATCGAGCGCGCCCATCAGAGGTAGCAAGAGTCGGAACACCGTCGCGCTCTCGCCGCACGGAAGAGGATTTTCCTCCGCGGACAACAGTTCCCGAAGGCACTTGCCCATCGCGCCGATGTCATCGCCCGGCATCTCCGAGAGATCCAGGAGCGAAAAGCCGTCCAAAAACCACGCGAGAGCCATGCGGATCACAAGCTCCTTCGCGTACGGCACGATCACCTCGCCGGGCTTCACAACGCCGGCGCAGATCGTCCTGCAGGTACCCATCGCACGCGCCATGGCGGCGATGTACTCTGCGTTTCTCATCTTGATATATCCCCATCCGATGTCGCGGACGACCGCGACCTTGCGGAATGCTTCTTCGTTGTCCTCCGCGTCGTCCTGCCGTTCCGCGCACAGATCCAGCCGGTCGCGGATAGTCTCCCACAACTCGGACGTTCCGGTCGGAAGGCCGTACTGCATGAGTCTTGTTGCGAGGTAGCGGTACCTCTTGCGGTCGCACTGTCCCTCCGAGACGGAAAACTGCGCCATGACGCCGAGTGCGGATGCGAGGGCGTACCCTCGGGAGACCTCAAATCCCGACGCCTCACGGATCGCCGCCGCGAGATCATCGCCGAGCACACGATACTCTTCTTCCTGTCTTGCTTTTGTGACGGGGGCATTGCTCTCGGCAACGGTTCTGGTGCGGATCGCATCATTTTCCGCTGCTGCTCTGGCGCCGACACAGGCGATGACCAGCTCCTCTGAGGGGACCGGTACACTGCTGCCGGGCTCCGGGACCGTGAGATCGCGGATCTTCGGCAGACTCTTCGTCACCTCGTCAAACCCGAGCAACGAATCGCGAACGACATATGCATAGCCGCTCCTCATGTGGGAATCGGGCAGCGTGGCGAGGAACTCCGTGTCACACACCACACAGGCCGGCGTAACCGCGACTCCGGCAGTCTCTGCGGCACCTCCCACCGTGAGGCAGTACCGTCCGCTCATGCGCGGCGCGATCATGGCCGTGAGTGTCGTCGGGATCTCGGCAAACCGAAGTCCTCTCCGGTACGTTCCCGCGGTAAAACCGACGAGGTTCAGAAGTCCGCTTCCGCCCATTGCGACCAAAAGACAATCCCCCCAGTGACCGGTCTGGCGCAGGTGTCCCACGAGTCTCTCATACACCGAAAGACTCTCCGGATCATCCACCTCCGGAAACGAAAAGCGTGACACCGCGTATCCGAGTCCGCGGAGCAACTGCTCCGCACGGCTCGCATACAACGCTGCCACTGTCTCATCACATACCAAACATGCGGACCCTATTCCCGGGCACGACTTCGGAAGATCCTCCGCGAGCCGGTCGAGTGCACCGCTTCCGCAATACACTTCATAGGGTCGATCACTGTTCACCCGTATCTGTTCCATGTGTCACGCCCCTGTCCTTCGGCGCCTGCGTATCCCGGGGCGCCTGCCACGACATATATTCACACTCCGGATATCCGGAGCATCCGTAATACCGCTTGCCGCGCTTGGTCCTGCGGATGATCAGTTCCTTTCCGCAGTTCGGGCAAGGGATTGCGGTCTTCTCCACATAGGGCTTGGTAAACCGGCACTCCGGGAATCCCGGGCAAGCGAGGAACTTGCCGTGAGGGCCGTATTTGATCACGAGCATCCTGCCGCACTCCTCGCACGGCTGGTCGCTCACCTCGTCCGCAATCTTCACGGATTCCAGCTCCTTCTCCGCGGAGGCGACCGCCGCCGTCAGATCGGGATAAAAATTGCGGATTATATTTTTCCAGTTGACGTCGCCTTCCTCCACACCGTCGAGCAACAGCTCCATGTTGGCCGTGAAGTCGACCGCGACGATCGACGGGAATGCCTTCTTCATCATATCGTTGACCGCCTCGCCGAGCTCGGTCACGAACAGGCTCTTGCCGTCCTTCGCAACATAGTGTCTCGTGAGAAGCGTCGTGATCGTCGGCGCGTACGTACTCGGACGTCCGATGCCGAGTTCCTCCATCGTGCGGACCAGGCTCGCCTCGGTGTAGTGTGCCGGGGGCTGCGTAAAATGCTGCTCGCCCTCGACCTCCGCCTTCGCGAACTCCATGCCGACCTCGGGTACATAGCGGGCGTTCTTCTCCGTCTCCTTCTCATCCTCGGACTCGGAGTATACGCTGCGGTATCCCTCGAACACGGTCTTCGTCGCGCTCGCTGCGAACGCATGCTTGCCGTCGCTGATCGTGAAGGAGGTCACGCTCGAAACGCACTCCGCCATGCGGCTTGCGATGAAGCGCTTCCAGATCAGCTGGTACAGCCGGAACTGCTCGTTGGACAGCTGGTCCTTGACCGACGCCGGCGTGATATCGATATAGGTGGGACGGATCGCTTCATGCGCGTCCTGGATCTTCTTGGCTGAACCGTTGTCCGCGCGCTCCGCTCCGAGGAACTCCTTGCCGTAGCGCTCTTCGATAAATGCCGTAGCGCTCGCAGCAGCCTCGTCGCTGACGCGGGTGGAATCGGTACGCAGATACGTGATCAGACCGATGCTTCCGTGTCCCTTGACCTCAACGCCCTCGTACAACTGCTGTGCGACGCGCATGGTCTTCTGCGTGCTGAAATTCAATTTTCTCGAGGCGTCCTGCTGAAGCGTACTCGTCGTGTACGGAAGCGGCGCCTTCTGCCGTCTCTCGCTCGCCTTGCGCTCCGTCACCTTGAACGAAGCTCCCTCCACGGCGGCGATCACCTTCTTCGCCTCCGCCTCCGAGGACAGCTCCGCATGGTGTCCGCCCTTGCTGTATACCGCCGTGATCGGCTCCTTGTGGGTTCCGTCGAAGAACCGTCCTTCGATCGTCCAGAACTCGCGCTTATCAAACGCAGCGATCTCGCTCTCGCGGTCGCTGATGATGCGAAGCGTAACCGACTGCACGCGTCCCGCGCTCAGTCCGCGCTTCACCTTCGACCACAGGATCGGGCTGATCTCATAGCCCACCATACGGTCGAGCACACGGCGCGCCTGCTGCGCATCCACGAGATCCATATTGACGCTGCGTGCGCCCGAGAGCGACGCCGTGACGGCGTTCTTCGTGATCTCGTTGAACGTGATTCGCTTGGTATCCTTCTCGCTCAGCTTGAGCACCTGCATCAAATGCCAGGAGATCGCCTCTCCCTCGCGGTCGGGGTCAGTTGCGAGAAATACTTTCTTCGCCTTCTTGACTTCCTTGCGAAGCTCCGCGAGAAGGTCTCCCTTGCCGCGGATCGTTATATAGTGCGGGTCAAAATCGTGATCCGTGTCGACGCCCAGGGTGCTCTTCGGAAGGTCGCGAACGTGACCGCCCGAGGCGATCACCTTATAATCCTTGCCGAGAAACTTCTGAATCGTCTTCGCCTTGGCCGGCGACTCTACGATCACAAGGTATTTTGCCATACTTTCTTCCGTCCTCTCCTCGTCATTACGACTCTGTGTCCTTCACACTGTAGCAGCCCGGTGAGATCCTCTCGATCCACCCTCCGCGCTCCAGCGAATACAATATATTCGTGAGCTCCGAGGGCGTCATTCCGGACTCCCAGACAAGCTGATCAAAATGTTTCGGACTTAAACGCAAAAAAGCATACACTATTTTTTCGTCGCTTGCAAGTGGCTTTTTCTTATTTTTCGACGAAGGCCCGGGAAGCCTTTGGATTCCGTTGTCGGGAGTCGCCATGCGCAGCTGCCCGTCCTCCGCCTCCCGATACACCGTGACTCCGTGCTGCGCCGCAAGGTCGGTGAGCACCTCCCCGGGGTTTGTCACAAGTTGTGCTCCCTCCCGGATCAGCTGGTTGCAGCCGGCGCTGTTCGCGTCGGTCACACGCCCCGGAACAACATAGATACTCTTGCCCTGCTCGAGCGCCCGGTCGACCGTGATCAGCGTCCCGCTCTTCGCGTGCGCCTCCACGACGACCACCCCGTCGCTCAGTCCTGCGATGATCCTGTTCCGATGCGGAAAATGATGCGGCAGCCCCGGTACGCCCGGCCCGTACTCCGAACAGATGCACCCGCGGTCCATGACCTCGCGGTACAATAAAACATTGTTTCGCGGGTACACGACACCGATCCCCGAACCGAGCACCGCGACCGGAAATCCCTCGCCGTTCACACAGCCGCGGTGTGCTGCCGCATCGATCCCCATCGCAAGGCCGCTCACAACCGCGGCACCGAAATCCCCGAACGCCTGCCCGAACTGCCTCGCGACAAGCTCACCGTACGGGGAAGCCCTCCTCGTGCCGATGACGGCCACGGACAGCGGCAGATCCGAGGGAGGAAGGCTCCCCTGGACAAACAAGCCTACAGGCGCATCCGGGATCCTCCGAAGGCGGTCCGGAAACTCTTCATCCTCATGCCACAGAAACCGGATCCCGTCGCGGTCCATCTTCGCGAGAAGCTTATCACAGTATGCAGCATTTCTCGTGGAGACAAGCCGTTCCGCAGTCTCCTCCGCAAGACCGCACTGTTCCTGCAATTCTTCCTTCTCTGCCGCGTACACCCCGGAGGGCGTCACAAACGCTGTCAGAAGTTTCTTCCGCACGGCGTTGTCCGTGACCGTGCTGCACAGCCACACTGCATGATACCTCTCAGGACACATTGGCATCCTCCTCCATGCGGAATCCGATCGCCTCCGTGACATGTCGGTTACCGACCTTCGTGCTCCCGTCGAGGTCGGCGATCGTTCGCGCCACACGCTTCAGCCGGTAATAACCGCGCGCGGAACAGCCGGTCTCCTCAGCATAGTGCGCAAGCAGCACGCTTGCTTCGCGGTCAAGCGCAAACAAGCGGTCGGCCGCCTCCCCCGGAACCTCCGAGTTGTACCGGTACGGTGTACCCTTGTACCGCTCCCGCTGTACGCTGATCGCGCACTCCACTCGTCTGCGGATCCCCTCGCTTGTGTCCCCGCTCGGCGCATCGCCCGCAGACAATTCCTGCACGGGGATCCCGGGCATCGTCGCACACAGGTCGATCCGGTCGAGGATTGGTCGGCTGATCCTTCCTTTATATCTCTTGATCATGTCAGGAGTACAGGTACACCGGTTGCGGTCGGGATAATATCCGCACGGGCACGGGTTCATCGCCGCAACGAGCATGAATTTGGCGGGGAACTCCACATTGCCGTTTAGGCGCGCCACATGGATACGCTTCTCCTCAAGCGGCTGCCTTAGCACCTCGATGCTCCCGCGCCGAAACTCGGGAAACTCATCGAGGAACAGCACCCCGAACGAGGCGAGCGAGACCTCCCCGGGGATCGGCATCCTTCCGCCGCCCGCGAGCGCAGGCACTGTGGCCGTGTGGTGCGGCGATCGGAACGGGCGCTTCCGCATCATCCCGCCGTCCGCCGGCAACAGCCCCGCGACGCTGTACACCTTCGTAAGCTCCAGACTCTCCTCGAACGTCAGCTTCGGCATGATCCCGGGAATCCGGCTCGCAAGCATCGTCTTGCCCGACCCGGGCGGTCCCGTCAGGAGCAGGTTGTGCATCCCGGCCACCGCGATCTCCGCAGCGCGCTTCGCCAGAAACTGCCCTCGGATCTGCGCAAAATCCCCGACCGTTTCCGTGTCCGCCCCGTTCCACTGTACGGGCTCCGCAAGCGTCCCCCCGGTGTCCGTAAAATGTCTCGCCGCCTCCGCGAGGGACGACACCCCGTAGACACGGATTCCCTCCACGAGCGCACCCTCCTCCAGATTGGCGCTCGGGATGATGATCGAGTGAAAGCCCCGTTGCTTCGCCTCGTACACGCACGAGAGAATGCCCGTGACGCCGCGAACTCTGCCGTCCAGACCGAGTTCCCCCACAAACCCGTATCCGTCCGTCAGCACCGCGGGAATGATGTCGCAGGCGCACAGGATCCCCATGGCGATCGGCAGATCATAGCCGGTGCCGCCCTTGCGCTCGTCCGCGGGCGACAGATTGACCGTGATGCGCTTCGCCGGTATAAAAAATCCCGAGTTCTTCATCGCGACGCGAACGCGCTCCCTCGCCTCGCGCACCTCCCCCGCAAGATACCCCACAAGATCGATCCCGGGCAAGCCTCCCGACACATCCGCCTCCACCCGGATGACCGAGGCCTCGATCCCCGAGACTGCAAAACTGTACACCGAACAGATCATACCTTCCTCCCATTTTCCTATCGCAGCGCCGAAAACCCGACACATTCCGCACGCCGCATACCTCTCAATCCGGTTTAAGCATACGCCATCCCAAGCGGCAAATCCATTCGCAGAGTATATGAAAAGACGGCCTCTCATTTTCATGAAAAGCCGTCTTCGAAAGTACTTTTTCATTTTTCAATTGACACTATGCCGAAAATGAACCCTCGTTTTCGTACACATTGCCAACCGCCTTAATTCTCATGGTCCAAAAGCGTCTTGAGCTCGTCCATGAACGTGTTGACGTCCTTAAACTCGCGGTAAACCGACGCGAAGCGAACATACGCAACCTCGTCGAGTTTCTTAAGCTTGTCCATCACCAGCTCGCCGATGCGGTAGCTCGGGATCTCCTTCTCTTCCATAGAAAAGATCTCCGTCTCGACCTCGTCCACCAGCTTGCGGATCTGCTCCACACTGATGGGGCGCTTGTGGCAAGAAGCGTACACACCTGCCTCGATCTTCGAGCGGTCGTACGTCTGGCGCACATTGCCCTTCTTGATCACGACAAGCGGGATCGTCTCAACCTTCTCGTAGGTCGTAAAGCGCTTCTCGCACTCGTCACACTGTCTTCTGCGGCGGATGGAATTGGATTCCTCCACCGGACGTGAATCGATCACTCTCGTATTTTCCGTTCCGCAATAGGGACACTTCATCTCTCTACCTCCCGGTCATCACACGCTTTGTTGTTCCATTCGTACTGAGGTCCTGGATCAGATGTCTGCAGCGATGTCGATGTTGACACCGGTGAGACCGATCACTGCGCCCTGCTTCGCCTCGGAAGCCTCGGGATGCGCAATGAGCCACTTGTTGGCTGCGAACAGTCGCGCGTCATCATCGTTCTTGACGGTGATCGCGGGCTTGTCGAGGTTCGTTCCCTTCGGGAGAACGATCACCACGCGGAACTGTGCGCCGAGCTTGGCGCTGCAGGGTGCATAGTGGAGCGTCGTCGCATAGAGCTCAACGCCGGTGCCGGCCGGGCAGAAGAACGCCTCAACCTTCGACGTGTCGAGCATCTTGCCCATGCAGTCCTGCTGCTTTGCAAGCAACAGAATGCAGTCCGTAGCAGCGATATCGATCTCACTGTCGCGATGGTACTCGAGGCAGTTCAGCTTCGTGTTCGTACCGTTGCAGTATCCGATCTGGATCGGCATTCCGCCGTAGCAGTTGTTCGTAAAATCAGCCATCGCCGGAGTAGCCTCGAGGTTTGCATCCGACGGAACGTACACAACCGCATCCACCGGTGCGGGAGTTGTCTCCGTGAGAACCTTGAGCAGCTCGTCCGTGTCATACCCCGTTACAACTCTTCCGTATGCCTCAAATGCGGCATCGTTAACGTTTTGAATTTTCATTGTTCCTTCCTCCTGTTTATCCGTAACGGGCTCTGCCCGTCGGTTTCTCTATCTGCCTCGGGCTCATCGCCCGTCGGTCTCTTCGGAAAATGTTACCGCTGCACGCGTCCGCTTCCGTCGCCGCCCGCAAGCGTCTCCACCTCGGAGCGCTTAACGTGGTTGAAGTCGCCGGGGATCGTGTGCTTGAGTGCGCTTGCCGCAACCGCAAACTCGAGCGCATCCGCCGCGCTCTTGCCGTCGATCAGTCCGCAGATCAGACCGGCCGCAAACGAGTCGCCGCCGCCCACGCGGTCCACGATGTGAAGCTTGTACGTCTTCGAGTGATAGAACGTCTCGCCGTCCCAGATCGCTGCCGACCACGCGTTGTCCGTCGCCGAGAAGCTCTCGCGCAACGAGCTCACGACATAGCGGAACCCGAACTGCTCCTTCATCTGACGGAACATCGACTCGTATCCGGCGAGCTCGAGGGAGCCCTTCGTCACATCGGTGTTGCCGGGCACAAACCCGAGCACCTTCTGCGCGTCCTCCTCGTTGCCGATGCACACGTCCACGTACTGCATCAGGTCGGTCATGACCGCCTTCGCCTTCTCACTGCTCCACAGCTTCTTGCGGTAGTTGAGGTCGCACGAAACCGTAAGGCCGTGCTTCTTCGCCGCGATCAACGCCGCCTTCGTCACTGCCGCCGCGGAATCGCTGATCGCCGGCGTGATCCCCGTAAAATGGAACCACTCCGCGCCCTCGAACGCCGCGTCGAAATCAAAGTCCTCGGGCTTCGCCTCCGCGATCGAGGAATGTGCTCTGTCATAGATGACCTTCGAGGGACGAACCGATGCGCCTGTCTCCAGATAATAGATTCCGAGACGCTCGCCGCCGCGCACGATGTGCGAGCAGTCGACGCCCTCTCTGCGAAGAGCCATCAACGCGCTGTCGCCGATCTCGTTGTCGGGAAGCTTCGTGACATACGAGACATCGTATCCGAACCCCGCGAGGGAAACCGCGACATTTGCCTCTCCTCCGCCGTAGCATACGTCAAACGTATCGGCCTGTACAAATCTCTGATAGCCGGGCGTGGAAAGCCGAAGCATAATCTCCCCGAGCGTAACGATCCGTGCCATACAAAATCACCTCCGCGTGCGCAGATTCCGGGCGCGCAAAGCGCGCATATTCCTTCGGAAAATGCTGTAATCTACTATATCACAGATTCCCCCGTGGTTCAAGCGGTTTTCTTACATTTTGTGCCGTCCTCGAGGGGTTTGCACCATACGTAGTGTTTTTCAATGAATTTTCCGAAAGATGAGCCCCCGATCACCTTGACAGTGTTTCTCCGATGTGGTATAGTTCCGTAGAAAAGCACCAAACTGCTCCGAAAGCGAGGAAACATCAATGGTCTTCATGGACGACAATTTTCTCTTGACCAATGAGACGGCGCGCGTTTTGTATCATCAGTACGCGTCCGAGCTGCCGATCATCGATTACCATTGCCATATCCCCGCGGAGGAGATCGCAAAGGACGTTCACTTCTCCTCGATCACCGACCTGTGGCTCGGCGCCGACCACTACAAGTGGCGCGCGATGAGACTCAACGGCGTGAAGGAAGAGCTGATCACCGGCGACGGCGATCCGTATGAGAAGTTTGAAGCGTTCGCAGGCACTCTCGAGCGCGCGATCGGCAATCCTCTGTATCACTGGAGCCATCTCGAGCTGCAGCGCTATTTCGGCGTCAACGAGCCTCTCAACCGCGAGAGCGCCCGCCGCATCTATGATCTCTGCAATCAGGTACTCACCGATCCTTCCATGTCCGCACGCGGCCTCATCCGCCGCTCCAACGTGCGCCTTCTTTGCACGACCGACGATCCCGCCGACGATCTTCGCTGGCATCGTCTGATCGCGATGGACGCGACCTTCCCCGTGAAGGTTCTTCCGGCGTTCCGTCCTGACCGTGCGGTCGACATCGAGAAGAAGGATTACGCCTCCTACATCCGCGGAGAGCTCGGCAGAGCCTACGGCCACAACATCCAGCTGTACCAGGATCTGAAGGACGCCCTTAAGAGTCGCATCGCATTTTTCGCGGAACACGGATGCAAGACGGCGGACCACGGCATGGCGTATGTCGCATACGCTCCCTGCAGCGACGAGCAGGCGGAGGTGATCTTCCGCAAGGCGATGAACAGCGAGCCCGTCGATCTGTACGAGCAGCTGCAATTCCGCACCAATCTCCTGTCGTTCCTCGCGGCGGAGTACGCGAAGGCCGGCTGGGTGATGCAGCTTCACTTCGGCGTCAAGCGCGACAACAACACAAAGCTTTTCCTGCAGTCCGGTGCCAACAACGGCTGTGACTGCATCGATACGTATACACCCTCTTCGGAACTTGCGGATTTCCTGAACTCGCTGTGCAAGCGCGACGCTCTTCCGAAGACGATCCTCTATCCCCTCAACCCCGCGGACAACGCCGCTGTCGGTACGATCATCGGCTGCTTCGCGGACAGCTCCGCCGCCGGCAAGGTGCAGCAGGGCTCCGCTTGGTGGTTCAACGACAACAAGAAGGGCATGGAGGAACAGATGACTTCGCTGGCCAACCTCGGAGTGCTCGGGAATTTCATCGGCATGCTGACCGATTCCCGCAGCTTCCTCTCCTACACGCGCCATGAGTATTTCCGGCGCATCCTCTGTAACCTCATCGGGACATGGGTTACGAACGGCGAGTATCCGTGCGATCTCACGGCGCTCGGCGGTCTTGTCAGCGATATCTCTTTTTCCAATTGCAATCGATACTTTGATTTAGGCCTTACGGTGTAATTCCCGTAAGGCTTTTGTTTGTGCGCATGTGCGCGCAGGGAAACAACTTGTTTAGGTCGCATCGCGACCGGAAAGGACTGCCATGAAACATCTCATCAGCCCGATGGACCTGTCGCTCGATGAGCTCACTGAGCTCCTCGAACTCGCGCAGGACATCATGAAGGACCCGGAGCGCTACCGCCACGTGTGTGACGGCAAGAAGCTCGCCACCTGCTTCTACGAGCCCAGCACCCGCACCCGGCTCTCGTTCGAGGCGGCCATGCTCAACCTGGGCGGCTCCGTCCTCGGCTTCCAGAGTGCCGACTCGAGCTCCGCAGCGAAGGGCGAGAGCGTCTCCGACACCATCCAGATCATCTCCTACTACGCGGATATCTGCGCGATGCGCCACCCGAAGGAGGGTGCGCCCTACGTCGCCTCCAAGCACGCGCGCATCCCCGTGATCAACGCGGGCGACGGCGGCCACAACCATCCGACGCAGACGCTCACCGACCTTCTCACGATCCTGGAGCTGAAGGGACGCCTCGACAACATGACCATCGGTCTGTGCGGCGACCTCAAGTTCGGCCGGACCGTGCACTCGCTCATCAATGCGATGGTCCGCTACAAGGGCATCCGCTTCGTTCTCATCAGCCCCGAGGAGCTGTGCATCCCCGCCTACCTCAAGGAGGAGGTGCTCGACGCACAGGGCATCCCGTACAAGGAGGTCCGCTCGCTCGACGAGGTCATGCCTGAGCTCGACATCCTCTACATGACGCGCGTACAGCGTGAGCGCTTCTTCAACGAGGAGGACTACATCCGCTTGAAGAACTCCTTCATCCTCACCCCGGAGAAAATGAAGCTCGCCCGCGACGACATGTTCGTGCTGCATCCCCTGCCGCGCGTCAACGAGATCTCGGTCGAGGTGGACTCCGATCCGAGAGCCGCGTACTTCCGCCAGGCAGGCTTCGGCGTTTACGCGCGCATGGCACTGATCATTCTGATGCTCGGTCTCAAGGACCGCATTCCCCAGGCATAAGGAGGTGGACATATGTTAAATATCGGAGGACTTCACCAGGGAGTCGTCATCGACCACATCAAGCCCGGCCAGGGCATGCAGATCTACGAGTACCTTGAGCTCGGCAAGCTCGACTGCTGCGTGGCCATCATCAAGAACGCCTCGAGCAACAAGATGGGCCGCAAGGACATCATCAAGATCGAGGGCCCGATCACGGTCAACCTCGACACGCTCGCCGTTCTCGACCCCGGCATCACGCTCAACTTCATCGAGAACGACGTCATCGTCTCGAAGAGAACCGTGTGCCTTCCCGAGGAAGTTACGAACATCCTTCGCTGCAAGAACCCTCGCTGCATCACCTCGATCGAGCAGGAGCTGCCGCACCGCTTCCGCCTCACGAACAAAGAAAAGCGCATTTACCGCTGCGTCTACTGCGAGCAGAAGTACAAGGAGACGAACGTCTGACGGACATTTTCCGAACTATCGACTACAACGAAAGAGGCCTGCCGAACCGGCAGACCTCTCAGACTGAAGACAATCGCGATTTTGGAAACGCTCCAAAATCGCGATGTTTTTATGTTTTCCTTACGCTCTACTGAACGAAAAGCTCATTTTTCTTAAAAAATCCGTGTCAGGACCATCCAACATCCCCCTCCGATCCAGCA
>JAFZMO010000091.1 GCA_017551165.1 Lachnospiraceae bacterium
CATGTTCGTTTCCGTTTCCTTCTGTTTGGCCGGATCCTTGCCAAACCCTAACCAGTCTTTGTACGTGCACGTTACTCCGTTCCCCACATCCAAACCGTATTAGTCATGTAATACGGTTGGCTGTATTATACGACTAGTACAGTTGCTTGTCAATACATTTTCCGAATCTTTTTTCAAACCTTTTAAAGCGCTTCGGAAAATGGCTGTGCTCTACTCCGGAAAGTCCTTATTTTATGCGGCTTTCGCGCCCAACAAACAAGCCGGCAATCCATCTCGGACTGCCGGCTTGAAACCGTTAGTATGCATATGTACTGTATTTCTAAACTGTATTACTTGCGAACTGTATTACAAGTAAACCGTATTACTTGCAAACCGTATTACTTGCAAACCGTATTGCTTGCGAACCGTATTCCTTGCGGACCGGATCACTGCAGCGTCGCGGGCTTGCTGAGTACATCAGCGATGATCTCCACCGCCTCGTCGACCAACGCCTCGGTGTGCGAAGCCATGTAGCTTGTGCGCAGCAGGCACTCGGTGGGTGCCGTTGCGGGCGGAAGCACTGTGTTGACATAGACGCCTGCGTCATAGAGCTGCTTGGCGCGGATCAGCGTAGTATCAGCGTCATAGGTGTAGATCGGAATGATCGGCGTATCGCTCATGCGGATGCGAATGCCGCGGTCCAGAAGTCCCTTGCGGGCACGGGACGAGATCGCCTGCAGTTTGAGAGGAAGCGAAGGATCTCTCTCAAGGATGCGAAGCGCCGTCAGCGCAACCGCGCAGCTTGCCGGAGTGATGGACGCCGAGAAGATGAACGGACGGGAGTTGTGTCTCACGTAGTTCGCCACTCTCTCGCTGGCCGCCATGTAACCACCCAGGGATGCAAGCGATTTGGAAAATGTACCCATATAGATATCGACATCATTCTCAAGGCCGAAGTAACTCGCGGTTCCGCGGCCGCCCTCGCCGATGACGCCTAAACCGTGCGCATCGTCCACCATGACGCGCGCGTTATACTTCTTAGCCAATGCTACGATCTCGGGAAGCTTGGCGATATCACCGCCCATGCTGAACACACCGTCGGTGACGATCAGGCAGCCCGCCGTGTCCGGCACCTTCTTGAGCTGCTCCTCAAGGTCCTCCATGTCCGCGTGGCGATACCGAAGCATCGTTCCGTAGCTCAGCTTGCATCCGTCATAGATGCTCGCGTGATTCTCGCGGTCACAGATGACATAGTCATGTCTGCCGACAAGGCAGCTGATGATGCCGAGGTTCGACTGGAAGCCCGTGGAAAATGTGACCACGCTCTCCTTGCGGAGGAATTTGGCGAGCTCATCCTCAAGCTCCAGATGAAGACGAAGCGTTCCGTTCAGGAAGCGGGATCCCGAACAGCCCGATCCGTATTGTTCAAATGCCTTGATCCCGGCCTCCACAACCTCCGGATGCGTTGTCAATCCGAGATAGTTGTTCGAACCGAGCATGATGCGCCGCTTGCCCTCCATGATGACTTCCACATCCTGGCGGCTCTCAAGCGCGTGAAAATACGGGTAAACCCCCATTGCCTTTGCTTCTTCTACCCTTGTGAACTTAAAACATTTTTCAAACAGATCATTCATAGCAGTATGTAACACCTTCCCCTCAGATATTCGTTAGTCGATACGAAATCATTTCCCGTAACACACTAATCCATTTTACCGCGAACAACGCTAATTGGCAAGCGAAACCAAAGGATTTAAAAGTAAATTTACTGTAAACAGAGCTGTGATACGCTCACATTGCAGGCATGGAAAAAGGACCGGTTTCCCGATCCTTTCTCCGATCATACTTTCGTATGCTTATTGACTTGTAATCACGCAGGATTGCGTCGCCGATCAGCCGTTGATGCTTCTCTTAACGTAGTGCGTGTGGAGGATCTCATGAGCCTTGTGGCTGCCGAACTCACCGAAGAACTCCTCGTAAACCTTCTTGATGGAAGGATTCTCATGAGACTTGCGGATCGTCTTAGCAGCGTCGTTGTCATAGAGAGCCTTGGCGCGGAGACCGCGTACATCTACGAAGTTGCGAACCTCGGAGTCAACGAGAGGCTGGCCACCGCCGTTGATGCAGCCGCCCGGGCAAGCCATGATCTCGATGAAGGTGTAAGGCGAGGTGCCGGCCTTGATCTGATCCATGATGATGCGAGCGTTAGCAAGCGAGGATGCAACAGCAACCTTAACCTCAAGGCCGCCTACGTTGTACGTAGCTTCCTTGATACCCTGCATACCGCGGACTTCCTTGAAGTCAACAGCGGTGAGCTCCTCACCGGTGATAACCTCAACTGCGGTACGGAGAGCTGCCTCCATAACACCGCCGGTAGCGCCGAAGATAACAGCTGCACCGGTGGACTCGCCGAGCGGATCGTCGAACTCGCCGTCCGGAAGGGCTGCGAAATCGATGTCGTTGCGCTTGATCATGCGGGCAAGCTCACGGGTCGTGATGGAGATGTCAACATCCGGAAGTCCCGGAACTGCGCTCTGGTCTCTCGTAACCTCGAACTTCTTCGCGGTACAAGGCATAACGCCGACGCAGACGATCTTCGCGGGATCGATGCCCATCTTCTGTGCGTAATAGGTCTTAACCGTAGCACCGAACATCTGCTGAGGAGACTTGCAGCTCGAGAGATGTGCGATCTGCTCCGGATAGTAGGTCTCGCAGAACTTAACCCAGCCGGGCGAGCAGGATGTGATCATCGGCAGAACGCCGCCGTTCTTCACGCGCTCAACGAGCTCGGTAGCTTCCTCAACGATCGTGAGGTCTGCTGCGAAATCGGTATCGAATAC
>JAFZMO010000092.1 GCA_017551165.1 Lachnospiraceae bacterium
CCCCAGGCAAGGCAGCCGGCGATCACGATGAGGATTGCGCGCTTCACGGTCGTGTTCAGATTGCCCTCGGTGTCGGCAAGTCCGAAATGGTCGAGCAACACGGACTTCTGGTACTTTGCGATATCCTTCGCGATGTCCATGAACCGGTTACCCTTCTCCTCCTCGCGGCCGACCTCATCCCAGTAATAATTCTCGTCAAAATCCGCGATGTCCGCCGTGTTCTGCCGGATCGTCTTCGACAGCGCGATCGCGCCGTTCAGCTCCGCGAGCTGCTCCTCGAGGCGCGCTGTGTTATCCGCGAGCGCCTCCGCCAACGGCTTCGAACCGTCGAGGACATCTTCGATCTCCGAGACCGGCAGTCCCAGCTTTCGGAAAATGATCACCTTCTTCAGCGTGGCAACGTCCTTCTCATCGTACTCGCGATACCCGTTCGACTCGCGCTTCGGATCGATCAGCCGCTCCTTCTCATAAAACCGGATCGATGCTCTCGGAATACCGAGCATCTCCTCAACCTCTTTAATCGTCATCGTAAAATCCTCCTCATGGTAGTCTTTCGCGGAGCCCTCCGGCCCCTTTCGCGGAACCCCTCGGCTCCTTTCAATGGCCACGATAGACTATCAACAAGGTTTACAGTCAAGTACTTTTTTGAAAAAAATGAAAATAATCGAGATCCAGCCAACGCCGAACTGTCATTTATACAGCATTTTCCCATCCACCAGAATAAAATCCTTGATTTTCTTCGATGAGAAGCCTTCTACACTGACAAATCCAACTCTGCTAACAGTTATGCCCTTTATTTCTTCGAGCTGCTTTTCTTCCTGTTCGCATTCTTCTGCCGTCATTTTCCTGTCAAAGAACTTACATTCATAGAAGTCGTAGTTGTCTCCGCCCCTTCTTACGACGCAGTCAAACTCACCATTCTTTTTATTCACCGGGTCATCATACCAATAGCAGCCAAAGTCCTCAATGTCATCCATCGCGCCGCCAACAGCCTGTCTGTGGAAGTATTCGAGTACAACACCCTCAAATCTTCTGCTGATAAACTCACGAAGATTCTCGCCGAAATTGCGCTTATAGTATTGTTCCGGTCCTATTCTTGTGATGATTCCGGCATTCCCGAAAATAAAGGCGAAATAAAACCGCATAAGGTTGTCTTCGATCTCGTAAAATTGCTTTTTCTTATCATTTTTCCTGTTAATCGGCTCTTCCTTCCTGATCGTTTCCATATCAAGAAGGATCTTTAACTGCTTATCAAGAAGTCCGTTCTCGTCGCTCCTCAGCCAGTCACGTATTTCCGTATATTTCTTTTTGCCGTTTCCCAACGCCTCAAGAATACGTGTATCAAATGTTTTCTTTATTTCTTTGATCATTATGCTTTCGACGTGAACGCGAACCAGTCCCGTCTCAGGCAAAAGCAATTTCTTTATATTTGTTTCCAAAGAAACGGAAGCATCGATAAGTCCAAGCACATACGGAGACCCACCGAAGACAGAATACATCTCAACCTTTTCCCTCGGCGAAAGGCCGGGGTAGAACTTTGCCGCATCATAGTAATCAAAATCTCTGATATGAAGAATAAGCGAAAATCTTCCGTAAAGAGGGTTGTCTTCCTCCAGTAATTCTTTCATTACCGCGATGTAAGAGCCGCAGAGGATTATCTTTACATTTTCAGGCAGCTTATCGATTACCGCCTGCATAATCGAATCAACCTCACCCTTTTTCCTGCTCTCCTTAAGGTAGGGGTATTCGTCGATAATCAAAAGAAATTTCTTATCCAGCGATTTTAAAAAATCCATCATTGCAAAAATGGAATCAAAGCTCATTCTCGGGAGAGACAATGCCGTACAGATACTCTGATATAAAAGCGCCATATTTCCGTCAAACGTGCTGGTCACACATAAATGATTTATGACCACACCCTCAAAAGAATCGGCCGCTTTATTGATCAGAGTGGATTTTCCTACTCTTCTCTTACCATACACAAGTACAGCGGTCTTACTCTTCCAGCTTTTTAATTCTCTCTGAAGTTCAGCCAGTTCATTCTCTCTTCCAACAAACATAATCGGGCTCCTTTGTTCTGAAAAGATTTTCACTGAAAATATTTTCAGTTTCTACAACTACTATATTCTCATAAGCTTCGTAATAAGTCAAGATAGTTTTAATCAAAAAAAGAAAAGGCAGAACAATCGCTCCTCAGGGCAATTGTTCTGCCTTATGGTTTACTTATTTAGGCGGATTTCTCGCATTTATCTCCCCTTGTGAAATCAAATGATATATCAATCATTTCTACCTGCTCCGCCCATCACTATCCAAGTACTTTTGTAAACACCTCAAAATTCAAGCTTCCGCCCGGCGGACAATACACGGCAAACTCAACCTTACGGAACACCTTCGGAAACTCCTGCAGAGCCACCTTGTATGCTCTGGCAACCACCTCGGGGTGGTTCTGGAACGCACCGCAGCCGAAGGCTCCTAAAACCAGCACCTCTGCTCCCTTGGCCGCCGCGCAGGTCAGCATGTGGATCGCCCGCTTCACGTGGTATCCGCAAACACTTCAATTCTCTCGGTTCTTGTAGACATATTCCAACTCCTTTCTCGCTGTGCGGGCAAACGGATTCTCCCTGAATCTCAGTCATCCAAAAACAGTTGCTTGCAGGGGCATTTCCCGTAGTCTTTGGCGAGCAATATCACTCCAACAACCTCGCGAGCATCTGCTCCCGATTCTCGAGGAACATTTTCGTAATCTGGTAACTGTCCGTCTCCTCGTAGGCGATCGAATGCAGCGGTCCATCGTCAAAGCTCAGGATATGAGCGTCCGGGATCCCCAGAAGGATCGGCGAGTGCGTGACGATGATGAACTGCCCGCCCTCCTTCACGCTCCGCGCGATCTCGCACAGGAGCGTCAGCTGACGCTGCGGCGACAGCGCGGCCTCGGGCTCGTCCAGAAGATACAGGCCCCTCCCGCGAAACTGCGACTGCGCGAGTGCAAGGAAGCTCTCCCCGTGGGAGCGCTCGTGGTAATACTGCGGAGTTCCGCCGATCTCGTGGCTGTACCGGTCCTCCGCGGTGGCCACGTTGTAGAAGCTCTCCGCGCGCAGGAAGTACCCCCAGCCGGGCTTGCCGGCGCCCTTGATGAGCGTCATCGCCCTGCACAACTCCGAGTGCGAATCGTAGGTGGAGAAGCGGTAGTTCTTCGTCCCGCCCTCGGGGTTGAAGCCGTAGCATATAGCGATCGCCTCCAGAAGCGTGGATTTGCCGCTGCCGTTCTCTCCCACGAAAAATGTAACCCCATCCTCGAATTCCAGCTCCCGCAGCCCGGCGAGTGCCGGGATTTGCCGCAGGTAGCTCTCGCTGTCAATCTCCTCCCAGTCGATGCGAAGCCCGCGGAGGAGCAAACTCAACTTATCCATCAATCTTCCTCGTAATTCCGGATTTCTTCCATCCCTTCCTGCATCAGCTGCTCCCGTAACTCCGTCCCTACTTCCAGAAATCAAGTTCCTCTTCCCTGAGACCGATATCCTTCGCGAGGAACACGGGGTTCTTCCCTTCTTTCTTCTTGCTCTCGTAATCCTTCAGCGCATCGATCGCAACCTTGCCGAGAAGCATGCAGGCCGGAAGATTGATGAGCGTCATACCGCCCATGGTGATGTCCGCTGCCGCCCAGGCCGCATTCATCGGGATGACCGCGCCGAGCATGACGATGACCGCACAGGCCACGTGGAAGCACTTCATGAACACCTTCGAGGGTTGTCTCTTCCGGTTCAAAAAAATGATCGCATTGTCCACGTAGTAAAGGTTTCCGAGAAGCGTGGTGAACGCGAAGAGCACCATGGCGATCGTTATGAACGTGGGGCCGGTCTTGCCGAACACCGTGGAGATGGCATTTTGCACATAGGGCGCGCCCGACACGTCCTCGCCTCTCGCCACACCGCTCGCAAGGCACATCAGCGCCGTGGCCGTACACAGAAGCAGCGTGTCAATGTAGACGGAGAGCGTCTGGACGAGGCCCTGCTTCGCCGGGTGGGAAACCTTGGCAGAAGCCGATGCATTGGGCGCGGAGCCCACGCCCGCCTCGTTGGAGTACAGGCCTCTCTTGATACCGTAGATGATGCAGGAGCCCGCGATGCCCGAGAAGATCGCGCGGAAGTTGAACGCATCGCGGAAGATCAAGGCAAACATATGCGGAACATTGGAGATGTTGGCTCCGATCACCACGAGGGAGATCAGCACATAAGCAACACCCATGATAGGAACGATCAGGCTTGTGAGCTTCACGATGCGCTTGCCGCCGCCGAGCAGGCAGTATCCGGTGAGCACCGCAAGGATGGCTCCGATGATGATGGGCGTAGTCTTCTCATTATAGAAGGAGTATGTGGCAAATGTGGACTGCAAGTTGTAAGAGCACAGCAGATTGAATCCGACCGCATAGGTCGCGATCAGGAACACGCAGAACACGCCCGCGAGGATCGGCGCATGGAGCGCCCTCTCGATGTAATACGCCGGGCCGCCGTAGCACTCGCCGTCCTCATTTTTCCGCTTGTAGATCTGCGCGAGCGTGCTCTCGATAAATGCCGAGGACGCGCCGATGATGCACATGACCCACATCCAGAAGCATGCGCCGGGACCGCCCAGGCAGATCGCCGTGGAAACGCCGATAATGTTGCCCGTACCCACGCGGGACGCGGTGGAAACCAGCATCGCCTGCAGGGAGGAGACATTTTTCTTATCCTCCGGCGGCTCCTTCAGAAGCCGCAGTGACTCCGGGAACAGACGGATCTGAACGCCCTTCGTGAGCACCGTAAAATAAATCCCCGCAAGCGCCATCACGATGATCAGAACCGGGTAATACAAAAAGTCGTCGATTTTTCCGAGTATCTCTGTAAACATGATAGGGCTTCTCCTTTTTTGTGTCTAAAAGCATCTCTGCTTTCTCTCTTTCTTACAGGTCTCGATATTTCCGCAGCGATAGCAAAGCTCGTTGTCGCACATGCCGTCGTTCTCGAAGCAGGAAAGGATGTTGTTGACCGTCGTCTCGGCGATGTTTCCGAGGGCCTCCTCGGTCAGGAACGCCTGGTGCGACGTGACGATCACGTTGGGCATGGACAGGAGGCGGGCAAGCAGCTCGTCATTTAGGATGTGGCCGGAGCGATCCTCGAAGAAAATGTCCGCTTCCTCCTCGTAAACGTCGAGGCAGGCGGCACCTATCCGCCGCGCCTTGATGCCCTCCAGGAGTGCCTCCGCGTCGATCAGAGCGCCGCGGGAGGTGTTCAGGATGACAACGCCCTTCTTCATCCGCGCGATCGCGTCCGTGTCGATCATGTGCCTCGTCTGCTCCGTCAGAGGGCAGTGAAGCGAGATGATATCGCTTCTCTCGAACAGCTCCTCCAGCGGCACATATTCGATATCGCTGTCCTTCGCCGGATAGGCGTCATACGCGATCACATTCATGCCGAACCCCCGGCAAATTCCGAGGAAAATCCTGCCGATCTTGCCGGTACCGATGATCCCGGCCGTCTTACCGTGCAGGTCAAATCCAGTCAACCCATTTAGCGAAAAATTAAAATCTCTCGTCCGGTTGTACGCCTTATGGATGCGCCGCACCGACGTGAGCAGCAACGCCGCGGCGTGCTCCGCGACCGCATAGGGCGAGTACGCGGGAACATGCACCACGTGGATCTTGCCGTACGCCTTCGCAACGTCCACGTTATTGTAGCCCGCGCAGCGAAGCGCGATCAGACGAACGCCATACTCGTACAGCTTGTCG
>JAFZMO010000093.1 GCA_017551165.1 Lachnospiraceae bacterium
CATCCCTCATACTTGTGCTTATAATTCTTGTAAAGCAACAGGATCTTCCCTCTGAAAATAACAACACCACCACAGCTAGTAGCCTCAACCATAAGCAAGACCCCCTGTCTATCGGTGTATTACATTGGGTTCAGTATACGCTTATTGCCGTGGTTTTGCAAGTGTTATTCGGGATTTTCGTTTTTGTCCGGCTTCGAAGCCTCGTCGAGCGTGCGCAGCTGTTCGCTCAGCTTGCGGATGGCCGGCATATAACAGGTCTGAACCTTCTCATTTCGCTTGGTGTAAAACTGCTCGCGCTCCACGGGATCGGTAATCGTGATGCCGCGCGATACATCCGTATTGTGCCGAAGATCCGCCAGCTTGACGCGGATCGCCAGCCGATTGTTCGAGCTTCGGATCTTCTCAATGTACTCCTCGTACGAGTCATCGCGGTCATGGCGCAGCAACAGCAAGGCGTCCGTCACCGCATCGCCGAATTTCTCCCGGAAACCGCTCACCGGCATGTAATCGGGATGGTCCTCCATCACGTCATGCAGGTACGCGACGATCTTCTCCTCCTCGGTGTCCACGAAGGAAGCAACCGCCTCCGGATGAAGAAAATAAGGTCTGTTTGCCTTGTCCGTCTGGTCCTTGTGCGCATCCCGCGCGATCGCAATCGCCTGATCCAGCAAGTCGCTCATACCGTCCTTTCTCCTGTCTTAGAACCGTTACTCTACGCCTCGTCTCCAATGTCCCTTTGTATACTGCACGCCCGACAGCGGCTCCTCCACGGGGAGTCCCCGCAGCGCGTCCGCGAGCGTCCGCAGCACCCGTTCCGTCTCCTTGCGCGTCTCCGCCTGGCAGTTGACCCGCAAGCCGTACGGTTTCTTCTGTAACACCTCCGCGATCACCGTCAGCAGTGAGGTGACATGCGCGTTGTACAATACGGAATGGCAGTACCGGCACACGCTCTGCACCGGCATCTCGTTGCCCTCCATGTCCGTCAGAATACCCGCCTTGTTCTGTCCGCAGCTTCCGTCGCCGAACACCGTCCGGTGCGTGCACTGCTCGGACACCATCAGCGGGCACCGCTCGTACATTGTGATCCACGCGCTCTGCGCCATCGTCTCCGTGACCTCGCTCCGGCGAAGCTCCGCCGACACCGTCGGATGATCGATCCCGTGCTCTGCAAGCCACGCCACGGCGTCCTCGTTGGCCGCGTACAGCGTCGCATCCGCGTGCACCGCAAGGTCCTGCCTGCGCTTCTTCCACGCATCGACCTCCGCCAGCTGATCCGGCGTGCGGACCACAATGCCCGTCACCGACGGATCCGCGAGAAGTCTCTCGACCTCCGCGTGCATCGTCTTTCGGAGCATGCCCTTGCATGCCCGGGGCAGAACCAGATTCACCGTCACATGCCCCGCAGCTCCGAAGCCTCTCTCCGCGCGCACGATGTGCAGACACGCGTCGTAGGCTCCCTCCATATCCACAAACAGGTCGGTCACGATCTCACTGCGCAGCGCCGACTCCGTCTGCTCCGGTGTCAGCACGCAGACCGCGCACCGCATACTATCTTCATGTGCCGCAGCGTTCGGATCCGTCTCCGGCATGGTCATTGCCGCATCGGCCTCCGCGATCCCCGCAACGCTTCTTCGGAACGTGTGAAGCACCGCGTCCTCAAACGCCTGCAGCCCCTCTCTGCGGAGCTCATTCAAACCGGACACCGGCAGGAACAATCCGTCCGCAACGTCCGCGGACAGCTGCTGCCATGTGTATCCCGAGCCTCCGGTCCGCCGCAGCTTCGCGAGCACCTGCTCCGCGTCCGTGGCGCTCTGGCGAGCCTCCTCGGGAACATCACCGGTCACCGTGACGCAGGCGCGTCCCTGCTCATCCGTCACCGTCAGTTTGATCGGCTCCCCCGCTGCCGCGCGGAACGTGCCGCACACGGGGATGTCACGCTGTGACAAAAGAAAGGTCTCTCGTATCTCGTTTAAGAGCGTTCCGTTCTTTGTGCGGAACACCTCCACGGTCTTCGGGAACTTTCCGAACGCGGGGTTCCAGTGAAGTGCCACCGGCTTCTTCGGGTCAAACCTCGCCATATCCTTCGGCGTCGTCACCTCACCGCACACAAATCCGTTCGGCGACCGCAGTTCCAGCACCTCCTCCGGACCGATCTCCTCGCGGTACGTGATCATCGCGACGAGCTTGGCCCCGCCCTCGACCGTACCGTGGCCCACGACGACTCCGGTGTGGTTCGGGCGATCCGCGCAAAGCATCTCGCTTCCCTTGCGCCCGAACGCGTATCCCTCGCAAAATCCTCCGCGATTGTAGATCTCCGCCAGCGCCCCGACATCGTCCGCCATCTCCTGCGCGTGCGTCGCCAGGTAGCGCTCATATCCTTCCTGACCGAGCTCCGCAAGTCGGTCGAGCCACCGGCGATAGATCGCCGTGACGCCCGCTGCGTACTCAGGTTTCTTCATTCGCCCCTCGATCTTCAGCGAGTCCGCACCCGCTGCGATCAACTCGTGAACCCTCGGCAGCAGACACTGATCCTTCGGGCTCAGCAGAAAGCCGTATGCCTCCGACTCCTCGTCCCGCTTCGCACCCTCGCGGTAGCGATAGCGCTTGCGGCAGGGCTGCGCGCAGCGCCCCCGGTTGCCGCTTCTCCCGCCGATCATCGACGAGAACAAACACTGTCCCGAGTAGCAGTAACACAGCGCCCCGTGGACAAATATCTCAAGCTCCCGATCGGTCTCCTGCGACATCGCATCGATCTCCGCAAGGGACAGCTCACGCGCGGGCACGATCCTCGTGACCTGCGGCGGCAACATGCGTACCGCTGCCGCGTCCGTGATCGTCATCTGCGTGCTCGCGTGGATCGGCAGTCCCGGAAACACTTCCGCGATCCGCTTCATCACGCCGAGATCCTGCACGATGACCGCGTCGAGTCCCGCCTCATAATACGGGAGCAAATAGTTCGTAAGCTCCGCGGTCTCCGCCGTCTTCAACAGCGTGTTGACCGTCAGATACACCTTCACACCGCGCATATGCGCGTAGTCGATGCCCTTAATCAGCATCTCCTCGTCGGGATTGTCGGCATACGCTCTCGCGCCGAACCGGGCACCACCGATGTACACCGCGTCACAGCCGGCCTCGACGACCGCCCGAAGCGCGTCGTACGAGCCCGCGGGTGACAACAGTTCGATTGTCCGGTTGCGATCTCTCATACCGAATAGCGCATCCTCCCGCACTCATTTTCCGAACGTCAATGACGATTCTTTCGATAATTGGCAAGCTCCGTCTCCAGGCGGACCATCTTCTTCTGATCCTCGATCCGCGCTGCCTTCAGCTCCTCGATCTGATCCTCGAGCTCCTTGATGCGTCCGCGGTCGGCGAGCATGTCGTGCTTTAGGTTGAAAATCTCGGTGTCCTTCTGCTCGACCTCACTCTGCTTGTCCGCGAGCTGCTGACGGCACTTGAGGTAGTCGTCCGCGACGTTGATCAGAACTAACAGCTGCTTGCGGTCCGCATCGAAGTTCTTGTAGCCCTTCACTTCCTTGGCGGATGCGTATTTGCTGTTCAGGTACGTCGCAATCTTCTGTAGATACTCTTCCTCCTCAATACCCGTGATACAGAACTGCTTCTCGTTGATGATCACTTTCGTTTCCGTTCGTTTCTGCATATCGATGTATCTCCCTTCTCCTTAGCCCGTTCACGCCTTGTTATTTGCCTTCCGGCATCGGAATCCCCATATGTTCGTAAGCTTCTCTTGTCACCATGCGCCCGCGCGGCGTCCGCACGATCAGTCCGGTCTGCACCAGGTACGGCTCGTAAACCTCCTCGACCGTCTCCTGATCCTCGCCGATCGTCGTCGCTACCGCGGCCGTTCCGACCGGTCCGCCGCCGAACTTCGTGATCATGGTCTGCAGGATCGCGCGGTCGATCTGGTCGAGTCCCAGACGGTCCACATCGAGCACGTCGAGCGCCTCCCTGGCAACGTCGCCGCGCACGACGCCGTCGTGCTTCACCTGTGCAAAATCCCTCACTCTCTTGAGAAGCCGGTTTGCCAGTCGCGGCGTTCCTCTCGAGCGGCGTGCGATCTCGGTCGCGCCGTCCTCGTCGATCTCCACATGCAGCACATTGGCCGAATGCCGCACGATCAATGCGAGCTCCGGCACCGTGTAAAATTCCAACCGGTCCACCACGCCGAAGCGGTCCCGCAGCGGCGCTGTCAGCATGCCCGCGCGCGTCGTGGCGCCCACGAGCGTGAACTTCGGAAGCTTCAGCCGCACCGGCTTGGCCGCCGGGCCAGAGCCTATGATGATATCGACGCCGAAGTCCTCCATCGCGGAATATAAGAGCTCCTCCACCTGACGGTTCAACCGATGGATCTCGTCGATGAAGAGGATGTCATTTTTCTGAAGCTTGCTCAGGATCGCGGCCATGTCGCCCGGCTTGTCGATCGCCGGTCCCGACGTCTGCCGCAGGTTGACGCCCATCTCGTTCGCGATGATGTTCGCAAGCGTCGTCTTGCCGAGTCCGGGAGGTCCGAACAACAGCACATGGTCCAGCGCCTCGCCTCTCGCCTTCGCCGCCTCGATGTAAACCGCCATGGTGTTCTTCACCTTCGTCTGGCCGATGTACTCGGACAGCTTCTGCGGCCGCAGCGAGCCTTCCAGCCGGATGTCCTCGCTCGTCGCTTCGGTTGTCGTGATTCGTTTTGCCATATGTCAAATCCTCTCGATCAAAGGTATCGCAAACTGTTTGTGAGCAGATCGTCCGAATCCATCGAATCGCCGTCCGGCACCGCCGCAACAGCCTTCGCCGCATCGCTTCGCGAGTATCCGAGCGCCACCAAAGCCTCGATGGCATCCGCTGTCGCCGCGCTCCTTCCGGGCCCTGCCGCCGCTGCCGCTCCGGCATCCAGCCGGCCCTCGAGCGTCTCCTTCCAGTCGACCTTGTCCTTCAGCTCCAGCACCAGCTTCGCCGCCGTCTTCTTGCCGATCCCCGGCGCCTTCGCGATCGTTGCCGTGTCCTCCGTCAGGATCGCCATCTGCAGGTCCGACACCGACATTGCGGAGAGGATCCCTACCGCGCCCTTCGGCCCGATGCCGCTCACGGTGATCAGCCGCCGGAACATCTCGAGCGACTCCCGTGAGGAAAATCCAAACAAATTGATGCCCGTGTTCTCATTTACGCTCAAATGCGTATACACGCGCACCTCCGAACCGATCGGCGGCAACGCACTCAGATCCGTCGCCGGCATGGTCACTTCATACCCCACGCCACCGCACAGGATCACGGCGTCCGCCTCCGTCATATACTCAAGCTTCCCCTGAAGCATCGCTATCATACCCGCTACCTCATTTCCGGGCGCAAAGCCCCTAATAGCAGTATATCACAGTACTCGCGGAAAAGCACCCATTTTACGGAAAAGCGGCGAACATTTTTCATATTCGCCGCTCTCTGTCGTCTTACGTATTCATTTTTCGAAAAATCATGCTCGCTTCTGCTTCTTCATCGCAGCAAGTCCGCCAATGCTTCCCGCTGCAACAATCGCCAGAAAAATCCAAATCGTCATCATTTCGGAGTCTCCGGTGGTCGGTGTGTCGACAGGTTTCACCGCAGGAGCAACAGTCGGCGTAGGTTCCGACTCTACGAGTGCCGGTGCTTCCGCCTCCTTGATGTTCAGCTTCAGCTCATCCTTCCAGTCGTCAAATTCCACAGTCACGGTGTGCGTGCCGATGCTGAGTGCATTCAACGTCTCCGCATCAAATGTGATGATGGTACTGCCGGATTTGGCCGATGCCTTAGTCTCTATACCATCGATCAGAACTCTCACGTAATGGATGAAACACTCGTTGTCATTCTCACTGCGGTGATACGTAACCGTCTTCGACTCGGTACTGCCCTTCACATGCTCGATCGTGTTGCCCTCTGCAGGAAGGTAACGGATCACATCGCCCTCCTTCAGGCCGCAGATTTCGCAGGTCTTCGGCGCATAGCCGGTTGCGGCCTTCCACTGATGAACCGTCGTCTTTGCAATCTCGGCTCCGGTGATCACATCGCCGCATCTCGTGCACTTTTGGTCTGCCTCTTTGCCGGCTTCCTTGCAGGTAGCCGCCTTGGCAGTGCCTGCAACCTCCCGGTAATCATGACCGAGTGGATTTCCGGACTCGAAGGTTTCCGTTCCCTTTTCGCCGCAGGCACAGCTCTTGTAGTACACTGCTGCCGTCGTGCAGGTTGCTTCGCTCTTCAGGTATTTTGCGTTGACGACTTCCTGATTGAAGGTATGCGCGATCGGTGCGATCTCCTCAGTCACCGAGCCGGAATACTGTCCTCCAAGGAATGTCACCATTGCCGTATATGTACGCTCGCCCTTTCCTGTACAGGTCGGCTGCCCGGTGACCGTGTTCGTGATCTCATCGCCGGTCGCCGTCACTTCCTGCTTGAAGGCCGCGTCATCCACCGCGGTGAAGGTCGCCTTGGCTTCTGTATAGCCTGACCACACCCAAACCGGATCGGTATAGACGCGGTCGCTTTCCGTGTACGCCGCCACATATGTTGCCTCACCGGTAACCGCAGGGAGCGTTTTGAGGATTTCGCTGCTGTTTGGCAGTGTCCAGCCCGCAAACGTATGAAGTTTCTCAACCGTCGGCGCTTTCACAGGCGTTTCACCGTTGTAGGCAGGCGTTTCACCTGCAGCGGCAAGTCCGCTTTGCAGTTCCGTGCCATCCTCGTCCACGAACGAGACGGTGTATCGTTTTGTCGTGATGGCAATCTCCTGCGCATCCGAGGCCAGTATCGTTCCGGAAGGAGCAACACGCACATAATAGGTCCCCTCGGCAAGATCTTCCCATGCGCCGTCGCAATCGGTCCAGTTTATGCCATCCGTGCTCTTCTGATGGGATGTCGTGGTGGGGATACTTCCCTTTTCATTGATTGTCGCCGGCTGCGTCGCTTTCAGCTCAGGCTTTGCGGCTTTTGTAACAGTAATGCTCTGTGCATCGCTGTCTGCGGTTACCGTGCTTTTACTAGGCTGCACTACTGCAATCGTGCATGCATCCAGATTTGTAAGTTCGACAGTATCTCCGGTAATCTCCATTGCCGCACCGCCGTCGATACTGTATGTCATGCCTGTTGCCACATTAGTAAGCGTCGCCGTATCGGATCCGGTCGCCGTGAAAACCGCCTCCGGGGTCGCTTCCTGCTTCTTCTTGACAACAATGGTATAGGGAGTAAAGGCAGTAGAGTATATCTCATTCGTATACCCCATATACACTCGGCAGTGATCACTAAAACCAACTGTGTATGTTCCCTCGGGGAGGGTATCAGGTACACTAACTTCCAGCGTAAACTCAGGGTCGCTATTTTTGGTTTTTAAAACCAACGGGGAAGCTCTGTATATCGCTACGCAAAGCTTATTCGGATTCCAACAACGACTAAACGAGTTTAATCTTTCTCCTATAATGCTATCATCACCATAATTGTCTTTTTTTGCTTTTATGGTAATATCTTCTGAAGAACCAAGAAACTGTGCCTCAATACCGGTAATGGGATTCTGTCCTGCATATATCTTAGCAGATATACTAATGGTTTTACTCTTTCCGTATTCAACAACTATCGTATCAGTTTGTTGGTCATC
>JAFZMO010000094.1 GCA_017551165.1 Lachnospiraceae bacterium
ACGCGAAGGCCGGGAGCCAGCTCGCCGATCGCTACGGAAACGCCGCCCGCACCGAAGTCGTTGCACTTCTTGATGAGGCTGCTGACCTCGGGACGACGGAACAGTCTCTGGAGCTTGCGCTCGGTCGGAGCGTTACCCTTCTGAACCTCGGCACCGCAGGTGTGGATGGACTCGGTCGTATGCTTCTTGGAAGATCCCGTAGCGCCGCCGCAGCCGTCGCGGCCGGTGCGTCCGCCCATTAAGATGATAACGTCGCCGGGATCGCTGTTCTCTCTCTTGACGTTTGCGCGGGGTGCGGCACCCATGACGGCACCGATCTCCATACGCTTCGCAACATAGTTCGGATGATAGATCTCATCGACAAGGCCGGTCGCCAGACCGATCTGGTTACCGTAGGAGCTGTAGCCCTTCGCAGCGCCGGTCGTGAGCTTTCTCTGCGGAAGCTTGCCCGCCAGCGTGTCCTTCAGGGAAGCGGTCGGATCGGCAGCGCCGGTCACACGCATCGCCTGGTATACATAGCCGCGGCCCGAGAGCGGATCGCGGATCGCGCCGCCGAGGCAGGTAGCAGCGCCACCGAACGGCTCAATCTCGGTCGGATGGTTGTGTGTCTCGTTCTTGAAGAACACAAGCCACTCCTCGGTCTCTTTCCTGCCGTTTCTCTCAACCTCAACCGGGACAACAACGGAGCAGGCGTTGATCTCGTCGGACACCTCCATATCCTCGAGCTTGCCTTCTGCGCGAAGCTTCTTCATCGCGAGAAGAGCTACGTCCATGAGGCAGATGAACTTGTCGTCGCGGCCCTTGTACAGGATCTCGCGCTCTGCCTTATATGCGTCAAATGCGGCCTTGATCGGCTCGCTGTAATCACCGTCATCGATCTTCACGTCGGTGAGCTCGGTCTGGAACGTCGTGTGGCGGCAGTGATCCGACCAGTACGTATCCAGCACGCGGATCTCCGTCACGGACGGATCGCGCTTCTCCTCGCCGCGGAAGTAGTCCTGGATGAACAGGAAATCGCGGAACGTCATCGCGAGGTTCAGGGAATCATAGAGCTCCTTGAGCTCGCCTTCCGGCATATCGCGGAAGCCGTCGAAGATCTTGACATCCTCGGGAACGGCAAACTCGGTCTGCAGCGTCTTAGGCTTCGTCTCGTCGGTCTCTCTCGAATCGACGGGGTTGATGCAGTATGCGCGGATGCCCGCGAACTCCTCGTCGCTGATCTCGCCCGAGAGGATGTAGGTGGTCGCACTGCGGATCACCGGCTCCTCGGCGTCATTCAAAAGCTTCACGCACTGCTCTGCGGAGTCGGCGCGCTGGTCGAACTGACCGGGCAGGTACTCCACCGAGAATACACGGTCGCCCGCTGCTGCCGGCAGCACTTCCTCGTAGACATCGTCAATCGGAGGCTCGGAAAATACGGTTCCGAGAGCCTTCTTGTACGTATCCTCACTGATATTTTCCACATCATAACGAACGAACACGCGCACATCCGTGATCGTCTTCAATCCGAGATACTCCCGGATCTCGCTCTTCAGCTCCTTCGCGCGAACCGCGAAAGGCGCTTTCTTCTCCACATAAACTCGTCTGACAAGACCCATTTTCCGCCTCCGTCCGGGGCTCTGACGCCCGCATTTTTACTGGCAAATGCCGTGTTTCACGGCGATTTTGATGCAATAATTATAGCACCCGCGCAATCATAAACAAAATGAATATCCATCATTCATTTTATAAGCAACACTTATTGTTTTTTTACTACACTTGTGGTATACTACAGAGTGCGAAGTTATCAGCATTCCGCGGGTCCTTGAGAGGCCATGCGGAAGGAGGGATCATGATCACAGAGATCTTTTCCCCGGAGACATACCGGGGACTTGCAACTATCCATCTGTTCTACTATATTGCCTGCCTCGGATGTACGCTGGCACTGCTTCTGCTACTGCGAAACATCATGCCCTGTGACCAGGGGCGAGCATTCGCGGTCAACGGGGAACTCTCAAAGGGTAAGACGCGCGGCGTGGGGCTGTTGTTCATCCTCGGCTTCACCATTCCCACCTTCCTGTTCGTGAAGATCACGTGGGAGCTGGCGATCCTGCTTCTGCTGCTTCTCGCATGCATGCTGACCGGCTATCTCGACGACGCGGGTTCCGTGCCGTGGAGCGGATTGAAGAAGGGCATCCTCGATCTTGCGATCGCGCTCGGCGCCGGATTTGCCGCATGGAAGTTCTACGGGACGAAGGTGTCATTCCACCTGTTCACGGTAAAGTCGGGGTACGGATTTGACGTTGCGGCATCCATCAAGCTGCCCGCGCCGATCTACATCATCCTCGCCGCAGCGCTCGTGTGGGGCGCCATCAACGTGGTCAACTGCACCGACGGCGTGGACGGCCTGTGCACCTCACTCGCCATCGTCGCTTTGGTTGCTTTCGGCAGACTCGGCAGCGCCGGCGGAATGTCACTCGGCGTCGGCAACGGCGTGATCGCCACCGGTATGATCATGTGTCTGATCCCGTACCTGTGGTTCAACGCATCCCCGAGCACAATGCTGATGGGCGACGCCGGTTCGCGGGCTCTCGGCTTTTTGTTCGCAATGCTCGCGCTTCGCTCCGGTTACATGCTGGAGTGCATCCCGATCTGTATCATATTCATCCTTGACGGCGGCCTCGGCCTTCTGAAGCTTGCGCTTCTCCGCTCCGTCAAGATCCACATTTTGAAAAATGTCCGCACGCCGCTTCACGACCACGCGCGCAAGAACCTGAAATGGGGCGACGCGCAGACCGTGTTCCGGTTCGTGCTCGTACAGATCTCCGTCATCCTGTTGTATTTTACGATCATCGTTGCATAACCTTATCGGCTTAACACAAGAAACCCTATGGATATCAGCTACGAATTATACAAAGTATTTTACTACGTCGCGACTTCCCGGAGCTTCTCCGAGGCCGGCACGAAGCTGTTCATCTCGCAGTCCGCGGTGAGCCAGTCGATCCGGTCCTTAGAGCGACGGCTCGGACAGACGCTCTTCGTGCGCAAGACCAAGCGCGTCACGCTCACGAAGGAAGGCGAGATGCTCTTCAAGCACATCGAGCCCGCCGTACAGTTGATCCTTCGCGGTGAGGCGCAGGTGCTCAACTCCGGAAGCCACTCCTCGCAGCTGCGCGTCGGCGCAAGCGACACGATCTGCCGCTACGTGCTCGTACCGTACTTCAAGAAGCTGCATGAGCAATTGCCCGACGTACACATCAACATCCTAAACGGCACCTCCCCGCAGTGCGCACGCATGCTCGACGCAGGGGATGTCGACCTGATCATCACGAACTCGCCCAACGCCGCGCTGAGCGGCGACCGCACCGTCGTTCCGGTCAAGACATTTCACGATGTCTTCGTCGGGAACCCGAAATCGTTCCCGTCGTGCTTCCGCGAATCCGGCGGGCACCGCAAGCCGCTGACGCTGCCCGAGCTTCTGCACTACCCGCTCATGATGCTCAGCAAGCGGTCCGCAACGAGCGAGTTTTTACACGAACAATTCCAGAAGCAGTCCCTCGACCTCGCACCCGCGATCGAGCTCAACAGTAACGACCTGCTGCTCGACTTGGCCCGCATCGGGCTTGGCATCGCCTGCGTCCCGGACTACTGCCTGCGGGAGGATCCCGAACTGAAGGAGCTTCTTCTCGCGGACCCGCTGCCGAACCGCCAGCTGCTTCTCGCCTACGACGAGACGCGCCCGCTCACACCGGCCGCGGAAGCGCTTCGCGACATGCTCGTCCGCGACGCCTGACAACGAACCTACGCCGGAGCGACCGGCATCAGAATACAGACTCAACTACACGACCAGGAGGTATTTTCCATGAGCAAACCGTTAACTGCTCTCAAGAACAACATTCAGAAGGTTATCATCGGCAAGGACGATGTGATCGACGAAATGTTTGCTGCTCTGCTCGTCGGCGGTCACGTTCTCATCGAGGACGTTCCCGGAACCGGTAAGACAACGCTCGCCAAGGCGCTTGCCGCTTCGATTTCCGGCGCATTTGCCCGTATCCAGTTCACTCCCGACCTGCTGCCGTCCGACATCACCGGTATCAACTACTTCAACCGCAAGAAGGACGACTTCGTTCTTCGCTACGGTCCGGTGTTCACCAACATTTTGCTCGCGGACGAGCTCAACCGCGCGACACCGCGTACCCAGTCCGCCCTCCTCGAGTGTATGGAGGAGAAGCAGGTGACCATCGACGGCGTCACCTACTCGCTCGCAGCTCCGTTCTTCGTAATCGCTACCGAGAACCCGATTGAGACCGCCGGCACGTTCCCGCTGCCTGAGGCACAGCTCGACCGTTTCCTCATGCGTCTGCCGATGGGCTATCCGACGCAGGAGGAGGAGATGAACATCTTAAACCGCTTCAAGACGGAGAACCCGCTCGATTCCCTCCAGCCGGTTTACACGCAGGAGGACATCGTTGCGATGCAGCAGGCGTACATCAAGGTGACGATCCATCCGATCCTTCAGAAGTACATCCTCGACATCGTTGCGGCAACCCGCAGCAACCCGAAGGTTCCGATCGGCGCTTCGCCGCGTGCTTCGCTCGCACTGCAGAACGTTGCCAAGGCGTACGCGTTCATCCAGGGCCGCAGCTATGTGACGCCCGAGGACATCGTGCATCTCGCATGCCCGGTTCTCGCACACCGTCTGTGCATCGGCCGCGGTGCGTCGCACAGCGCTTCGCAGACGCTCCCGATCATGAAGGACATCCTCTCGAAGGTTCCGGTTCCGACCGAGAGCTGGAACTGATCTTCGCGAAGGTCCGCATCGTTGCGGACGAGCATTTTCCGAAACAACAAAAAAGAGGTTGGCACAGTTCGTGTCAACCTCTTATTTTATGCTCATTTTTGATCAGATCACTTCTTCGGCGCCTTCAGGACGGTGCCCATCTCGATCTTATCCCAGTTGTCCGTCGTCTTGATCTCGTAGTCCTTGTCGATCTGCGAGAAAATGGTGTTCGCGTCCTTGGCGAACGCCTCGTCCATCGCCGCCTGCACCGCGTCGTCGTAACCGTAGTACTTCGTGTTGCTGTCGATGGTGATCAGGTAGATACCGTAGTTGAACTCGAGCAGCCGGTACTCACCGATCTTCATATCACGTGCAAGATTGATGTACTCCGGTTCGTACGAGGTCTGGATGGCCGCGGTAAAATCTCGCGTCGCATATGTGAGAACGTCCGCGTGCTCCTTCTGGATATCGGCGAAGGACTTGCCCTTCTCCGCCTCCTCCTTGCACATCTCCATCAGCTGCTTGCGCTGTTCCTGCGAACCCGCTGCCGCGACGAGGCTCTCGTCGTCCATGCTCTTCGAGATGTACAGGTAGCTCGTCTCGTACAGATGATAGTCCTCCTTGTTGATGGTCGCTCTTACCGCGTCCTCGTCAACCTTCACGTTCGCGGTGATCTGTTCCTTGTACTGGTCCGCGAGGAAAATCCTCTCGTAGTTCTGAGCGATCACCTCGTCGGTCATACCGCAGCGTGCGCGCTCCTCCCAGGTGTACTTGTTCAAAAACAGTGCCGTCGTGTTGGCAACCGCGTTCTTGCGGCTGTCCGAGAGCGTCATCCCCGCATCCTGTGCCTCGAAGTACAGGATCATCGTGTAAACTGCGGTGTCATACACCATCAGCTTGTATTCCTCGGCCATCGAGCGGCTGTTGTTGGACTGCATCGTCCAGAAATTCACATCGTCGCCGAACAGTGCCTTGTAGTAGTCCTTATTGTTCTCGAATGCGGCGTTGCCTTCCTTCTCATTGTACGCCAGGAAATACGTCAGCATATCGAGCGTCACTTCATGTGTCACACCATTCTTGGTAAGTGTCATCACAACCTTGCCGGCGTTGTTCTTCGCGTTGGTCTCCGCCAGCTTCTTGTACTCTTCTTCCGTCATGGTTTTCTTACCGCATCCGCTCAACATCCCCACACTGGAAATACACAGGCAGATCGCACAGATCGCGGCAATCAGTCTCTTCCTCATCTTGCTTACAACCTCACTGCTTGATTGCGACGGCAGCCCTAGGCGCACCGCCGATTTTCGATACTCCCAAATCGGTTTTCATAATACCATAGAAAATGCCGACGGTCAAAGCATTTTTCGCGTTTTCACACACGCGTCACAGCATATACACATTCTTTCGGAAAATGTCCCCCGCTGCCTACAGCACCGACAGCACGATGCCTGCGATCACCACCGAGGCACAGAGCATTTTCCGACCGATCCTCTTCTCGCGGAACACAAGCCAGCCGCCCAAGATAGTCACGATCGTGCACGACTGCTTCAGCACCGTCATGACGATCACGCGGCTGTCCGCGTAGCCGTTGGCGATGAACAGCGCGCGGTCGGCGATGACGAACAGGATGCTCAGGCCCCAGATCCACGGGTTTTTGAGCATGCCGCGCACGTTCAGGTGAATGCGGCGGACGAGCACGTACAGGATGTAGAACAGCACCATGAAGAGCATGTACCACAGCTGCAGCTGCCCGCTTTGGAGCGTTCCGTCCTTCATCAACACCTTGTCCATGTTGCCGCTGCCCGCGTTGAGGAAGCAGGACACCATCGCGAGGAACACGTAGAAGCCGGTCTTGTGGCGCGGTACATTTTCCGACACCGTCTTTTCTTCCGCTGCCGCCACCGCGTTGGCTGCTTCTGCCGCCGCTGCGTTGTCTGCTTCTCCCCTTGCGTCCTCCTCGGGCTCCTCCTTCACGAAGCGGAGCAGGAACAGGCCGAGGCACACGAGCAGGATGCCGAGGCCCTGCGTGAGGGACGGCTTCTCGCCGAGCACCAGGATGCCGAGCATCGCGGAGAAGACGACGCGCGCCATGTCGAGGATCCCGTACACGCTCACGGGCATGCGCCGCAGCGCGCGGAAGCCGCAGATCCACGCCACGAAGATGACGAAGGATTTGGCGGCGATCGCCGCATACTGGCCGGCGCGGAGTCCGAAGAGGTACTCCCGCGCGCCGGTGTCTCCGACGACGATCTCGATCGCGGTCGTCGCGATCACACAAACGAGCGAAAGCACGGTGTAGAGGACAAGTACCTCGATAACCGTGCTTTTAACCATTGCTTTTTTCTTGAATATTTCCCGTGCTCCCTTAAGAACACCGTACAGGAGCACACATGCGATCCAAACCATACAAGCACCACCGAAACGTTTTATCCGCCATATTATACCACACTATGCGCCGATTACAACCGCTTCGTTGTAGCCTGTCTCCTTCGCGTGCAACAGGATCGTGAACCTCGTTCCGATCTCCGGACGGCTCTGCACCATGATCGTGCCGTGATGACGGTTGACGATCCATTTGGCGATCGCAAGGCCGAGGCCCGTGCCGCCGGTCTTACTGTTGCGGGCGGTGTCCGAGCGATAGAACCGCTCGAAGATATGCTCCACGTCATGCGAGCTCATACCGATACCGTTGTCCTGCACCGAGAAGAACGGGCGGTAGTCCTGGCTGATGCCGACGCGCAGCGTGATCGTGTCGCCGACCGTCGTGTATTTGGCGGCGTTGTCGACCAGGATGCGCATGGACTGCTTGAGCATCGCCGCGTCTCCGTAGCACATCACCTCGCCGCCGTCCGATGCGAACTCGTAGGAGTGGTTCTTGTCGATCATCTCCGACTCCTCGTAGACCTCCTTCATGACTGCGGTCAGCGATGTCTGCTGCAACGTCAGCTGCTGGCGCCCGGCATCCCCGCGCGCCAGGAACAACAGCTGCTCCACCAGCGTATTCATATGATCGGACTCGCTGCGGATGGCCGTGATGGCCTCCTCGAGGATCTGCTTGTCCTCCTTGCCCCAGCGGTCCAGCATGTCTGCATAGCCCTTGATGACCGCGATCGGCGTGCGAAGCTCATGCGAGGCGTCGCTCACGAACCGGGTCTGCTGACGAGCCGCGTCGCGCATGCGGTCGATCAGGTCGTTGAGCGCCTTCTCGATGCCGTTCAGCTCGCGGTCGTTCGTGCGGACATGGTCCGACGGCGACTCCGCGTCCACATGGCTGATCGCGTATGTCAGGTTCTGTAATTTCTCTTCATTCCACTGCGCATCGCTGATGTTCTGCGCTGTCTCCGCCATTTCCCGAAGCGGCTTTAAGCGTCTGCGGATCGGGAACCGGTCGAACAGGATCACTCGCAGAAGCGACAGAAGCTCGAACGCGCCGAGCACCACGAGCACCTGCAGCGCCACCTGCAACGCCGATCCCGGCGTCATCACGAGCGACTCTCCGCGCCCCTTGATCGTGACGGTCCAGGTCTCGATCGAGTTGCCCGAGAAAACGATGTCCTTCATGCGACGAAGCTGAAAATGCGCCTTGTCCGCCTCGAGATACACATATCCGAGGCACGTCGTCACGATCAGGATCAGATTCATCCAGAAATAGCCCCAGAACATTCTGCGGATGACCATCCGATGCAGCTTGGCCGCGATGGAGCCCTCTTTCTTCTTGGTCTCCTTGGCCGGCTGCTTCACCGGCGGCTGCGATACGTTCCCGGGCGGCTGCGGCGTGTTCACGGGCGGCTGTTGTATCATGATCTCCGGCCCGGCGACCGGCGTACTCGCCATCCCGTGGAGCAGCATGCTCCCGGTCGGCTTTCCGTCGTACCACACCTCCGGTTCCGGAGCCAGGACTCTCTTTCTTCTTGCCATTGCTCTTCCTCTTTTCTCTTCCTGCGCGCCGCCGCTCAGCTCTCGTCCTTAATCACGTAGCCGACGCCGCGCACGGTCTGGATCATATGCACGCCGAAGCGCTCGTCGATCTTCGCGCGCAAATACCGAATGTACACGTCGATGACATTCGTCTCTCCCACATAGTCGTATCCGCACACCTTCTGCAGCAGCGTATCGCGCCCCAGCACGATGTTGCGGTTGACGAGCAACACATTTAACAGATCAAATTCTCTCTTCGAAAGCTCCACCGGCACTCCGTCGTACGTCACTGAGTACGCCGCCGGGTCGAGCGTCAGATCATGCCACACAAGCTTACCGTCATCCTCCTTCGGCTGCACCGTGCGCTTCTTCATCGCTACCCGGATGCGCGCCAGAAGTTCCTCTATGGCAAATGGCTTCGTCACGTAGTCGTCCGCACCGAGATCCAGCCCGGACACCTTGTCCATCACGGAGTCGCGCGCCGTCAACAGGATCACCGGCACCTCCGAGGTCTTGCGCAGGCGCCGAAGCACCTCGAGCCCGTTCAGCTCAGGCAGCATGATATCCAGGAGCACAATGTCGTACTCCCCGCTCTCCGCCATCGTCAGGCCGGTTCTCCCGTCTGCCGCCTTGCCGGTCTCATAGCCCTCATGCCGAAGCTCCAGCTCCACAAACCGTGCGATCTGTTCCTCGTCCTCCACGATCAATACTTTTGTTGCCATATGCCCTCCGAAAAATGATTAATACGCGGCAGTCTGTGCTCACCACCGTGGACTGCCGCGCTGTTTGCTTTATTTCCTACCAGCAGCCGCCCTCGCCGCCGTTGCCGCCGCAGCCGCCTGCGCCGCAAGCGCCGTCCGCTCCGTTTGCACCGTCAGCGCCCTTTGCGCCGTCAGCACCGTTTGCGCCGTTTTCGTCGTCCTCAGCGAAGCTTCTCTTGATATCGCGTGCCACATTGCTGCAGCCGTTCGTGATCGCGTTGCCCGTGCAGTTCTCCTTGATGTTCGGGCCCGCAAAATGATAGTTGAAGTCGAAGAACAATCCGATCACAAGCAGTGCCACGATAACCGGCATGCAGGGAGTGAACAGTGCGATCACGAAGATGGTGATCGGTACGCGGAAGCTCGTCTCACCGTTCTTGCGAACCTCCAGGTAGTTGTTCATGCCCTTGCGGATCACACCGCCGAGCCAGCGGCCGAAGCGGCGTACCGCCTCGCCGAACGACTCGCTTGCGTGGCGATCGTTGGTTGCGCGGGTTGCATTTTCCGCGATCGGGGTCTCTGCGTAGAAGCCGCCTCTCGGAGATCTCACTCTTCCGAGCGCCTCCAGGTAGAGGGCCGCGTCAAGGATGTCGTCGCCGCATGCGCGGAGCGCGTCATCCGCTTCCTTCTCACTCACGTTCATCTTCAGACACAACTTCTGAATCTTCTCTGCTCTTTCCATATTCTCACCTTTCTGCCTCTTCGGGCTCGCCGTCTTCTCCGGCGTCATCTTGATAGTTTATTTCGGACTCCCCCGCTTCCACAAGCGCGTTCCGTTTCTTTATGTGCCTATCATATCGCCCGAAGTTTAAATAAAAAGGGGAAAAAAATTAAAGTTGCATTAATAAATGTCTTCTTTTTCCTAATTGATCCGGTTCAGATCGAGGTCGTAACACCGCACCGTCGGCGTCTCCCCGCGGTCTTCCGGGCCTTCCTCGCGCCGTACCGCAAGGTTATGCTTCCACACGCTCGTAACGCCGTCATCCCCGATCATCGAGACCGAATGCGTGATCGTCCAGATCTCCTTGCCCGTGCTGTTGGAAACTACTGCCTTATAAATACCCGTGTCGCGCACCCACGCGAGCAGTTCCGCCTCATGCTCCTCGAAACTGCCTTCCGTCAGCGTGATCTCGACGCGCAGTACATTTCTCCACGTATAGCTTAAGTAGTGACGGATCACCTGCTTGTGCAGATTCCGGCTCGACCAGTCCACCGCCTCCTCGAGGTCAACGTCCAAATCGGCAAACGTAACCTGCGGCACGCGCTCCTCGAGCATCGCCTTGTCAAGCTCCGCCGGCAGCACGCTCCGACGGAATCCGTTCTCGTCGCCTCTGGTCAGATACTCGATCGGAACACTGCCTCCGACATGATACACCGTCGCCTCGCTTACCCCGACATCCATCAGGATCGGCATTCCCGCGGCGAGGCCTGTCGCCTCGTACGGGATCGAAAGATCGCGGCACAGCTCCGCAAGGAGTTCCTTCTCCCTGCTCTCCGTCAGCCTGCTCACGTACATCCGATCCTCGCCCCTTATTCCGTTGATGCCTCCCCTGACGAACACGTAGTTCACCCGGCGATCCCCGGATACGTATGTGCCTTCCAGCCCGTTCACCGGCTTGCTGCCTGTCAGTTTCACGCCGGGATAACTCTCGCCGTGCGCCACGTATACCGGCACTTCCGCGGTCTCGATCGTCGCGCCGGGTTCATTTTCCGAGAGCCATTGTTCCACGAGAGGCTTGCAGTACTGCACATTCTGCTCCACCGCGCGCTCGTACGCTTCCTTGCCCGAGCTCGGCCTGTCCACGCACCCTGTAAGCATGACCATGGCACACGCCGTCGCAAGCACGACCGCCCGTCTCACGAGCCCGACTGCGCCCTTTGTCCTCTTTCTTCTCTCACTGTTCATGTTCTACCCCCAATTTCAATTCCACATTGCACCCGGCTTGGCCGGGCAACCCTTTCGCCCCAAACCTGCCTGTCAACCGAGACTGCGGATGAACTGCATCTGCGGGCTTCTCTCATCGAGCTGCATCAGCTCGATCTTGATGCCGTCCGGGTCGTGCGTCCAGCACTGCCAATTGAAGTCCGCACCCTGCTTCGGCGCGTCGTCCTGCGGCGCCCCCGTCTCCACGATCCTTCTCCACGCTTCGTGAATGTCGTCCACGGCCACGCAGAAGTGGAAGAAGCCGACATTTTCGTCACGGTAGGGATTGTCCTTCGTCGCACCGTAGAACAGCTCGATAAACTGCCCTCCGCCACCGTACATGTACACGATCCAGGGCTCGCCGTTCTCCGGTCTGGGAATGTCAAACGCGCGCTTAAACCCGAGCGTCTCCTCATAAAATGCAATCGTCCTCTCCATGTCCTTCACATTGAACGCCGCATGTGCAATACCATTGCTCATAAACCCCCTCCTTCTTCCGAAAAGCGCCTGTTCATTTTCCGAAAAACGCTGTATAATCAGTATAGTTTATTCGATACGCGGATGCAAGTCCCTTGTGCGGGGACGCGTGTCCGGCGCATCCAAAGGAGTTTTCATGTTCGGTATCCACCGCCCGGTCAAAAAAGAGTCCCTGAAGTACGGCGACCTGCCCTTCACGCTGCTCCGCAGCAGCCGCAAGACCGTTGCTCTGCAGATCAACTCCGTCGGCGAGCTCATCGTGCGCGCGCCGCACGGCACCTCCGTCGAGGAGATCGCGCGGATCCTGCAGTCCCGCCTTCCCTGGATCCTGGAGAAGCGCGCGGCGATCCGGAAGGTCAATGCGGACTGTGATCAGCCCGAGTCCCACTATTTCGACGGCGCGCTCTTCCCGCTTCACAACGGGAGCATCACGCTGCGCCTCGACGAGGACCCTTCTGCGCGCCTGTACACCGTCACGTACCAAAAGGGCGAGAACGGTCTGGAACTTCGCCTCCGCGGCAACTCCCTCACACCGGATGTCTGCAAGAAGCTTGTTGCCCGCTGGGGCCGCCGCTACGCCGGTGACTGGTTCAAGCCCCGCGTGGACGCCTGGGCCGCCCGCATCGGCGTGACGTACCAATCGCTGGTGATCAAGGACACGCGCACCCGCTGGGGAAGCTGCAGCGCCCTCGGGAACATCAACCTCCATTGGAAGCTGATCATGCTGAACGACCGTCTCAGCGAGTACATCATCGTCCACGAGCTGTGCCACCGCATCGAGCTCAACCACAGCAAGCTCTTCTGGTCGCATGTGGAAAATGTTATCCCCGACTACAAGGAGCGCCGCAAAGAGCTTCGGGAGATTGAACGGCAGATACTGAACTGGTGAATTGATCAGGGGCGCCACGACACGCGTGACGCCCCTGTGATTCACTCTATCACTCTTCTGTCTAATCATTCACATAAAGAATGCTACTCTCAACATCAACCGCCAAACTCGGTTTACTCGTAATGCCAAATGGTATAATCCTATATGGCATCGGACACGGCGGTCCACTACATGGCTGACTAATCCATGTGAAATTTGTTTGTTTACCGCAAACAACTCAAGTATCAGCGAACTTATAGTAATGCAATTGGCCAGAATGATAATTCTGTCCTGCATACTGATTGCTGTATCCGTGATATCGATAGTAACTCACGCTCACTGTCTGGGTATTAGGATTATAGTAATATGAATTGGGTACATCGTCAATATCATGAATATACACTCCGCTCTGTCCCCATTTCGAACACACTTGTTTGGTTCCTCCATTCAAGCTGTATACTACCCCTGAGTGAACCTTCAAGCCTTCTGAATTATAGTATACTACTATATCATCTATCTGAACCGAAGACGCGGAGATATTATTGCACGCAGAATCATTAAGAAACGGGGAAATGCCATCAATCCAATAAGGATTAACGGCCGTATAACGGATACCATGCATAGGAATGACAATTATACTTGGTCGTTGCCGGATGGAGCGGATTTCGTGGATACCACAAAGCGTTTTGTAAACTCTTTTCAGCGGATGTCCACTCACGATCCGCGGTATATACTATAACGCTATTGTTACTTACCGTATTCACCGTCCCCGCAATGCTGTAACCAATACCATTGTTATAAAAAGCGGCTCTGTTGTGATTTCCGGATTCAAGCACTTTTTGTACTGCCGGTTGCTCTAAAATCGCTGCAAGACGAAAGCTTGCAAAGGCAATAATCGAATCGCCCTCTGTATTAACTTCTGCAATTTTCGCTCGTAGAACCTCTGGAAAATCATCTCTCGAGACCAATTCTGCAAATGCAGGATGGATAGTGTAGTCCAAGATTCCCACATCGGGAGTAGATCGACAAAAAATGTCCTGACCTACAAAGTTGGACAAGAAGAAGAAATCCCAAAGAACCTCCGTGCTTCCATTTATAACATCTTCCGGAACTTCATATACTCGTTTCGGTATCAGTGTATAATAATATCGATACGGTTCTATTTCCTCACCATCCATATCCTCATACGTTGACCGTTCCTCAGTTGAACAATCTGTCGCCTCATCCGCATAAACATTTTGGGCAAATGAACGACTTAGAAACACTACCATTAAAAGAAGAAAGATAGTTTTTTTCATATTGCACCTCCTATTTGAAAAAGCCGTAGCATCTCCGCATAACTGCCATGCGGCCATGTGGTCAAATGCAGAACTATCGGATATGTATAATCCTGTATAGCCTTCATGGAAAACATACACGCCATCTCGTCCTCCGAGAGAACTCTTTCTCTTTCACGGTACTGTAAGTTCTTTCATTGTACCATTCTAGCGATCCTACTTCTTCCTTTCAAGGCCGCTCACCTCTACCGCCAGAAGGGTAAGCAGCACTGCAATCGTCGGAATCATCAACTTACGCCTAATGGTATTGGTCATCGTAATACACCTCGCCCTCAAAAAATGATAAACGCGCAAAAAGCGGACTATAGACAACCTTCTGTATATAGGCTATCATCTATAGTCTCATATTGTCAACCCTCTTTTAAACGCTCCCGATCATTCATCTGTATCCACTCTCCGAAAATGTAAATCTTGTTTTTAACTGCAATAGGCAAGCCCCCGGCAACTGCCTCCGTGCACCGGTTCGACCGGCGTCCCACAGACAGCCCCCGAGGGCTTAATTTGGCTTGCTATTCTGAGCCGAACGTTCGGAAATGTCCCGTTTGTGCTCATTTTGGATGATGCTAAGGGCATCTCTACCCACTAAAAGCGTTTTCTGTTATTTCCGTAGGCATAAGTTTCACAAATTAGACCTACTGATTGACGTTTGGGCCGGTTTCCGTGGGTACAGAATATCAGCGACTACCCACGGAATCAAGAAAAGAATTCATCCCGTAGGTACAAAAGACGGATAAAGCTACCTACTGTTTTTCGTTTTTACATTTTCCGTAGGAACAGTCTGTGAACCTCTACCTACCGGTCTGCAAACTTGCGACTTCCGTGGGTAGAACAACGCAATTCCGGCATAGGAACCACCCACCAAACCTAATAATCTGACAAACAGTAGGTGTTTCCGGGGGATTTGACAACTTCCGTCACTTACCTCGCGTCCGTAATCAATGGTGGAACAACCGGATTCCGGTGAACGCCATCACCATGTCGTGGTCGTCCGCCGCCTGGATGACAAGGTCGTCGCGGATTGATCCGCCGGGCTCAGCTACATACTTCACGCCGCTTCGGAACGCGCGCTCGATGTTGTCTCCGAACGGGAAGAACGCGTCGGAACCAAGTGCAACATCGGTGTTCTTGTCAAGCCATGCGCGCTTCTCCTCAGCGGTAAATACAGCGGGCTTCGTCATGAAGATGTTCTGCCATTTGCCCTCTGCGAGAACGTCCATGTAATCCTCGCCGATGTAGAGGTCGATCGCGTTGTCGCGGTCGGCGCGGCCGATCGTATCAAGGAACGGAAGGTTGAGAACCTGCTCGGACTGGCGCAGCCACCAGTTGTCCGCCTTCGAACCTGCGAGACGCGTGCAGTGGATGCGGGACTGCTGTCCGGCACCGATACCGATCGCCTGACCGCCCTTGCAGTAGCATACGGAGTTGGACTGCGTGTACTTGAGGGTGATCAGGGAGATGATCAGGTCGATCTTCGCAAGCTCGGGAAGGTCTTTGTTCTTCGTGGGAATGTTCGCGAACAGCTCGTCGTCGATCTTGAGCTCATTGCGGCCCTGCTCGAATGTGATGCCGTACACCTGCTTGCGCTCAAGCGCCTCGGGAACGTACGACTCGTCGATCTGGATCACGTTGTAGTTGCCCTTCTTCTTGGTCTTGAGGATCTCAAGAGCCTCGGGCTCGTAGCCGGGAGCGATGACACCATCGCTCACCTCGCGCTTGATCATGTTGGCAGTGCACACATCGCACACATCGGAGAGCGCGATGAAATCGCCGAAGGAGGACATGCGGTCCGCGCCGCGCGCACGCGCATATGCGCTCGCGAGGGGCGTGAGCTCGCCGAGATCGTCCACCCAGTAGATCTTGCGGAGCGTGTCCGTAAGCGGAAGGCCTACCGCAGCGCCCGCGGGTGACACATGCTTGAAGGATGTTGCTGCCGGAAGGCCCGTCGCCTTCTTGAGCTCCTTCACCAGCTGCCAGCCGTTAAATGCGTCCATGAAATTGATGTAGCCCGGCTTGCCGTTCAGCACTGTGATCGGCAGATCGCTTCCGTTCGCCATGAAGATGCGGGACGGCTTCTGGTTGGGGTTACATCCGTACTTGAGTTCCAATTCGTTCATTATCTTGCCTCTTTCTTCTATTCATTCGGAAAATGTTTCCGCAGGATGATCAAACGTTCTTGTTCACGATCCTCGTCTCGTATTTGCCGGTCTCGATGTCAATGAAACGCACGAACAGGGACACCTTGTTGTCCTCGTTCAGGCTGTTCCACACGAGATCGGTGAAGGAGTCGATGTCTCCCTCGATGTCGACAAGCTCAGGCTCGCCGTCAAAGCTCGGAAGCGGGTTGCCGTCACCCATGTATGTGTGGATGAAGCGGCCTCGGCCTGCCTTCGGGTTCGTGTATGCGAACGTGAAGCGGTTGCAGCTCTCCGGATCGCCGTCGTCGCTCTTGAGGATCGACATTGCGAAGTTGTAGTTGCCATTTTCCACATGCATGATGCCGCTGATGCGGGGCGTATAGTTCGGCGCATCGGGCTCGAACTCGCGCGTGCGGAGCGACTGCTCAAACGTCTGCTGCTTGTCCATCAGCTCGTAGATCGTGTCGGTCTGGTCGCCGTTGGTGACGATCGTCTTGTTGCCGAGCACGCGAACAGGCGCGTAGATGATCAGGCTCGGATCCGACAGCTTCGAGGGGTCAAATGCCTGCGTGCGAATGCCTTCGCCGTCCGTGACAAACACGCGGTTGCGGCTGTTCACGCTTCGACCCATAATAAAATAGGCAGTCACGGCACTCTTTCCGTCCGTCGATCTGCCTATAACAATCCCGCGACCGGGATACGCATTGCTCTTGAGAACTTCCTGCAAGGACAACATCTTCATGGGGTATTTCCTCCGTCGTAGAAACTTTCGTGCACGCGCGCGCCGGGCGCCCGCGTACGTTTTCATTATAGCGAAATCCTCGGACGGAATCAAGGGCTTTGTGGCGAAAAAAACACGGCCGGACCACAGGGCCCGACCGTATCTCGATCAGTATCACAAATATTCAAACCAGACAGCCGTCGCGATCGCGATCAGCACGAGCACGAGTCCCGGCAACATCACCACCAGAAACGACCGCGTGCGTGTGCCGCGCTTTCTCTCGCGGTACTCCGCGTAGGTCTCCTTCGGGTCCGACAGCTTGACGTGGAACAATGTCTTGACGCCGTAGGCGATCATGTCAAACATTCCCTCGCCGGACGCCCACATCAACACGCCGGAGCCAAACATCAGCGCGCCGACGACAAAGCACGCGTCCGAAACCTCTTTCACGCGGTCCTGCGCGGTGCAGCCGGCGGCCAGTCCGCCGCTTCCGCAGAATACGGAAAATGCGATGACCAGCGCGACGCCCATGGAAATCCCGTATCGTACGAGCGTTTTCTTCTTCATGCGGCAATCACTCCATGACCTGCTTCTTGTAAGCCTCGAACTCCTTCAGCGTGCAGCGGACGAAATGGCCCGGGCACACCTCGCGAAGCTCCGGCTCCTCGTCGGTCTTCTCGTGATCCAGCAACGGGTTGTAGCGGATCCGGACACGGTTCTTCTCGGTGTCGGGGTCCGGAAGCGGAATGGCCGACAGGAGAGACCTGGTGTACGGATGGAGCGGGTGGCGGAACAACTCGTCGGAGTCCGTCATCTCCACCAGGTTACCGAAGTACATAACGCCGATGCGGTCCGAGAAATACTTGACGACCGAAAGGTCATGCGCGATAAACAGGATCGTCATGCCCATCGTCTCGCGGAGCTCGTTCAGCAGGTTGATGACCTGCGCACGGATCGACACGTCGAGCGCGGAGATCGGCTCGTCGGCGATGATCAGCTTCGGCTTCATAACAACGGAACGGGCGATACCGATACGCTGTCTCTGTCCGCCGGAGAACTCGTGCGGGTACCGGTCTGCGTGCTCATGCACAAGGCCTACCGTGTCGAGCATCTCGTACACCTGATCCTGCAGGTATTTCTTGTCCCTGATACCCTGGATGATCAGACCTTCGGAAATGATCTCACGGACCGTCATACGAGGGTCAAGAGACGCCACCGGGTCCTGATAGATCATCTGGATCTGTGTCACAAGCTTCTTGTGCGCGGCGATGCGGAGCTCTCTGCTCATCTCGCGCTTCAGTTCCGCAGCCTTCTTCGGATCCTCGGTCTCGGCGATCTTCGCCTCGTACTCCTCCGTGATGCGCTTCTTCTCTTCTGCGCGGAACACATCGTCGCAATGCTTGTGGTCGTATTTTGCCTTGCGGATCTCTTCGTTCAGCTCAGCGATGCGCTTGTCGCACTCTGCGATCATCTCCGCCGCCTTGCCGTCGTTTCCGTTCTTCAGCTCGCGCTTCTTCTTGCGCAGCTCCTTGATCTCGTCCTTGTAGGATCCGATGCCCGCAACGATGCGCTTACCGTCGAAGTACACGCTTCCGGAGGTCGCATCGTACAGCTTGATGATGGTACGTCCGGTCGTCGTCTTACCGCAGCCGGACTCACCTACCAGGCCGAACACCTCACCCTTGCGAACCTCGAACGAAACGTCGTTGACGGCCTTCTTCTGGAAAGCACCGCGGCCGAAATACATGGAAAGGTGGTCTACCTTGAGCAATACGTCATCGCGTTTTTCATCACTCATCGCTCTCACCTCTCTTTTCCTTCATCTTGGCGATTCGCTCCATAACAATCTTGGGCGGATCCACCTTCGGAGCGTTCGGATGCAACAGCCAGGTCGCCGCATAGTGCGAATCGCTGATCTGGAACATCGGCGGCTGCTCCTCAAAATCAATCTCCAGGGCATACTTGTTGCGGTCTGCAAATGCGTCGCCCTTCGGAGGGTAGATCATGTTCGGAGGCGTTCCCGGGATCGACTCGAGTTTCGCCTTCGTATCCAGGTCCGGAACGGAGGACAACAACGCCCACGTGTACGGATGAGCCGGGCTGTAGAACACATCCCGCGCCGTGCCGTACTCGACGATCTTGCCGGCGTACATAACCGCGATGCGGTCTGCCATGTTGGCCACAACGCCGAGGTCGTGTGTGATGAAGATGACGGACAGCTTCCGCTCTTCCTTGAGGTTGTTGATCAGCTCCAGGATCTGTGCCTGGATGGTAACGTCAAGAGCCGTAGTAGGCTCATCGCAGATCAATACGTCCGGGTTGGCCGTGAGCGCGATCGCGATAACGATACGCTGGCGCATACCGCCGGAGAACTCGAACGGATACTGGCGGTAGCGTCTTCTCGGATTGTCGATACCGACGCTCTCCATCAGCTTGATCGCGCGCTCGCGCGCAACCGCGTTCGTGATGCGGTACGAAGCTCTCTGCTCGGTCTCCTTCATGAAGTCCACAAGCTGGACCGTGCGTGCATCGACATCCACGTTCTTGCTCTCCGCAAGCTGTGCCTCAAGGTGATCCGTGATCTCCGTGACGGCGTCTTCCATATCTCTGCGCAGAGCATCGACATCCACGAGACCGGCCGGGATCACCGACCACTCGGGCTGCTTGCCCTTCGCACACAGCGCGTCGTATTTCTTCTTTTGCTTCGCGTAGCGGACCGTTTCCTTCTCGTTGTTCTCGATACCGCTGTAGTACTTCTCGATCGCGTAATCGATGGAGGATCCGAAGGTGTGCGTGATACTGTCCTTCTCCACCTCCAGCGGGTTGATACATTTTTCGACAACGGGCTTCAGGCGCTTGGCCGCTGCGGTAACGTCCTCCCGCTTCGGCTCTCCCGTGAACACCGGGCGCTCCTTCTTCAGCTGCTCGACTGCAGCCGTTCGGTTTGCGTCGGTCTCCTCGATGGACTTGACCACGCCCTGCTTCACCTTATCCAGAAACTCGAACAGGAATGCTCTGTCAGCTTCCTTGTGTGTCAGCTCGTTGAGCGCTTCCACGCTCTCCGTCTTCGGGATCTCATTCCGCACGAACGTCTGATAGCAGGCGAGCGTGAACGTGTTCGGCATCGTAAATGCGATCGCCTCGTCCGCGATCTCCTTGATCGTCTTCACCGTCTCGGTCAGCTTGTCGCGGTTGCCGGACTTCGCAGCCTCCTTGCGCAGGCCGCTCAGCGCGTTCGCAGCGCGCAGCATCTCGTCCGCACGCTCGTGTACGACAAACCGGCTGATCGAGCCCTTGGCCGCATGGATCAGGCCGCTCATGTCAGCGGAAGCAACGATCTCGCGGCTGTTCTCAAGCTGAACCAAAATGTTCTCCGCGCGGGCGCTGGCTTCCTTCGCCAGCTCAAGCGTATCGGTGTACTCACTCTCGAGCGCCGTATGCTTCTTCTCCATCTCGCGGAACCGGTTGATATATGTTCCGGCGTCATCCACGCCGGCCGCCTCCATCTTGCTCTTCATTGCCTTGAGCATGGTGTCGGCGTCCTTCTTGCTCTCCTTGCGGGCCGTCTTGTTCTTGAGGATCATCGCCTCCGTCAGCTGCTTGCCGATCCGCATGATCGGGTTCAGGCTGGACAGCGGATCCTGGAATACCATGGCGATCTTGTCGCCGCGGATCTCGTGGAACTCCTCCTCACTGATCTTGAGAAGGTCCTTGTCCCCGTAGAGGATCTTACCATTTTCCACAATGGCGTTGCCGGCGGAAATGCCCATGATCGCCTTGCTGGTCACGGACTTGCCGGAGCCGGACTCGCCTACGATGGCGAGCGTCTCGCCCTTGTACAGGTCAAAGCTGATGTCTCGCACCGCCTGCACCTTACCGTTGGAGGTTCGGAAGGAGATGCGCAGGTTTTTTACGCTGATTTTCTTTTCTGCCATTATTCATCCGCTCCTCTCAACGAAGGATTAAACGCATCCCGGAGTCCGTTGCCGAACAGGTTAAACGCGATCATCAACAGGGAGATGAAGATCGCCGGGAACAACAGGATGTGCGGGTTGGTCGACATGTACGTCTGTCCGTGTGACAGAAGCGTACCGACCGAGGTGCGCCCTGACGTCTCCAGGTTAACGATGCCGAGGTATGTCAGCATCGACTCACTGTACAGACATCCCGGGATGATCAATACGGTACTTGTGATGATCGTACCGATCGCGTTCGGGAAAATGTGACGGAAGATCAGGCGCTTGTCGCTCGCACCGAGCGTTCTCGCAGCCAGCACGTACTCCTGATTCTTGAATCGGTAGAACTGGGTACGGACGCGGTACGCGATGCCGATCCATCCGGTCATGACGAACGCGAACAACAGGGACGGGATCGGTCCCACCTTCTTCGCCAGATGCATCTGGAACAGCGATGCAACTACAATGAACGGGATATCACCGATGATCTCGGAGATACGCTCCAGGATAAGGTCGATCGCTCCGCCGTAGTAACCTTCCACGGCGCCGTAGACCACGCCGATGATCAGGTTCAATACCGATACGGCGATCGCGAACAGGATCGAGAGTCTCGCACCGTGTGCAAGGCAGACGAAGATATCCTGGCCGTGCTGGTTCGTTCCGAACACGTGGTTCGCATAGTAACCGTGCAGATAGTTGTAGTATTCCTTGTACAACACACGAACATGATAACCGGTCTGGTTCTTCACCGCGTACACGTAGTACTGACCGTTGTCACCGTCGCCCGCCGCGTTGATGCGCAGCGAATCGTACTGTCCGTAGTTGATATTTTTCTTCTTCAGATAGTTGGCAACATAGATCGGATGACCTTCCGCGTCGTGATCCTTCGCCTCACCCGAGGTTGTCTCGCTCTCGTCGGCGAGCTCATACCACAGGTTCGCTCCGTTGGAAACCGCCACGAAGTCGGTCTTGTAGTTCGCCGGCATCGGGTAAATGACCTGGATACCGGTGTCATTCTGGTACTTCTTCAGCGCATCGTACTCCTCCTGAACGAGGTCGGCGTAGGTAAAACCGACCACCTCATAGGAATCGATGTACAACTGATAGATCGTGTTGCCTGTGTTGGGATCCACTTCGCTTCCGCGCACTTCACGGATCGCGCTGGTCCCGTACTCGAAGCCGATGGCTCCGTAGTAGTCGTATCCCGCCTGGGACTCCTGCTGGTTCATGCAGCCGTCCCATCCGAGCCATGAGAATACCTTGCTGCGCGGACGCAGGAATTTGTAGTAACCGTCGCGGTCCGAAACCTTATAGTGGGACACGAGCGGTACGATCATGGCATACAGGAACAAAATAATGATAATGATGGCAGCTGCCACGGAAGACTTATTCTTCTTAAAGCGGCGCCATGCATCACGGAAATAACCGACAGGCTTGGTGTCAAGCTTCTTGTCGGCGATCTTCCCCTCTCTCCGGGCAAAAACGAATTTATCCTTCGGCAAATTGTTATAATCCATCATATCACTTTGCCCCCATCTTAATTCTCGGATCGATAAATCCGTAACTGAGGTCGATCACGAGGTTCGCGACCAGACCGATCAACGTGTAGAAGAACGACAGTGCCATGAAGAAGTTGTAGTCACGCAGTCCGATGGAGGTGATGTACAACTTGCCGATGCCGGGGATGGAGAAAATACCCTCGATGATCAGCGAGCCTCCCAGGATACCGATGAATTCACCGAGGATCATCGGGAGGATCGGAACCATGGCATTGCGCATTGCGTGGCGGGTGATGGCCTGATTTTTCGTAAGACCCTTCGTACGCGCCAGCAACAGGTAATCGCCCGTCAGCACCTCGGAAAGCTCCGCACGCGTAAAGCGGCACAGGCTTGCGATGGTACCGAAGGCAAGCGAAACGATAGCCGGGAACATCGACTTGAACATGACCCAGCTGAAGAAACCGGCCGTCTCACGGGAGGCGACGGTCAGAGAGAACCATCCGAACTTATAGCACAGGAAATACTGCACGAGGAACGCGTACACGTAACTCGGCACGGAAACGACAAGCATGACGGCCGTTGAGACCACGTGATCCTGCCATTTGTTTTTTCGCAGCGCAGCATAGATTCCCAACATCAGACCGATGGGAATCGCGATCAGGATTGAATAGAGATTGACAACAACCGTGTACGGAAGCTTTTCCTTCAAAACATCAAACACGGGCTGGCTGATGTACATCTGCTCGCCGATACCGAAATCGGGATTCCAGCCGAAGCTGCCATCCACGTTTTTGAAGTTGAAAATATTCTTCCAGTAGATTGCATACTGCGTCATGATTGGCTTGTTATAGCCCATCTGCTCGCGCTTCTGCTCGACCAACTGCGCGTCACGCCCCTGTGCCTTGATGTTCGGGAGCGGAAGCTTTTTGATCAGAACGAAGCACATGGTCGCGATGATGAAGAACACCACGAACATAAGCAGGATTCGCTTGATTACATACTTGAACATACCGTTTTTTCCTTCCGGTTCTTTCTACATGGAAACACACAATCACGGGCAAAGCGCCCGTGATTGTGCATAATCCGTAAATATCCAGCTTAAGACTGTTGTTTATCAGTACTTCAGCGTCTTAGCAATTGCAGCCCATTCCTCATCCGTATAGTTGTAGGTATAGAACTGGAGTCCGCCGAAACTGATCAGATCGATATACTGCGAAACCGCGTAATCACCCTTCTGAGAAACGAGGGAAGCGGAGTTTCTGTAGTACATCGGGATCGTTACGAACGAGCCGAGGTAGGTCTTCTCGAGCAAGCCGTAGAAGCTTGCCTTCGTCATTGCGTCGTACGCCGTAAACTTCTCAAGAGTCTTGGAACCGTCAACGGACGTAATCTTGCAATCCGGATCGGAGTCGTCAGCCCACAAAGCCCACTTCTGAAGCGAAGCTACGTAGTCCGTTCCGTCCACGGTGATCTTAACCATATACTTCGAGGTATCGAAACCGAATTCCATCTGGTTACCGTTGCCCGTCGAGTCATCGCAGTAGCACTCGTACAGGATCGTGTACGGAGCAGATGCTGCACCGCCCCAGGTGGAGAAGATCATATCCGTGTTACCGGAATACATGGTGTTGTAGTAGTCAGCGTCAACCGTCATCTTCAGGGAAACCTTACCCTCGAAGCCGGTGCCTTCGCAAGCTGCCTTAAGAGCATCGTTCAGGAAGTTGAACATCTGAACGTAGATATCATCCTGCTGATATACAAGCATCTCGATCTCGATCTTCGAGCTGCCGTCGTAGGACTTGTCAGCGACGCACTCATCGTATGCCTTCTTCATGTACTCTCTTGCCTGGTTGATATTGAAACCGGTGATCGCATCGTAGGCTTCCTCAAGGTCGCCGTACTCAGCGTCATCGCCGTCACCGAACTTCAGACCGTACAGACCGACCAGAGCGCCCATAGCACCTTCCGTATCACGGTAGGATGCGCCGGAGAACGGATCGTAAATGTACATCTTGTTCAGGAGACCGAAACCTGCGGTACCCGCAGAGGTGTAGGACGTTGCGAACTTCGCACGGTCCAGAGCCAGCGAGTATGCATGGCGGAAGTTCTCATTTGCGAGAACCTGCGTGCCTCTCTTCTTCAGGGACTCAACGTCCGTGTTGAAGGTAAGCTTCGTCGTGTAGGACTGAGGGGTGTAACGGATGTAAGGGCTCGTGCTGTACGTCTTCATATCATCCGCCTGCAGGCCGACACCGTCAACCTCGCCGTTCAGGAATGCAAGGAGCTGAGTCTCATGCTTGCTGAGAACCTGAATGGAAACCTTATCGGTCTGATACTGACCCTTGTGCTTGCCATCCGAGTAGCCGTACCACTGGTCGTTGCGCTCGAACGTGATCTGCTTGTCGGCCTGGAAGAACGTCATCTTGTAAGGGCCGAAGCTTGCGCTCGTCTCAACGCTGGTGCCGTACGTCGTCGTGATCGAAACAACATCGGGGCTGTCCTTGCTTACTTCCTGCTTGTCGGCATTGCGGTACGTCTTGCAGGACTCCCACAGATCCGGCTTAACTACGTAAGCAGAGGAAAGGTTGTAAGGTACAAAGTAGTTCGGATCAGCGGTAGGATTGATCGTAACCATAACGATCTCATAGTCGCCGGTCTTGAAAACACCGACCTCATCCCAGGTCGTAACCTTGTTCGTAACCTGATAGGAAACATACTGCGCGAGATCACTCTCCGCCTCGTTGCCCCAATCGTCACTGCCGGTGAAGGAATACAGGTATGCGATCGTCGTATCCGTTACCGGAACATAACCGTCTGCATCCGCATACTCGAGAGCCTTCTCGAAGAAGCCATCCGGAAGATAGCCGGCAGCTGCATAATCCGCAAGGGAGTTGCCGCCTAACCAATCATAAGCATACTTCAGACCGAAGTACAGCTTTGCGCCGTCCGGAGTCGTGTAAACGCCGTCGTCGCCCTTAACCTTGGCATCCCAAGCGTAAGTCGGAACCTTACCGGGTGCATTGGGCTCCATGGACGTCTTGCCCGAGTACAGATATGCCTTTGCGCCGTAGATCGCAAAATCGCCTGCGTACAGGGAGTCTGCACGACGGTTCAGCATGATCGGGTCAAGGAGTTCCTTGTAGGAGTAGATGATGGTGTCCGCATTGATCGGGGTACCGTCATCGAACTTCGCGTTCTTGTTGAGCGCGATCTTCCAAGCCTTCGCCGTGTCGCCTTCCTTGATGCCGTACTTGCCGACATAATCCTTGGTGACATCGACAGGGAGTGCCTCTGCCAGCTCGCAGGTTACACTCCAACCGTCCTTCTTGGCATTCAGAGCGAATCCGTAGAAGCCGACCGACATGTAGTCGAGCATGGAAGAGTCATCACTCGTCTCCCAGTTCAGAGGAGACCAGTTCAGCGTGCTGGTGTCTGCGATATAGTCGTTGTAGGTGTAGTACTTCTCATCCGTGTAGTCCTTACCTGCAACGCCTGCATACACATCGTAACCGACCTCACCGCCGCCCGCCTGCTGCAGAGCAGTCGTTACCTTGCCGGCGAAGATCGTGCCGTCAGCCTCTTTTACGAGGGAAAGGTCAATCGTCTCACCCGTAGGTGTGTTCGGTGTAGGTGTGGGATCCTCGTTGCCCGGTGCTGCCTGCGTAGGCGTGGGCGTCGAGGCCGTAGGCGTCGTGGTGTTCTTGCCGCATGCCGCAAGGGAGAGAACCATTGCGAGGGACAGGAACAACGCCATGCATTTCTTAAAGCTCATAACATTTTACCTCCTATGTTGTGTTCCAGCCAAAGAGCTCAGAAACTGCGCTCATTATACCACATTTGCCCGAAAAATTACAACCGGAACGGCACAAGTTTACCGCTCCGGTCGTGCATTTTCTCGGAAAATGTAGTGATATATTGCAATATTTTGAAAATTAGCGCAACTATTGTGCCTGTGTCACACGGCGTCTTTTAACGGTCGCTGAAGATTCCGCGCACTGTCAGCATATCGCGTTTCACGACAGCTGCATCAGCTTGCAGTTCTCGATCCCCGCGCTCCAGAACTCCGAGACGGGCAGATCGCGCACCTGGATGATGATGCTCGAGTTCATCGCGCCGTGTCCGACGATCAAAACGTCCTTGCCCTCCGCCAGCAGCGGCTCCGCCTTCTCCCGCAGGAAGCTGCCCGTGCGCGCCATCAACTCCGGCACGCTCTCGCCGCCCTCCACAGGCACCGTGTACTTCTCGGGGCTGTAAAACAGCGTGTTCACCGGACAGTCGGTGATCATAAAGCTGTGCTCGATTCCCTCGTACACGCCGAACGACATCTCCTTCAGCCGCTCGTCGTAGCAGATCGGCACATCGCGCCCGCGAAGCAGGATCTCCGCAGTCTCCCTCGCGCGCACCAGCGGCGAGCAGAAGCACACGTCGAAGTGCACGCCCGCGTACCGGGCCGCCGCCTCCTCCGCCATGCGGCGCCCCTCGTCGTTCAGGGGAATATCCGTCTGCCCCTGGAGCTTGCTCCTCTCGTTCCAGTCCGTCTTTCCGTGGCGGATGATGTACAGCGCTCCCCGCTGCACCCCGCCGCTTCGGTGTGTCACATGCTCCATCGCATCGTCGAAGATCTCCGCCACATGGGCGTCGTCGAGCGAGTAATACACGTTCTTGCCGTCGCGCCGGCTCTTGACCAGTCCGGCGTCCGCGAGCACCTTGAGCTGGTGCGACACCGCCGACTTGGTCATGTCCAACACATTGGCGATATCACTGACACAAAGCTCGTGTTCCCGCAGCGCGGCCAGAGTCCGCAGCCGCGTGTCATCGCCGATCACCTTGAAGAATTCCGTGAGTTCACCCAGCCGGGCTTCCTTCGGCATCTTCGCGCGCGTGCACGATACCAGTTCCGGGTTGGCCGGTTCACAATCGCATCCCGCTCTTGCCATACTGCGTCCTCCTGTTCTGTCTGAGATCGTCTCAATTGTACCACATCTCTCTGTCGGATTCCACAGGAAACCACGGACAAAAAAATAACCGGCCGTTGATCTCTCAACGACCGGTCGTGATGCGGACTACGGGACTTGAACCCGAACGCGCTTAGCGCACATGATCCTTAGTCATGCCTGTCTGCCAATTCCAGCAAGTCCGCAGAGTGTTGTTTAACACGCTTGATTATATTATCACGAAGGTTTTATCTTGTCAATCCCTTTTTTCTGCGATATAATTACCGTACTAAAAAGCCCGTAAAAGGAGGAAAATACATGGCTTGGAAGAATGGTGTGAGCGACCTGATCGGCAAGTGGAAGGTTGCCAAGGCCCGCTCTTTTGTCGGCGGAAAATTCGACATGTTCACCCTCGAGGAGGTTGCTGCGGAGCTCGAGAGCAAAAAGGCTGCCGGCGAGCTCGACTGTGAGCCCGAGGAGATGATGTCCGGTTTCTCGAGCATCACGGAGTTCACCGCTGACGGCAAGGTCCGCTCCTGGATGAAGGCTCCCGAGGTTTCTCAGGAGGAGATCGATGCGGCTCTCGCAAGCGGAGATCTCATCGCGTTCGAGGACGGCTACATGTGTCTCGAGGAGAAGGAGTGGAAGGAGGAGAACGGTGAGTTCTTCTACAACTCCGGCGAGTACCGCGAGATGTTCGGCGAGGTCCAGTCCCCCTGGGATAAGCTGGAGCCGGACGAGAACGGCCTGCTCCCGTTCGGAAGCGGCATGGTCCTTCTCGCGAAGATGTGATCATTTTCCAAACGACGACGTAAAGCAATAAGGAGCTGTCGGAAATCCGACAGCTCCTTTGTTCTGCAGTTGATGGGACTTGAACCCACACCCAAGTACATGGACATGAACCTGAATCATGCGCGTATGCCAATTCCGCCACAACTGCAAGCACCGCTAATAATACCATCACTCTCCGGGAAAGTCAAGAACTTTTCCGCGGCAGTTTTTATTCCTCCGGACCGATCACGATTCCGGTCTCCGTCATGCTGATCACGAGCTTGTTCTGTGTGAGCTCGCCGTCCTTCCACAGGCGCAGCGTGAGCGTCTTGTTGATGTCGTCGACGAGGCAGTAGTCGCCCTTCAGGCGCTCATAGTAGCTCACCAGACCCTCGAAGCTGTTCACGGTCGTCAGGCTGATGAAATCAAACTCCGTGCTCTTGGAAGCGTCGATCGTAACGTCGCACGGGAACGGCATGAAGTAGGTCTCGTTGTCGAGTTTGACCGTCGCCTCGAGCTCCTTGATCAGCGCGTAACCGTTCTCGCAGATCAGGCAGAAGTAGTGGTCATCCTTGAGCAGGACATAGTAGCCCGTGTCGCGGTTCTCCTCGGCGTCACGGAAATATCCGTTCGAGTCGATGGAACCGATGAAGTACGGATTTCTCTTCACGAACGAGCGATAGAAGTCCTTCGAGCGGTCGATCTTGCAGCGGGCGATGTGGCGGCCTTCGTTGTCGGCCTCCTCACGCACTACCTCCTCGATGGTGATCGACGTCGTTCCGTCGTAACTCTTCAGTGTCAGATCCCCGTCCTTACTGCTCGGCTTGAGGATCGCGATCAAGATGATCAGCGCCGCGATCACACAGGCGATTATAATCCAGGTTCTGTTCGAAAACTCAAGTCGTCTGTTCATTTCTTTTCCTCCCGAACGGCGTTATTCAAGGCATCAATGCAGGGATGACCTCGCCCGCCAGTGTATTGTCGACGCCAAACCGCGCCGCGATCGTCTTACCGATGTCGGAAAATCCTACTCTCGTCCCGGCGTTGACCCCGCCCTCAAGCTTCGGTCCGTACGCTACCAGCGGAATGTATTCCCGCGAATGGTCTGTCGACGTTGTCGCCGGATCGCAGCCGTGGTCCGCGGTGATCATCAACAGGTCGTCCTCCCGAAGTCCCGCCAGCAGCTCCGGCAGCTTCGAGTCAAAGTACGACAGTGCCTTCGCATAACCGTCCACGTCATTGCGATGTCCGTATTTCATATCAAAGTCCACGAGGTTCGTGAAACACAGTCCCTCGAAGTCCTCTTTCATGATTGCAAGTGTAACATCAATTCCCTCTTCATTGCAAGTGGTTCTTTGAAAATCCGTGATCCCCCGCCCTGCAAAAATGTCCACGATCTTGCCGACCGAGCGGACCGCAAGCCCCGCTCGCTTCATCACATCGAGCAGCGTGTCGCCCGTGGGCTCCAGCGAAAAATCATGCCGCAGCGGCGTGCGCGTGTACGGCCACTCGCCGGTGAACGGCCGCGCGATGACGCGCCCTACGCCGTAAGGGCCGGTGCAGAGCCTGCGCGCGATCTCACAGTACTCGTACAGCTGCTCCGTCGGGACGATCGAATCGTGCGCCGCAATCTGCAGCACGCTGTCCGCGGATGTGTACACGATCAGTGCCCCGGTCTCCAGGTGCTCCTTCCCGTAATCGCGGATAACTTCTGTGCCGGAGTACGGCTTGTTGCACAGGATCCCGCGCCCCGTCTCCTTCGCGAGCGCGTTGATCAGTCTCTTCGGAAATCCCTTGGGAAATGTGGGGAACGGCTCCGCGAGCGGCAATCCCGCGATCTCCCAGTGTCCGGTCGTCGTGTCCTTGCCCTTCGATACCTCCGCGAGACGGCACACCACGCCGTCGAAGGAATCGCTTGCCGCATCGCCGAGACCTGCGCCGCACACGACCCCGCGCACCCCGTCGATGTGGAACATTCCGAGCTTCTCCGCATTCGGCATCGAAAAATGAGGCGATGTCGCCGCGCTTCGCAGCGTAAAGCTTCCCTCGTCCCCGAAATCCGCGGCATCCGGCATCTCGCCGACGCCGCAGCTATCCAAAACAATCAAAAACACTCTCGCCATAGACTCTCCTCCGTATCAGTCGATATAGCTGTAGTAAATCCCCGTTTTCTCGATCGTCGCCTTCGCCTCCGAGATGGAGATGCGAAGTCTCTTACCCTGCTTCGGTGAGATGATCGTCAGCCGGTCCGACTCGTAGCCGATGATCAGCACCCAGGTATCCTTGTACATCGCGGTCACGGGACGTCCGTCCGCGACAAACTGCAGCGCCTCCGCCAGCGTGATCCCCGAGATGTCCACACCCGTGCCCGGAATGCTGTCCGACAGCCATGTTAAGAAGCCCTTCCGGTTCAGGTTGAACACCGTCGCATCCTTCGCCGAGCCCTTGTACGACAGATACATCTGCAGTATCGCCTGCTGCTCGGAACAGTTGCTGTCCACATAGCGCTCCGCCACCGAGCGCACGTTTGCGCTGTCCGGCTTGATGCCTCGCTTCCACAGGATATTTCCCTTGCCGTCAAACACCGCGCCTACGGTCTCATCCGCCTTGACAATACACTCGCCGAGGTCGCCGGACACCATCCGGATGCGCCCGAACGAAACGACATAGTACCGCGGATCGATCCACGTGCCGACGCGGACTGACGTGCTGCCCGTGAGCACCGTGAACACCGTGGACTCCTTCTTCGGGATCGCCTCGAGCTTGTAGCCGGACGGCAGGTTCATGTAGTACTCCCTGCGCATCAGCGTCGTCGAGCGACCGGTCACCGTGATCTTCTGCGTCACCGGCTTGGAACTCTTTAGGATGTTGTATTTTCCGGAGGCCTCGTAGATCGGCCGCACGGACTCCTGTCCGTCGTCCGCAGGCACCGAAGCCTCGCGCACCTTCTTACACAGATCGATGTTGATCGCGTTGTCGTCAATCCTCGCCGAGGAGTAATATTCCTCGCCGCTGTCATAGGTCTTGACCGTCGTGCGGTCCAGATTCTCAATGACGATCCGGTACATCGGCACATGCTCCGTACCGTTGTCGCGGAACGTCACATCCTCCGCGTGCGCCAGGCCGTAGATCAACTGCCCGTCGATCTCGCCTAGGAGACAGATCCGGTCGCCCTTCGCCGCCGTCGCGTACTCCGGCGTACGGTTCTCCAGGTCGTAGTACACGAGCGCCGTGTTCTTTCCGGCCTCGTATTTGTCCTGGAACACCAGGATGCCCTCCTTCTCGAAGAGCACGCTGTTCTTCGGCATGTGCTCCACCACGACGTTGAAGTCATGCACGAGCGTACGGTACAGGTACAGCGTATCGTACAGCGTAAAATAAAACTCGTCGTAATCGTTCATGTAACAGAACTCGCCGAACTCCTCCTTGAGGATCTCGTACGGCACTGTCACGGGGACGAACATCATCTCCTTGATGCGCCCCTCCTCCGCGTAGTAGCGGTAGTACAGGATTCCCACGCGTCCCTCGTACTGTCCGCGTGAGATATATCCGTAAAATACGAAGTCCGCGTTGCCGTCATCCTCGACGGCGATCAGCTTGAACGACTGCCGCCCGTTGTGATAACGGATATCGTCGCCGCCCTCCCGGTCGAACGTGAACAGCTGCACCATGACGTTGCGCTTCATGTCGTATTCCCACAGGCTTCCGTCGTGCTCGAACACGAGATACGCATTGTTGTCGCTCAGCTTGTAATTCAGATCCGTGTTCGGCGTCAATCCGAGCTTGATCTGGTTGCGGTTGATGCTCACGAGCGTGCCGTCAAACTCTGCCTCCATCGTGCGGTCGTAGTTGAACAACACGTCGGTCTTGCCCTGGCAGCGGAACCGGAAATCCTCCCGCACGCGGAACAGCTCCTCCGCATCGTTGGTGAAGATCTTCATTTTCGACTTGATCGTCGCGCAGATATATGTCTGGTTGTACTCCGTGATCGTCGGGATCGTCACTTCCGTCTGCTGCGGGTTCATCGTTCCGTAGCTCACGGTCTCGATGCTGTCCGAGATCGTCACGTGCGAAAAATCAGCGCCCGTCGCACCGTCCGCGGTGTCGAGAAACTTCTCCAGATCGTTCTTCCGGTCCTCATCGAGCAGGTCGCTGTGGAAATTCTTGATGAAGTCCATCTCGCGCTTCAGGTTTCCGTACGATGCCACCTGCAGTCTTGTGTAGTAATAGACGTCGCGGCCGTCCTCCGTCGTGAGCGTCAGCTTACAGGCGTACTCCGTGTCATATGCGATATTGCCGGACAGCAGGACGTTGGCGCTCATCCGCCCGTCCTCCATCTTCTTGAGTGCTTTCACTTCCTTGGTGTCCAGCACGGTCATCGTCTCGGTCTCAATGACCTCGCAGATCAACCGACGGACCACGCTCCCGTGCTCGTCGATGAGCACCTCGAAATCCATGCTCTTGTTGACCGGCGTGACGCTCTCCCGCATCAGCTGCAGCTCCGGCTCAAACGTGTATCCGATGGTCGGGTTGATCTCCACGCCGCCGATGGAGAAACTCACCACCGGCAATTTGGCCTGGGATGCCGCCACCGTCTCCAGTTCATTGCTGTATGTATGCATGTTGACCCTGCTGAAAAACACGATCAGGGACACGAGAAACACTCCCGCCAGGATCAAAATGCGAAAACGAAGTTTCATAATATCTCCAAATCCTTGAAATGCAAACCTTTCCGTACCTTTTATTGTACCGCATTTGCCGCTTTCGCGCAAGGTTTATCGACGGCCGCGTTTTTCTTGTACACTGCGGCAAATCGTGCTATACTGATGTTCAGAATCACCGCAAAGGAGAACCTCTATGGAGAATTGTATTTTCTGCAAGATCGCGAACGGCGTCATCCCGTCCGCTACCGTATATGAGGACGACGATTTCCGCGCGATCCTCGACATCGCACCGGCTCACAAGGGCCATGTGCTCCTGCTTCCGAAGAACCATTTTGACAACCTGCTCTGCGCGGACGACGACATCGCCGCGAAGGCGCTTCCCATCGTAAAGCGCATCGCCAACGCCCTCAAGACCGTGACCGGCTGCGACGGCATCAACGTGCTGCAGAACAACGGGACCGCCGCAGGTCAGTCGGTGTTCCACCTTCACATCCACATCATCCCCCGCTACGAGGGAGACGGCATCCTTCCGGTTTGGGACCAGGGTTCCTACGCGGACGGCGAGGCTGCGGAGTGGGCTGCGAAGATCGCTTCGGCACTCGAGTAAGTGTGCAATTGAAAATGCGGCGCCGGGAGATTCCTCCCGACGCCGTCAGAGTGAAGACAAAGTCCGAGGCGTAACCGCCTCGGACATGTGTTTTTACAGGAGTGTAAAAGTGTCGGAAAGCCGCATAAATACTGGCTTTTCGGCACTTTTTGTGGTATACTGGAAGTATCAAAATGAGGCGGTAAACTTCCATGATGACACAGAATCCGGACAAGAAACGCGAACAGATCGTCATGAT
>JAFZMO010000095.1 GCA_017551165.1 Lachnospiraceae bacterium
CGGCGTGATCGCAACGACGGCTTCGAGCGGTTCGGAGACGTCGAACGCAGCCATTCTCTCGAACGGAGAGTGGAAGCTCGGTTTTGAGGACGACCGGATCATTCCCCGGTTCGCCATCATGAACCCGCGATATACGGCCAACCTGCCGGCGTACCAGACCGCAGTCGGTGTCGCGGATGTTCTGGCTCATTTGCTGGAACGGTATTTTTCGGACGAGGTGCACTCGGACACGACTGACTTTTTGATCGAGGGTGCGATCCGCGCCCTGCTGGTCAACGGGGACCGCCTGATCGCGGACCCGACGGACATCAACGCGCGCGGCGAGCTGCAGTGGCTCGCGAGCGTGGCGCACAACAATTTTCTGGACGCCGGCCGCAGGGCCGACTGGGGCTCGCACCGGATCGAACACGAGCTCTCCGCACAGTACAACATCACGCACGGCGAGGGCATGGCCGTCGTGCTGGTCGCATGGACAAAGTACATGGCGGAGCGCAAGCCGTGGAGACCGGCGCTGCTCGCAACCCGCGTGTTCGGCGCGGACACCTTCCTCTACAGCGAGAAGGAGAGAGCGTACATTCTCGCCGGTGAGCTGGAGAGGATTTTCCGAAAGCTTTCGCTTCGCACGACGCTCACGGAGCTTGGCATCGACAATACGGATTTTGCGGTGATTGCGAAGAGGGCGACGAGAAACGGCCCGGTGGGACACTACCTGCCGCTCACGGCGGAGGCGATCGAAGACATACTTGCATTGGCGCTGTAACCCTGTGGCGACGCCGCAGGGCGGAAAGCAAAGGGAAAAATAAGTTTACGAACAAAGGAGAAAACAAAAATGGCAAGGATTCATCTTGTGGAACAGAACGAAGCAACGGGCGCAGAGAAGGAGCGCTACGACGAGTTGGCAGGCAGAAACGCCGTCACGAACATGAAGAAGGGACTCTTGAACGATGCGGCGACGTACGATGCGTTCATGGCGTGGTACACGTCGTGGAAGCGCCTCGTGGAGGTGATCGGTGAGAAGGACGCTGTCCTCTACGCACACGCGATCTCCACGACCAACTCCTGCCAGCTGTGCTCGCTGTTCTTCATCAGCGATGTGAAGGGCCTCGGCCTTGATCCGCACAATCTCGTGTACGACGAGCGAGAGCAGGTGCTTGTCGCGCTTGCACAGTCGATCGTCAAGAACCCGACGGACGTCTCCGACGAGCTGTTTGAGAAGCTGCGCGGATTCTTCTCGGATCGCGAGATCGTCGTGATCGTGGGCTTTGCGGGCCAGATGATCGCAACGAACAACTTTAACTCCGTGCTGAAGATCGACGTGGATCAGAGACTCCTTCCGATCCTGCACGAGTTCAAGCCGGCGACGTGGAGAGACGCGATCCGGTGAGATACCCCACGCCCCACGGGTCTTGCGTTTGAGGAAAATGAAGAGGAAAAAGATGCGGCGGACCGAAACCTCGGTTCGCCGCTTTCATGTGTTTCGATTATGTGTTTCGCTTATCAGCGCAGGGAGATCACAGCAGGCGGATCAGATTGATCAGGCCGCAGCCGACGCCGTAGAGAGCGATGGAGGCGAACAGCAGTCCGATCTCCCGCGAGGTCGCAGGGGATTTCGGCTGTGCTACGCGCTTCTTCTCCCAGACGCGCTTGTCGACGATCCAAACGATGATAAACTGCAGGAAGGCAAGCTGTACGCCCAGAACGCGATAGAACAGTCCGGTCAGCGGGATCTCGCCCAGCCGGCACATGCCGAGCACCAGGCGGAAGCCCTGCACGAAGAACCAGCCGGTGAGAACACCGAGCAGAAGGTGTAACAGCAGGATCAGTTTTGCGGGTAATTCACGAAAGAACGGCATGACTTGTCTCCTTGTGTGTTATCGGTATTGCTCCAGCGTAACGAATACAACGGCGCGCAGGTCTTCCTCGCTGGCAAATTGTACGGCTTGCACTTCGTCGAAGTCTGCATAGATCCAGGGATCAACCAAGACAAAACGAGGTTTGGTCAGATCGCCGTAAGCGACGTCCATGTAGATGTTATCGCCGTAGCGCAGGGAGATGCCTTCCAGGCGCTGCACCTTCTCCCCGTCGAACGGCCAAAAGTCAAGACGGTATCCCTTGCCGGCGACGTCGTCGGTAAATGTCAGCTCCGCATCGCTCTCACACTGTGCAGCCTCTTCGTCGTCCATACCTTCGTATGCGATCCCGGCCTTATCCAGCAGGGCAGCAGCCTCCTTCCAGGTCAGCTTGCGGAGACCCTTTACAAGATCGGGGATGACGGCCTTGTACATGTCTGTTCCGAGGCCGGAAAAGTCAAATGTGCGCTTGAGAGAGCCGTCGTATCCGCCGACCCACTCCGGCACGAAGAGTTCGGGGTAATCCACGATGCGCACATGGATCGTTGCGCTTCCCACCGAGAGGGAGTCGTAGTTCGGCGCATACAGCAGAATGTCGATACCTTCGTCCACGGCGAGCCAAGAGGCGGTTTCCGCCTTGATCAGCTTCGTCAGACGATCCTTCCAGGCATCGTCCTTAAACGCTCCCGCAAGAGCCGGATCCTTGGCAGCGGACTCGAAGACAGCGGCGCACAGTGCATCGACGTCGGTCACCAACTGTTTCAGGGAAAGGGATTTGCCGGTCTTCGTCTCGTAGTTGAAGCAGTAGGCGAACTCCCTGTCCTTATTATCAGTCTTGTATCCCTTGAACCGCGTTGCATAGCTGAAGACGAGCGAGTCTGCACGGCCGATCTCGATCTTGCCGTCCAGATGATGCTTCATCAGATCGTCGGATTCGTTGCTGATCGCGATGGAAGCACTCGCCGTGTAGGACTTAAATTCCTGGTACGTCCTGTAGTTGGCATCCCCCTGGATCATCCTTGCGAGGGGCTCGTATCCCTCCTCTGCAATGTAGAGCAGATCCATGCGAATTCCCTGATCCGGGTCATTGGAATCCATCAGGTAGCAGAACCAGTCGGCAACTCCGATCACATATGCAGGGCCCTTCTGTGCCGCCACGGCCGGGAGCTTCGGAGCCTCAGTCGGTGTCGGGGTTGCGGTAGCTTCCGGTGTCGGCGTGGGCGTCTCGGTCGGAGTTGCCTCCGGCGTTGGCGTGGGCGTCTCGGTCGGAGTTGCCTCCGGCGTCGGCGCAGGTGTCTCCGTCGGCGTAGCCTCCGGTGTCACTTCGCCGGTCGGCGTCGCGGGAAGTTCCGTGGGTGTCGGTGTGTCATCGGGCTTCTCCGTCGGGGTTGTCTCCGACTTGGGATCCCGGGCTTCGGGCTTGCTCGAGTCGCAGGCGGCCAACAGGAAGGCCATCAGGACAAACAGGAGCACAAGCTTCATTTTTCTCATGGGTAGTTCCTCCTATAATACGCAGTTAATTCTGCTCGCGTTCTGTTATTATACTCGCAATGCCCGGGAAAATGCAATCGTTAGTTCGAAAAATGCTCCCCCGAAACGTTGACTTTTTGCGCGTGACGGGCTACAATGTGCATACTGCGCAAAGTCTGCCGTGACGGGCAGCACACTGTGAAGACGCGATGCCGGCGACGGAGCCGGCGGAACGGGAGGTAGCATATGGATGAATTGAAGGAACTGGCTTCGAGAATTCGGGAGCTTCGCGAGGTCTGCGGATACACGCAGGAGGAGTTGGCGAAGGAACTGAAGATCGATCCGGAAGTTTACAGGAAATATGAAGAGAGTGCGGAGGACGTGCCGATCAGCGTGATCTACTCGATCTCACGCAAGTTCGGTGTCGATTTTTCGGAGATCATGACGGGCGTCAGCGGCAAGCTGCGCACGTATCAGGTCGTGCGCGCAGGCCAGGGCCAGCTCGCGGACCGGTATCCGGGGTACACCTTCCAGAATCTCGCGTATCATTTTACGAAGAAGATCATGCAGCCGTTTTTGGTCACGCTCGATCCGTCGGACAAGCCCGCGGCGCTTGTGACGCATGACGGCGAGGAGTTCAATTTCGTCGTGAAGGGAAGCATTGTCGTCGTGTTCGACGATCAGGAGATCATCCTGCATGAGGGCGACAGCATTTACTTCAACCCCACGTACCCGCACGGACAGCGCTGCTACGGCGACGAGCCGGGCACGTTCCTCACGATGATCGCGGAGTGATCGCGGGGCGGCCGGATGGGACGGTCAGATGATTATCAATAACGAAGGCAAGGACGGAAAGCATGTTAGAGCGGTATCTGCCTCGGATCGAGTTTGACTCGTACGAGGATTTCAAGAACAATTACAAGGTAAATGCTCCGGAGTACTTCAACTTCGGATGGGACATCGTGGACGGATGGGCCGAGGAGAAGCCGGACCTCCGTGCGCTTTTGTGGTGCGATGACACGGGACTCGAGAAGTCGTTCACGTTCGCGGAGATGAGTCGTCTCTCGAACAAGGCGGCCAACTTCTTCAAGTCGCTCGGCCTCAAGCGCGGCGACGTCGTGATGCTGATCCTCAGAAGACGCTGGGAGTACTGGGTGTGCGCGACGGCGCTGATCAAGCTCGGCATCGTCATCATCCCCGGCACGCTGCAGCTGACGAAGAAGGATATCGTCTACCGCGCGAATGCGGCGGACGTGAAGATGTTCGTATGCGTCGACGACGAGTACGTCATGTCGCAGATGGAGCTTGCGAAGCCTGAGATGCCGGGCGTTCAGTACCTTGCCGTTGTCGACAATGTTACCCGCGATGGATGGATCGATTTCAATGCGGAGATGGAGAAGTGTTCCGACGTGCTGGAGCGCCCGACGGGCGATGACCGCACGAAGGGTACCGACATCATGCAGATTTATTTTACGTCGGGAACGACGGGCATGCCGAAGATGGTAACGCACAACTATCACCATCCGCTCGGGCACATCGTGACCGCCAAGTATTGGCAGCAGGTGCAGGAGGGCAAGCTCCACATGAGCGTGTCCGACTCCGGCTGGGCGAAGTTCGGATGGGGCAAGATCTACGGCCAGTGGATCTGCGGCGCGACGATCTTTGCGTACGATATGATCAAGTTCAAGCCCGCGAAGCTTCTGGAGATGATGTCCAAGTACAAGCTGACGACGTTCTGTGCGCCGCCGACGATGTACCGCTTCATGCTGCAGGAGGATGTGGCGAGCTACGATCTCTCGAGCATTCAGAATTTTGCGACGGCGGGCGAGCCTTTGAACGCGGACGTCTACGACCGCTGGCTTGCGCTCACGGGCGGCAAGATCCACACGGGCTTCGGTCAGACCGAGGGCACGGTCCTCTTCGCTGACTTCCCGTGGTTTGAGCCGATCCCGGGCGCGATGGGCAAGCCTTCGCCGATCTATGATATCAAGCTGATGATGGACGGCAAGGAGGTCGAGGTCGGTGCCGAGGGCGAGATCACGATCTGCGACGTCATCAACAACCATCCGATCGGACTGTTCATCGGATACTACAGAAATCCCGAGCAGACGGCAGAGGCGTTTGCGGACGGAAACTACAACCTCAAGGACGTTGCATGGCGCGACAACAACGGCTACTGCCGCTTCGTCGGCCGTCATGATGATGTCATCAAATGCTCCGGCTACCGCATCGGACCGTTCGAGGTCGAGAGTGCGCTCGTTGCGCATCCGGCCGTTGTGGAGTGCGCGATCACCGCTGCTCCGGACCCGATCCGCGGTCAGGTCGTCAAGGCGACCGTCGTGCTCGCGAAGGGTTACACGCCTTCCGATGAGCTCATCAAGGAGCTTCAGAACCATGTTAAGAAAATGACCGCGCCTTACAAATATCCGCGTATCGTGGAGTTTGTCGACGAGCTTCCGAAGACACTCGGCGGCAAGATCAAGCGCGCTCAGATCCGCCACGAGGACGCGCTCAAGAGCGTCGGAGACGCGCGGAAGTAAAGGATGACGAATCCATCAACGCTCCCGGCGCTACCGTCGGGAGCGATTCTTATTTTTCGGAAAATTCTCTGCGGCTTTCGGAAGTCCGCAGATGTTAAGGGGGATACTGCGTGGGAATTGCATTTGAGTACACGGACACGGTCCGTTACAGCCGGGTGGACGGGGAGCTTAAGCTCTCTCTGCCGGCGTTGATCGATTATTTTCAGGATGCGGCGATCAGCCAGAGCGAGTCGCTCGGCGTCGGGACGGAGGTGCTGACTGCGAGGTCGCTCGCGTGGTTCCTGATCACGTGGGACGTGCGGATCTACCGGCTCCCGAAGCTCGAGGAGCGCATCGTCGTGGGGACGTACCCGTACCGGTTCCGGGGGATGCTCGGCAACCGTGCGGTCTACATGAAGACGCCGGAGGGCGAGGTGCTCGCGGAGGCTGACGCGCAGTGGGCGATGATGGACACGGCGAACATGCGCATGACGAAGATCCCGGCCGATATCCTTGAGCGCTACGAGCTCGGGGAGGGCGGACTGTTCCCGGCGGCGGGACGGCGGATCGAGGCTGCGGCGAGCGGACGGGAGTACGCTCCGGTGCCTGTGCAGGAGTACATGCTCGACAACAACGGACACGTCAACAACGGCCAGTTCGTGCACCTTGCGATGAGCTACGCGCCGAAGGGGCGCACCTGGCAGGAGCTGCGCGTGACGTACAAGAAACAGGCGAGACCGGGCGAATCGCTGACGCCCGTTGTCCGCGAGGACGGAGACCGCGTTCTGATCACGCTTTCGACCGATGAGCCGGCGTGCCTTGTGGAGCTTCGATAAGTCTTTTTTTGCTTGCGAAGTGACCCGTCGTGCGGTACAATAACAGAAAGGGTTTATAAAGCGGTTGCATTGGGGTGACTGCTGCGTGGTAAGAGGAGTAGTAGGAGGAGGATAGAGTATGGAAGGGACGGTAATTCGGTTTTATGAGCCGGATGGCGAGTACGGGTATCTGAGCAACTGGTACATGTCGGACTTTATGTACGCGGGGCGCAAGTACCACTCGATGGAACAGTACATGATGTTCCAGAAGGCGCTCACGTTCGGCGACCTGGAGATCGCGGACAAGATCATGGCGTCGAGGGACCTGCCGGAGATCAAGAAGCTCGGCCGCAGCGTCGCGCACTACAACGACGTGCTGTGGAAGACGATCCGCGTGCAGATCATGCGCCGCGGTATCCGCGCGAAGTTCCAGCAGAACCCGGAGCTTCTCTACAACCTGCTGAATACGGGCAGTTCGCTGATGGCGGAGTGTGCGCCTCGTGATCTCGTCTGGGGTATCGGCTTGGATATCGAGGATGCGCGAAGCAGCGATCCGAAGGAGTGGAAGGGCCGTAACATGCTCGGGCGTACGCTCATGCGTGTGCGCGAGGACCTGCGTGCGTGGTGCTCCGTTGCGGGCGCTTCGGTAACGCAGTATGTGGACGCTGTCGACCTTCGTTCTCCGCAGCAGATCCGTGTCTCTCGGAGACAGGACTCCGACAAGGCGGACCGCATCAAGCGCGAGCTGGAGAAGGCGGCCGGTGAGCTCGGAGGATTTTCCGGAGCGGACGATGCGGACAGCGGCGAGAGCGCAGAGCCTTCCGTATGGAACATGCACATTTACGAAGCCTGCATGCTGCCGTACCTTTCGGAGATCGTCGCGACCTGGATGGAGGAGGTGTTCTTCAACCTTCGCCGCAGTCGGTCGTATGAGGATCTCGGTGTTGCCAATTATACGTTCGAGGAACTCGAGTGGATGCTTCGGGACGGACAGAGTGCCGGACTTCCGATCGCGGGTTTCTTCGAGATGAAACAGGATATTTTCGACCTGATGCGCTATCGCGGCGGACTTCGCAACCCGGCGTCGCTGCTCGCACAGGTTGAGAGCATGACGGACGGATTCCACGAGACGATCCCTTCGACCGACACGGATGTCGCCGAGGAGGAGATCGCAGACGAGTCTTCGTCCGAAAAATACGAAGAGACGCACATTATCGTGGACCTTGCGAGCGGTGCCCGCAACCGGCTTGTCGGGACGCAGGACCCCGGACGGACTTCCGCGCCGGAGACATACCTCGGCACTTCCGAGGTGCATGTGACAGAGGATGCCGAGGCCGAGGAGGCGACGACCAGCTTCGAGTCCGGAACCGGCGAGGGTGTGCGCGCCAACGACATGTGGAGCGCGATCCGCGATATGGAGAACGACACGGAGGGCATCTCGGAGCAGAGCCTCAGCGGAAAGCCGGAGCCTGTCGCAGAGGAAGAGCCCGAGCCGCAGTCGCAGGAGACCGTGGCGGAGAGCGTGCCGTATGAGATCGTGACGGGAACCATGCCCGACGAAGTCGTGATCGAGCTTGAGAGGGAAGAGGAGGCGTCCGAGGAGACGGCTTTCGCGCCCGCAGAGCCCGCACCTGCTGAGCCGGAGACGATAGAATTTACCGCTGTGACGGAGGAGTTCACTCCGGCAGAGGAAGCTGCAGCGGAGGAAGTTGCGGAAGAGGAAACTGCGGAGACTGCAGAGGAAGTCGAAGCAGTCGAGGAAACGGCGACAACCGAAACCGTAGCGGAGGAAACTGTTCCGGCAGAGGAGGCCGCAGCAGAGGAAACCGCAGAAGCTGCAGCAGAGGAGCCTGCATCGGCAGAGGAACCGGTGGAGGAAGCAAAACCGGCGGAGAAGCCGTGGTACGCGGAGTTCGTGAAGCCGGCAACGCCGGAGGAGCCTGTCGCAGAGACCGCAGCGGAAGAGACTGCAGAGGCTGTGAGCGAGGCGGAGGAGACCGTATCCGAGGCAGCGGAAGAGACCGCGGAGGCTGCGAGCGAGGCAGCGGCCGAGGAGGAAGAGAGCGAAGAAGCGCCTGAGGAAGAGGCGGAAGAATATGAGGAGTCCGATGAGGACGAGGATGACTCGGAGGATGAGGACGACGAAGACGAATCCGATGAGGATGAAGACGACGAGGATGAGGACGAAGAGGAAGACGAAGAAGAGGACGAGGATGACGACGATGATTATCCGGAGCATCCGAAGACACAGTTCATTCCTCGGGCAGATCCCACTCCCGCACGTCCTCTGACGTACCGCGACGAGATCCGAAGCGAGATCGTGATCAAGCACGGCAACATTGCGATGCTCGACTGCGACTGTGTGGTCAACGCGACCAACACGACGCTTTTGGGCGGCAACGGACTCGACAATTCCATCTTGAAGGCAGCCGGGCCTGAGCTGTTGCGCGAGTGTGCGGCGCTCAAGGGCTGCGACGTCGGACGCGCGAAGATCTCCGGCGGATACCGCCTGAAGGCACAGTTCGTCATCCATACGGTAGGACCTCGCTACTCCGGCGACGAGACCGATCCGGTCTACCTGACCATGTGCTATGAGAACTGCCTGAACCTGGCAATGAAATATGACATACATTCCATCGGTTTCCCGCCGATCTCGACGGGATACTACGGATACCCGCTCCGCGAGGCGACGCTGATCGCGAGCCGGACGGTGCAGGGATGGATGCGCAGACATCCGGATTACGGTATCAAGGTAATCTTTGTCAGCGCGGACGACAGAACATTTTCCATGTACAAGGATGTGTTCAAATAAACGGCGACTGCGGAGGCGGCGCCGAACGGAAAGGATATTGCAACAATGAAGATCGGATTTATCGGAATGGGCAACATGGCGCAGGCCATTGCCGAGGGCTGGGTGAAGGAGGGCCTTGTGGAAGGCACCGACATGTATGCGTACGCACCGAATCAGGAGAAGCTTGCGAACAATGCGGCAAATATCGGGTTCATCCCGATGGCGAGCGCAAAGGCTGTGGCCGATGCGTCGGACGCGGTCGTGATCGCGTGCAAGCCGTATCAGATCGAGAAGGTTTTGAAGGAGCTCGGAGGCGCGCTTGCGGGCAAGCAGCTGTGGTCCATCGCGGCCGGCTGGACGCTTACCACGTTTTACGAGACCTGGCAGAAGATCGGCGTTGCGATGACTCCCGGGGATGCGAACTTCGTTCGTGTGCAGTGCGTGATGCCCAACACGCCGGCGATGGTCGGCGAGGGCGTGTTCCTCTTTGAGGACCAGTGCTCGCTGTGGGACGAGGAGCTTGCGGTGATGAAGAAGCTGTTCGAGGGACTCGGCATCGTCGAGATAATCCCGTCGGAGCTCATGGGGATCGGCGGCGTCATCAGCGGCTGCGGTCCGGCGTTTGTCGACATGTTCATGGAAGCGTATGCGGACGCGGGCGTCAAATACGGCCTCTCTCGCGCTACGGCGTATCGCCTGATCGCGCAGACTGTGCTCGGCAGCGCGAAGCTGATGCAGGTGACGGGACAGCACCCGGGCGCTCTGAAGGATGCGGTGTGCTCGCCGAACGGAACCACGATCTGCGGTGTTGCGGCGCTTGAGAAGGCGGGGCTTCGCTCCGCGTGTATTGAGTGCATCGACGCCATTATGAACAAGAAAAAGAATGGTTAAAATGCGCGCACATGTCAACCTGATACCGGGGAACATGCATGCGGTACAAATTGTCTCGCTTGTGGGAAACACTCGCTGCGACAATTGTCCGCACGCATGTGCAGAGTAGGTTGCACGCGCATGGTAACCTGAAACTGAGGGGCATGCATGCGGTACAAATTGTCTCGCTCGTGGGAAACACTCGCTGCGACAATTGTCCGCACGCATGTGCAGAGTAGGTTGCGCGCGCATTGACATAGGAGAGGGTGTATGAAAGTTATAGATGTGTTTACGTGCTATTACGGAGCTTCGGCTTCGGTGAACGGCCGTGACCGCCACGCGGCGGTCGTCAAGCTGACGGCGACCTCGGACGCCGGGATGATCACGTATGAGTACAGCGTGAGTTTCTTCCCACACGACGATCCGGAGGATTTTCTGATTAGCTACGACGCGTGCGTGAGCGAGGTGATCTTCGAGGGAAAGGGACGCCGCTCGAAGAAGAAGGAGGCCGTGTATCTGGAAGACCTTCAGGAGCATTGCGACGGGCTAGCGTCGCAGCTGGAAGGCACGATCGATTGGGACGAACCGCTCATCGAACCCCGCAGGGGATAGAAGGCGGATTGGCCATATATCGCGGATAACCGCAGAAAACTAGATATTGGGGGGGTATGAATTATGGAACAGAGTAAGAAATTGTCGCTGGCGGAATACCGGGAGATCGGGACCTGGCTGCATCGGTTGCGCGTGAGCCTGATCGCGGCTTTGATCGCGGATGTCGTGTGCGTTCTCTTTTTGAACCTCCTTGTCACGCTCGGCGTAAACATGGAGATGGAGTTCTGCATCAATGTTGCGAACTGGCTTGATGAGGACAGCACGGTATACGGATTGATCGTATTTATTCCCAACGCCATTGTATTGATCTACTACACGTCGATCCTAATGCTGCACACCTATGAGAAAGGACTTCTCGCAGCGGGAGTCTTCGGGATCGCGGGCTTTTTGTATCGGGCCGCGGGATCCAATGTAAACAGCGAAAGTGTGAGCAAAGTCGAGTCTTCTCTGTCAACGATGCTGAGCACGTCCCTGTTGCTTCTTTTGCTCGGGGTGATCTTTCGGAAAATATACTGCGACTCCATGAAGAAGGCGGCAGGAGAAACATTTGACGACACGAGAAAGAAGTGGGACGGCCTGTGGAAGCTGACGCTGGTTGTTGCGGCGGTTTCCGCCGTGTTGCTTGTTGTGTTCCAGATCGTGCTGAGAACGGAAATGGAGGACTTCAAGCGCTACTCGGACAGCTTTGACAGTTTTGATCTGGACAGCTATTATGATCTGGTTACGCGGATCGTCAATATCGTGACGATCATGGCCAACATCGTGACGATCACGGAGGTGATCCTCTTCCTGTTTGAGCTGAAGTGCGTCAAGTCGACGCAGGAGGATGTCGACGTTCTCATCCGGGCGGAGGAGGATTCGATGCGCCCGGACAATTCCGGACTGATCTGAAAAAATACCTTGACAAGCGCAGGCGACTGTGATATCATCGGTTTGCTGTCGGGAAGTACCGCGTGCGGTTCAAGCCTGACGACCGAAGAAGAGTATCCGCTCTCGCCTCCAGCAATCGAGCAAAGAGGTCAACATAGGAATCACGCCGTTCATTTGATGTGCACGGATTTTCCGGGAGTGGGTACAAGTTATCCACTCCCTTATTTTTCGAGGGAAACACACAAGGAGGTGTGAGCTATTAGCGAATATTTGATCAATGAGCAGATCCGCGCGAAGGAAGTACGCGCACTTGGTGAAAACGGAGAGACACTCGGAATCATGCCGCTTGCGGAGGCGCTGAAGATCGCGCACGATGCGAATCTTGATTTGGTTCTGATAGCTCCTACCGCCAACCCGCCGGTTTGCAAGACGGTGGATTACAGCAAGTTCCGCTATGAAGCAATGCGGAAAGCGAAGGAGAATCGCAAGAAGCAGAAGACGACCGAGCTCAAGGAAGTTCAGCTTTCTGCGACAATTGCCGAGAACGACATGAACACCAAGGCGGAAATGGCTCGCAAATTTCTCGCTAAGGGCAACAAGGTCAAGGTCGCGCTCCGCTTCCGCGGACGTGAGATGGCGCATCAGCAGACCGGTATGGACATCGTGATGGCGTTCTGCGAGAAACTCGCAGACTGCGCGGCGATCGACCGTCCGGCGAAGATGGAGGGGCGCAATCTCATCGTGATCTTGTCGGAGAAAAAAACAAAATAATTTCAGGAGGATATTAACCATGCCGAAGATGAAGACCAGCAGCTCTGCTGCAAAACGTTTTTCCAAGACGGGAACGGGCAAACTGAAGAGAATGAAGGCCGGTAAGCAGCACATTCTCACCAAGAAGACAACGAAGTTGAAGAGAACCCTTCGCAAGGCGACGCTTGTGAATCGCACGACCGAAGGAAACATGAAGAAGATCTTACCTTACCTGTAAGGAACCCGTCAAAGGAGGACGAACACAATGGCTAGAATTAAGGGCGGCTTGAACGCCAAGAAGAAACACAACAGAGTTTTGAAGCTTGCGAAGGGTTACAGGGGAGCAAGATCCAAGCAGTACCGTATCGCGAAGCAGTCCGTTATGCGCGCACTTGCGAGCGCTTTTGCAGGCCGCAAGGAGAGAAAGAGACAGATGCGTCAGCTCTGGATCGCTCGTATCAGCGCAGGTTGCAAGATGAACAATATTTCCTACAGCAAGTTTATGTATGGTCTTAAGCTTGCGGATATCACGATCAACCGCAAGATGCTTTCGGAGATGGCTATCAACGATGCAGCAGGTTTCACCTCGCTGTGCGACACCGCTAAGGCAAAGCTCGCATAATTGCGAACCGAATTACGAAGCGTTGATGACGCTCGTTCCCACAGGGGAGCGGGCGTCATTTTTCGTTGCGGAAAATGCGCTCCCGCGCTCCCCGAAAAACCGTGACAAACCCGGATCGTTGTGATACAATAAACTCTGTATAGGGCGAAGTGTAAAGGGGGCGTTTGCGTGGCACAGAAGAGATCGACAGGCAAAACAAACAAAAGCCGCGGAAGCGGCAGAAATACATCGCGAAGTACGACGCGCAACAGCACGCGCGGCGGTGCGTCGAAGGGAAGCTCCGGCGGCAACGGCGGAGGACTTATGATCCTTGCGAAATCCTTCCTGTTCGTGCTCATCATCGCGACCGTGTTCGGCGTGATGTCGTGGGGACTGGAGAAGCTGGGAGAGCGCAAGAACGGCACGAGCGAGACGAAGCCTACGGCGGGCGCGAGCGATTCGGACGGCAAGACGACACCGGGAGAGGGCAAGAAGCCCACGGACGGACCGGGACCGACCGACTCGCCGACACCGACGCCGACGTCGGATGAGAAGGCGATGTCCGTGCTGAAGAAGGTGTCCCGCTCGAAGCTGGGACTGGACAAGGAGATATCGGAATACAAGACAGAAACGGATGACTGGACGACCTACGTTCGCGGTAAGGAATGTTTTTGCGTGAACGTGTTGAACCCCGAGGGAGGACTTAAAGCAGTATTTTTCGTGGCCGTCGACGGAAGTGAGATCTTCCGGGAGAGAGACGACGGCGATTTCGACAGCATTAAGCCGTAAGGACACAACGCGGAACGAATGAGCGGGAACAGGAGGAAGCGTGAAAGACAAGATCGCCGGGATCGCCCGGGGCAGAATTGAATACGAATTGCCGCGGATCAGCCTCAGCAAGGATCGCATCGTCGCTTCCGTGGAGATCGGACGCCGCCTGACCGGACGCGTGATCATCACCAACGACGCCGAGAAGTCGATGAAGGGCCTCGTGTGCTCCGACAACCGCATGATGGAGCCGGTCACGAACCAGTTCGTCGGCGTGTCCAACAACATCGAGTACGTCATCCACGCGGAGTCCCTCGAGAGCCTGACGACGGTCGAGGGCGCGCTCACGTTCATCACCGACTGCGGTGAGATCGAGCTTCCGTACCACATCGACGTGACCGCACCGACGCTGCCGTTCGGCGCCGAGCGGATCGAGACGCCGGAGCAGTTTGCACAGCTTGCGACGGACCGCCGCAAGGAAGCGCTCAAGCTGTTCGGCGACGCAGGTTTTAGGCCCTTCCTGCAGTTCCACGAGCCGAAGAGCCTGTATCTGTATGATTTTCTGAAGAAGAGTACGTCCGACGAGCGAGCGCTCGAGGAATTTTTGGTGGCTACCGGTCGGAAAATGCCGGTTGCCGTCGCCGTGTCGCGGACGTCGATCGAATACAATGACATTCGGGATACCGCATTTTCCGACAAACTGACACTGCGGATGGACAACCCCGGTTACGTGAACGTGCAGGTGTCCTCCTCGGCGGAGTTTCTGCTCGTCGAGCACAGCGAGGTCACACCGGAGCAGTTTGCGGGCGGCACGTATGACATTCGCTACGTGGTGATCCCCGAGAAGATGGCCTACGGCAACAACTATGCCGAGCTCACGATCGAGGCACAGTGCCGGACCACGAAGATCCCGGTGTCGTGCCGCAAGACGAGAGACCGCTCGGCGGAGCAGGTGCGGCAGCATGCACGCGACCGCATCCGCGCCGAGTTGATGGACAATGCGCTCGCGTTCGGCATGAACCGTCTTCCGGTCGGCCGCTACGTGTCCGAGGCAGAGAGCCTCCTCTCGCAGCTGCGCGATGAGACGGGCGAGCTGTCGACGGAGGCGAAGCTGTACCGGATCCATCTGGACCGCCTCAGTGGCAAGGAGAGCCCTGCGAACGCGAAGCTCCGCGAGATCACGGCGGAGGAGATCGCCGGTGCGTCGGCGGACGCGAAGGCAGCGTACGTGTATCTGCGTGCGGAGCGCTCCCAGGCGAACCGCGTGTCGGCGCTCGAGCAGCTGTACGGCATCTGCAACGACGCGTCGCGCAAGGTGATCCCCGCGCTTCTTCTCATGAAGCTCGACGATCGCTACAGCCGCAACCGAAAGCTCTGCTTGGACGAGTTGCGCGGCATCTATGACAACGGAAATCCTTCCCCGCTTCTGTATTTGGAGGCTGCGGGCGTGCTCAACGAGGAGCCCTCGCTTCTCCACGAGATCGGGGAGTTTGAGTTACAGACGGTGGCGTTTGCCGTGCGGCATCGCTACCTGCAGAAGGAGGCGGCGGTACAGTTCTCAACGCTCGCGGAGAGCGTGAAGGAATTCCGCCCGCTGTACTACACGGTGCTGCAGGGGATCTACGAGCGGTACCAGCTGCGAGAGGCGCTCACGGCGATCTGCACGATGCTGATCCGCGGACACTGCCGCGACAGCCGCTACGCCGTATGGTTCGCGCGCGGCGTGGAGGCCGAGATCCGCGTAGCGGAACTGTATGAGTACTACATCTACACGGGCAAGTCGGATGTCGACGAGACGCTCGACGACAACGTGTTCGCTTATTTTACGTACAGCAGCAAGCTGAACGACCGCAAGCTGTCCTTCCTGTACGCCAACATCGTGCGGCACCGGGAGAGCAAGCCCGAGATCTACGAGAGCTTCCTTCCGAAGATCCGCGACTACACGATGGACCGCTTGAAGGAGAATCAGAACGACGAGTTCCTGGCGATCCTGTATGACGACTGTCTGGCGTCGTCGACCGAGTACCGCGACCGCGTGCTCGCGAAGATGGACAAGCTGGCGTTCCGAGCCGAGATCGAGTGTGCGGCGCCGAACATCCACTACGTGTGCATCGCGCATCCGGAGCTGGCGGAGGAGACCGTCGTCACGCTCGCCAACGGGCGCGCGCAGGTGGACATCTACACCGACGATGCGGTCATCGCGTTCATGGACGCAAACCACGACCGCTACTTAAGCGGGATCCCGTACAAGCTTCGCCGGCTGATGCACTGCGAGAACCTGTACGGCGAGGCCTACGAGGCGTATCCGGACAACACGCACGTGCTGCTCTCGATGGTCGCGAAGGCGCAGGCTGAGGGACGGTTCGACGCGAACTCGGTGGTGCTCCGCAAGAAGGCGTGCCGCGTGCTCGAACTGCGTGACGAGTTCCGCGAGGAGCTGTTGCGCACGCTCGTGCTGTACTACTACGATAACTTCCGTGATGAAGCGCTGGAGGACCTTCTCGGGCGCATGAATTACGCGACGATACCCGCGAAGCAGCGCGGTCGGCTGATTGGTCTGCTGATCCTGCGGGATCAGACGAAGCAGGTGCTCGAGCTTCTCGACCGCTACGGCTGCGAGGACGTGGACATCCGCCTTCTGGAGCGGTTCTGTGCATCACTTCCGCGCGAGGAGACCGAGACGCCGACGCCGATCTTAAACGATCTGTTCTACTACCTGTTCCGTCAGGGACGGCGCGGGGAGAGGACGATGGACTACCTGGTCCGCAACCTGCAGGCCAAGACGCAGGTGCTGTACCACGTGTGGGAGGAGGCCGATGCGGCCGGACTTCGCGCCGACGCCCTTGAGGAGCGCCTGATCGCGCAGATCCTGTTCACGGAGTCTTATCTTCCGTACGGTGACGCGCTGATCAAGTCCTACGACCGGCCGGGAAGCGACCGCAACCTGATCCGGGCCTACGTGACGTACATGGCGTACAAGTACCTCACTGCCGATCTTCCGATGGGCGAGACGACCGTGAGCATCATCCGCAGGACCGTCTACCGCGAGGACAACGATGTGTGCGTGCTCGCGCTGCTGCGGCAGTACGCGGAGCAGGAGACCATCACGAAGGAGGAACAGGATTTTGCGGAGTATTGGCTGATCCGCATGGAGGCCAAGGGAAAGGTTCTTCCGGAGTTTTTGAATTTTGCAAAATATTTTACACTGCCCGAGAGTCTCGAGGACAAGTTCCTGATCGAGTACCGCACGAACCCGAAGCATCAGGTGACGCTCGACTACTCGTACCGGTCCTCCGGCAAGAGGATCCGCCGCGAGTTCCCGATGCGCGACATCTGCTACGGGATCTTCGTCAAGGATCTGATCCTGTTCGACGGCGAGGCGGTGGACTACGTGATCAGCGACGAGGCCGAGAACGAGGAGGACACGGTGATCACGGAGCGCGCGACGCTCGTGGGCGGCGACAAGACGATCGGCAATGTGGGAAGCCGGTTCGCCCAGATCAACGAGATCATCGCGGCACAGCAGGCGCGCGACGCCGACAAGGCGATGAATCTGCTGAACCGCTACATCAAGAACGAGTTTGCAATTTCGCAGCTGTTCCACACGGCTGACGAGGGGAGTGCGGAGTGATGAAAGGAGGTCTGTTCTATGGATGGACAGAGCAATAACTGGAACGGAAACGGATACTACAACGGAACGCCTGACGGCAACAATCCGAACTATGATGATCAGGCCAAGAGAAACGCGGAGCTTGCGGCGGCGACGTCCACGGCGCTGCATTCCGGTTTTGCCGGGATGAACGCGATGGCCGGTACCTATACGGCCGGTGAGCTTGATGAGATCAGTGATCAGAGCTACAACATGATCATCGGTGCGATGCTTCTGTACGGATTCGCGCTCAATGCGATCATGTGCTTTGTGTTCGGTGATCAGATACTGAAACTCAATGCAGCCACGGTGATGATCGCTTACATTGTGGGCGTGATCGTCGGTATGATCATTTGCAACAAGACGGAGAATCCGGTTGTCGGATTCATCGGATACAACCTGATCGTTGTGCCGATGGGATTGATCCTGACGCCGTATCTGAAGATCGCAGGGATCGAGACGGTGCGGTATGCGTTCTGTGTCATGGGCGTGATCATGATGCTCATGATCGGCCTTGCATACCTCTACCCGCAGTTCTTCAAGTCGATCGGACGCATGCTGTTCTCCTGCCTCCTGATCGGTCTCATCGCGGAGGTTGTGATGTGGGCGTTCGGAAATACGTCCGGCGTGTTTGACTTCTTCTTCGTGGGAATTTTTGCCGCATACATCGGTTATGACTGGGCGATGGCACAGAGCATGACGAAGACCAAGTCGAACGCAGTTCGTTGCGCATATATGATCTATGTTGACCTGATCAATCTGTTGATCCGTCTGATCCGTATTCTTGCAAAGAATCGTGACTGACGGACGGAGGTAATATGGACCCCAAAGCAATCATCATCGGCTACGACCTCGGTGTGGAGTTTTCTCAGATCGCGGTCGGACGGGCTGTGGAAGAGCCTGACAGCATCAGCATTACGAGCAGTGGGAATGCAGTGATCCCCACCGTTCTTTGCGTGCGCAATGACTCCAAGGACTGGTTGTTCGGGGAGGAGGCGGAGCGGTTCAACAACCGCGGTGCCGGACGGTTTGTCGACGATCTGGTCAACAAGGTGATCCGCGGCGAGAATGAGATCATTTTCGAAATTGAATACACGGCGGCGGAGCTGCTGACGCGCTTTGTGCGCAAGACGCTCTCGGCCGTGCGCCAGAAGTATGTGAGCGACGAGGTCGAGAAGGTCGTCGTGACGATGCGCACGCTTCACCCGCAGGTGGTGGAGGCGGTGCTGCAGGCCATCGAGGAGACCGGCATCGGCCGTGACAAGGCGGAGTTCCAGCCCTATGTCATGAGCTTCATGTACTACTCCGTGTGCCAGCGGCGCGACTACTGGATCAACGACGTAGGCCTGTTTGACTACAACGAGAACGGTCTGTTCTATTATCAGATGTCCAACAACAGCCGCAAGGGCACGCCGATCGCCATCACGACGGTGACCGCGGACCTGAGCGATCTGATGGACGCGACGATGTTGGAGAACATGCAGGAGGCAAGGCTTCAGTACAGCTTCCGCCTCGTGCGCGACAAGGTGATCCAGCGTCAGATCATCTCGACGATCTTCGTGACGGGCAAGGGCTTTGAGGGCACCTGGCCGGACGAGATCCTGCGGTCGATGACCGCGGGGCGCCACGTCTTCAAGGGCAGCAACCTCTATGCCAAGGGCGCCGTCTACTACGGACAGCACAAGGATGACGAGAAATTCGCGGACTATCTCTTCCTCACGGAGGACATGGTTCGCTCGACGATCTCCATCCGCATGTTCAAGGACAACCGCGTGGCGGACTACCCGCTGATCTATGCGGGAGAGCAGTGGCGTGATGCCAAGGCGACGACGGTCGGTATCCTGGACGACACGGACGAGATTTATTTTACGGTTTATAATGCGGTGCGCAAGGAATCGAAGTACTCGATCATGAACCTGAAGAACCTTCATCGAAGGGAAAATAAAACCACCCGCGTGGCGGTGAAGGTAACCTTCCTCGACCGCGACACGGCAGTGTGCACGGTGACGGATCTCGGGTTCGGGCAGTTCTTCCCGCGCAGCTACCGCGTGTGGGAGAAGATCATTTCCCTGTAGCAGGCGCTGCAGGCCGGAGGATGTATGGGACGTTTGATTTACTGTATCGGCGATAAAGCGAAGATCCCGTTCTTGTTTCAGTCGACCGGGGTGTGCGTTTACACGATGGAGGAGCTGTGCTATTATCTCTACCACAATGTGGAGACGATGGAGGAGGATATCTCCGAGAGCCAGCTTGTCCCTTGGATCCGTATGGAATTGAATATGCCTGAGCGCGCCGATTTCCTGGCGACTCTCAAGGAGCGCAAATCCGGCATCAAGGATATGGTCGTGTCGATCTTCTGCAGCACGGACTACTACAGTCAGGACGAGATCAACAATCTGATCGAGCGGATCGACCGGTACTTTGAGCTGTTGCCGATCGAGCGCAAGAAGCGGCATGCGGCTGCGATCCTCAAGTACGGCAAGAGCCACGAGGCGCTTCTGGAGTACCAGACGATCCTGGACGACCGCGATTTTGCGCAGTTGAGCGAGGAGGAGCAGGGTGCCGCGCACCACAACATCGCGGTGCTGATGGCGCAGAACGGACAGTTCCGCAATGCAGCCAAGAGCTTCCAGACGGCATACCAGAAGAGCGGCAACCGCGAGAGCCTGTGCCAGTATCTGTACGCGCTCAAGCTCGGCGGCATGGAGGAAGAGTTCAACCGCGAGCTGACGGTGTACTCCGACGACACGGATGTGCTGCGCCGCATCGAGAACCAGTTTTATTTTGTGGAGGAGAACCGCGAGTATTCGCCGGATTACGTCAACTACCTGCATCTGATGGAGCTCAAGGAGCGCGGCCATGAGGGCGAGGAAGCCTTCTGGTGGTTGTTCGATGAGACCGTGAACAAGCTGAAAAACAGTTATCGCGAGCGTTGAGCGCGCGTGCGTATAGGAGGAACGATCGTTTGACTAATATGGAGATCATTCGCCGCTACGGCGGCGACATTTTGGAGTCCCCGGGACTGCAGCTCGAGAAGACGCTGATCCAGCACGGGGACATCAGTGTGTATGACCATTCGCTGTTCGTGGCGGAGCGGTGCGTGGCGTTTGCGAAGGTATGGCCCGGACGTGTGGACATGCGCCGTCTGGTGCGCGGCGCGCTGCTGCACGATTATTTTCTGTACGACTGGCACGAGGACGATGACAGCCACCGCCTGCACGGGTTCACGCATGCGGGTCGTGCGCTGCGCAACGCAAAGCGCGACTTCGAGATCGGCAGCGTCGAGGAGGACATGATCGGCTGTCATATGTTCCCGCTCAATCTCCGCGTGCCGAGGACGACGGAGGGGCGCATCCTGTGCTTCGTTGACAAGGTCTGTGCTTCCTACGAAACCGCAAAGGGATTTGCGGCCGCAGTAAAAAGGAGAGTGCACGTTCGTGGAACGGTTTGAAGTCTTATTCCTAAGCTTTTTCGTGTTCAGCTTTCTGGGCTGGATCTGGGAGAGCGTCATTTTCTCGCTGATCGATAAGCATCGCCTTGTCAACCGTGGCTTTATGATCGGCCCTTACATTCCCATCTACGGAACCGGCGCGCTGATCGATCTTCTGATCCTCGGTGACGTCACGAATATGGTCGCGCTGTTCTTCCTGAGTGCCGTGCTTTGCACCATGGTCGAGTACGTGACTTCTTTTGCTATGGAAAAACTGTTCCACGCCCGCTGGTGGGACTACTATGACATGCTCTGGCACCTGAACGGGCGCATCTGCATGGAGGGCGCGCTGGCGTTCGGCGGTCTCTCCGTCGTGCTCGTGCAGTGGGTTAACCCCGCGACGAAGCGCCTGATCGCGGAAATGTCCCCGCTCGCGCTGCATATCACCGCATGGGTGCTGTTCGCCATGTTTGTCACGGATTTCATCGTGAGCGTGAAGCAGGCGGCCGGTTTCGAGCGGAACATGCGCAAGGTCGCCGACATGCTCATCGCGGCGAAGGACCGCATGGCGGAGGTGTACGACACCGTCGTCGTGGAAACATTTTACAAAAATGCGCTGGAGATGTTCTCCAGGCAGCAGAAGCGTATGCTGAGCGCCTTCCCTGCGCTGCGCTCCATCAATTATCCCGGCATCCTCAAGTCCATCCGAAGCGTTATGCCGGGCAGCCGTGAGAAGGCCGACCTGGTGTCCATCACGGAGCGGATCATGCGGCGTTTGAAGGGTGAGTCGGCAGAGAATGTAAACAGAGAGGTACCAACCATGGAAGATGAGAAGAAATCGGCGTCTGACAACATGATCACGCTGCAGGCACCGAAGGACGAGGATGTGTCCGAGCTTTCGAGGATGACGGACGACTACGTTGCGTTTTTGGAGAAGCTTGACTCCGGCGAGATCACGAACGATGAGCAGCCGAAGGAGAGCGGAGACGATCAATGAAAAACACGGAATCCGGATCGCCGGGTTCCGTGCTTTATTTTTTGAAGGATGATCTCCCTGCCGCAACTGCGGATCAATACCGTCGGCTTGTGTTGTTGCCGAGGGAATCGCCGGGGTTGTATTTCGTGCCGTATCCCGGATTGTTCTCGGGGCGAAGTGCGTTAGGATACATGGTGTCCGAGTAGATGTCCGTCTGCATCTGACGCACCAGCTTGAAGACTTCCTGGTAATCGAAAATGTCTTGGATGGAGAACCGGTCATTCATCGAATTGCCACCGGTGCTCAAATGCCCGTTGCCACCGCACAGAACAACGACATCACCGCAGTCTGTCATGCGATCGATCACTCCGCGGTGCATGCTGATGTTGGAGATCTCCGCGAACGGCTTGAAGTTGATCGTCTTCGAGAGAACACCGCTGCTGAAGTAAATCCCGCGGTCCGTGATCGCGTACTCAATGTTGCGCTGGCGAAGGAACGAGAAGATAACACCGCTTAAGTAAATCCACACCGGCATCATGTGGATCAGAAGAAACACGATAACGATGCTCTTGACGGAACTGCCCATTTCGGATGACGGCATCGAGTTGATCATTTTGAAGAAGAACAAGTCGAACGCACACCAGATGATCGCGAAGAACAGGAACGGGTTGAACACGCATTCCAAAACAAAGCACGACAACTTGGGCTTCCCTCTCCAGCGGACAGTCTCGTTGCCGATATATGTATCAAAATCAGACATACCACACCTCCCTCGATAGATTACGCTTTTCTAAGTATACCATAGGCGGTGCCCCGCGTCAAAACGGAACATTTTCCGCTTGACAAAGCCCGCGGTCTGCGGTAAAGTAGGCACATATTAATAACAAAAAGGCATGGAAGAAGAGGAGTACGTTTCCACCGACCGACAGAGAGACCGGTTCATGGCTGCAAGACCGGTTCGGAGACGGAGATGCGGAAGTAGCTTCGGAGCTGAGATTTTGAAACCCGCGTGGGAGTAGAGGTCTCCGGGTAATCCCGTTACCGATGAGTCGCTTGTTGGAGCGGCGTAAAGAGGCAGCGCAAGCTGCGAAATAAGGTGGTACCACGAACAGCCCCTCGTCCTTATACGGCGAGGGGCATATTTTGCGCGCTAAGCGAGAGCAATCCCGCCGGCGGGCGGCCGGCGATGATGCGAAGGCGGTC
>JAFZMO010000096.1 GCA_017551165.1 Lachnospiraceae bacterium
GTAGCCATGCTGACACCTCCTTACAGTACTTCCGGTGCCAGAGACACGATCTTCATAAACTTCTTGTCACGAAGCTCTCTCGCAACCGGTCCAAAGATACGCGTACCTCTGGGATTCAAGTCGTCCTTAATAATTACTGCCGCATTCTCATCGAAACGGATGTAGGAACCGTCCTTACGACGTACACTCTTCACCGTACGAACCACGACAGCCTTCACAACGTCACCCTTCTTAACAACGCCACCGGGAGTAGCGTCCTTTACGGAAGCGACGATGATATCGCCGATGCCGGCATATCTTCTCACGGAACCACCCATAACGCGGATGCAGAGAAGCTCCTTCGCACCGGTGTTGTCAGCAACCTTCAGTCTGGTTTCTGTTTGAATCATAGTGCTTAACTCCTTTCGCTGTAACTCGTCCGATATCGTCGAATTACTTAGCCTTTTCCACGATCTCTACGAGTCTCCATCTCTTATCCTTCGAGAGCGGTCTCGTCTCCATTACTTTAACGCGATCACCGATCTTGCATTCGTTGTTCTCGTCATGAGCCTTCAACTTGTAAGTTCTCTTCACAATCTTGTTGTAGAGAGGATGCTTAACGTTATCTACGACGGCAACGACAATGGTCTTGTCCATCTTATCGCTTACGACCTTACCGGTACGTACTTTTCTTAAGTTTCTTTCCACGTGAATTCTCCTTTCCAAGTATCAGGTCAGTTCTGCTCCGTTTCCTTCGCGGAAATAACGGTCTGGATACGTGCGATGTTGCGTCTAACCTCTTTGATTCTACTTGTATTGTCCAACTGGTTCGTTGCGTTCTGGAACCGCAAATTGAAGAGTTCCTTCTTGGCAGCAACCAGGTCACTGTTCAGTTCAGACACCGACTTTGTCTTCAGATCATCAAGAAACTTCTTACTTTTCACTGCCGTTACCTCCTTCTAAATCTTCACGGGAAACGATCTTACACTTGCAAGGCAGCTTGTGAGTCGCAAGGCGGAGAGCCTCCTTCGCAATTTCCTCGGCAACACCGGCAATCTCAAAGAGCACGCGACCGGGCTTAACAACTGCTACCCAGTACTCCGTGGAGCCCTTTCCGGAACCCATTCGGGTCTCAGCGGGCTTCGCCGTTACAGGCTTATCCGGGAAAATCTTAATCCAAACCTGACCGCCACGCTTGATGTAACGCGTCATGGCGATACGGGCTGCTTCAATCTGATTCGACTTAATCCAGCAAGGCTCGGTAGCAACAATACCGTATTCACCGTAGGCAATCGTATTGCCGCGCAAAGCCTTACCTCTCATCGTTCCACGAAACTGCTTGCGCCGTTTCACTCTCTTAGGCATTAACATGGTTTATCGCTCCCTTCCTTCTTTTTTCCCCTTCGACGGAAGAACTTCGCCGTGGTAAATCCAAACCTTCACACCAACCTTGCCGTACGTCGTATCGGCCTCGGCAAAACCGTAGTCGATATCCGCACGAAGCGTCTGCAACGGAATGGTTCCCTCGCTGTAGAACTCGATACGAGCCATATCTGCACCGCCGAGACGGCCTGCGCAGCAGGTCTTGATTCCCTTTGCACCGCTCTTCATCGTGCGGGACATAGCGGACTTCATCGCTCTACGGAAGCTTACACGGTTCTCGAGCTGTGCAGCGATGTTCTCTGCAACGAGCTGTGCGTTGATGTCAGGTCTCTTGATCTCTTTAATCTCAAGATTCAGCTTCTTGGTCGTGTACTTCTCAACCTCAGCCTTAAGCTTCTCGATCTCGGCGCCGCCCTTGCCGATTACGACACCGGGCTTTGCGGTGTGAACCGTCACCTTGATCTTGTCAGTCGTGCGCTCGATGTCAATCTTCGAAACCGCAGCGCTGAACAACTTCTTCTTCAGGAACTCGCGGATCTTGTAGTCTTCTACAAGGTTGTCTGCAAAGTCAGCCTCTGCATACCACTTGGAGTCCCAATCACTAATGATACCGACTCTTAATCCATGCGGATTTACTTTCTGTCCCATGCGATACCTCCTTATTTCTCATCCAAGACTACGGTGATGTGGCTCATTCTCTTGAGGATGTGGTAAGCACGTCCCTGAGATCTGGGCTGGATTCTCTTGAGCGTAGGTGCGTTGTTTGCGTAGCACTCTGCGATGTAGAGCTTGTTCACATCCATACCGTTGTTGTTCTCCGCATTGGCAATTGCCGACTTCAGCAACTTCTCAATTACGGTCGAAGCGTATCTGGGATTGTATGTCAAAATACCAAGTGCAGTCTGCACATCCTTGCCGCGGATCGCATCGAGCACGTAGCAAGCCTTCTGGGCAGAAACTCTTGCGAAGGAAAGCTTCGCGGAAGGTCTCTTATCCACATTGGCGTTTCTCTCTCTCTTGATCTGGGATCTATGTCCTTTAGCCATGAGATGATTCTCCTTTCATTAACGGTTCTCCGTTATTCAATCTTCCTGCATAAACATCATGCAATATTGTCGTTACCGTGGATTAGCGGGACTTCTTCTCGTCCTTGCCATGTCCGCGGAAGTTTCTCGTCGCAACGAACTCGCCGAGCTTGTGGCCAACCATATCCTCGGTCACGTATACCGGAACATGCTTCTTGCCATCGTAAACAGCAATCGTGTGGCCTACGAAGGACGGGAAAATGGTGGAACGACGAGACCAGGTCTTCAGGACACTCTTGTCGCCCTTCTCATTCATTTCATTGACCTTGTCAAGCAGGTACTGATCTGCGAAAGGTCCCTTCTTCAAAGAACGTGCCATTATGGTTTACCTCCTATTTGTTCTTGATGGTGCTTCCGTCACGTCTGCGGATGATGAGCTTGTTGGACTGCTTGTTCTTCGCTCTGGTCTTCAGACCGAGAGCAGGCTTGCCCCAAGGCGTGCTCGGACCGGGACGACCGATACCGCACTTGCCTTCTCCACCGCCGTGAGGATGGTCATTCGGGTTCATTACGGAACCGCGAACGGTAGGACGGATACCCATATGGCGCTTACGAC
>JAFZMO010000097.1 GCA_017551165.1 Lachnospiraceae bacterium
CTCGGTTGCGAAGGACAACTCCCGCCAGGAGTTCTACTCGAACATCGACGGCAACAACCGCTGCAAGGGCCACTCCGAGTGCGACGCGATCCTGATGGACCACGGCGCGGTGGCGGCGGCTCCGAAGCTTACGGCCAACCACCTCGATGCATCTCTGATCCACGAGGCTGCCATCGGCAAGATCGCCGGCGATCAGATCATCAAGCTGATGACGCTCGGCCTGACCGAGGAGGAAGCGGAGCAACAGATCATCAGCGGCTTCCTGAAGTAGGAAATCCGTGAGAGGGAAGATTACAGGACAGTGAGAAGAAGTATGAACGAAAGAAACAGTTTACGACGCGTCACGGCGCTTGCGCTTGTGCTCGCGTGTATGCTTGCGCTTGTCGCGTGCAACCGCGGGAACAACGGCAGCGGGACGGACACGCCTGCGCCGACGGAGCCTGTCGCGACCGGGTGCGAGGTCCATATCCTCGCGATCGGCAAGGCGGACGCCATCCTCATTCTTGCGGACGGCAAGGCAATGCTCATCGACGCGGGATACAAGCACAATGCGGACGAGATCATCCGCTATCTGAAGGACCGCTCGGTCAGCCGGCTCGAGTACGTGGTGCTCACGCACGGTGACAAGGACCATGTGGGCGGCATGGCGGATGTGCTGCAGACATTTGACGTCGGGACGGTTTTGATCTCCCCCAAGAAGGAAAAATCCGACCTGTACGAGAATATGGTTAACGTAATTCAGAAGAAAAGCATCAACTGCGTCTCGCCGGCGGTAGGCACGACCTACAGCCTCGGAACGGCGACGTTCCAGACGCTGGCGCCGGGACCGAAGGCGCTCAAGGAGGGCTCGGACAACGACGCCTCGATCGCCATCCGGTTTGCTTACGGAAACAAGAGTTTCCTGCTGATGGGCGACGCGCTCTCAACGACCGAGAAGGAGTTGATGGACTCCACGCTGGCCATCCGCGCGGACGTGCTCAAGACCGGACACCATGGCAAGAGCGACGCGACCAACAAAAAGTTCTTAAAGGCTGTTCAGCCGTCGTACGCAGTCATCTGCTGCGGTGAGGCGGAGGAGGGCGATGAAGGCGGTGAGCCGTCCTCGAAGGTCCTCGAGCTGCTTGCGGATTTCCATGTAAAGACACTGCGCACGGACGAGGTCGGGACCATCGTGTTCAAGACTGACGGAACGACGCTCACCTGCAACAAGGACGAGGCGGAATAAGTCGCACCGGTTGATCGGAGAAGGGAGAGACCATGGCGGATTATCGTGAGTTGCTTCAGGCCGCGGCGGAAGCGCGGAACAACAGTTATTGCCCGTACTCCGGATTTGCCGTCGGAGCGGCGCTGCTTGCTGCGGACGGCACGGTCTACACCGGTGTCAATGTGGAAAATGCTTCCTACGGCGCCACGAACTGCGCGGAGCGCACCGCGTTGTTCACGGCGGTTGCCGACGGCAGACGCAAGGGCGACTTTGTCGCGATCGCGATCGCGGGAGGACCGAAGGACGGCGATCCGATCCCTTGTCCGCCGTGCGGGATCTGCCGGCAGGCGCTCTCGGAGTTCACGGATTCGGCGTCGTTTGACGTGCTTTGGGTGACGGGGATCGCGGACGGTGAGATCTCGTTCGAGAAGCACACGCTCGCGGAATTGCTGCCGGGCGCGTTCGAACTGTGACGGTTTCATTTTCCGAAATTCATGCGGTCGGATTTTTTGTATTATACCGCTTGACAAAAGACAACTTCATGGTATAATAGCGAAGTACCGCTGAAAAGCGGCGCACATGGCGAAGTAGCTCAGTTGGCTAGAGCATACGGTTCATACCCGTAGTGTCGAGGGTTCGAATCCCCCCTTCGCTATCAAAAGAAAACCTCTCTTGCCGAAAGGCAGGAGAGGTTTTTTCGTGTTGTTTCGGTTTTGTTGCGGGCATTATCGCTCGCCTGTTAATCCGCCTCCTCGAAGGTCAGGTTGCGGTTAGCGTCGGCGGAGTCACGGAAGACCGTGAGAAGTGCCTCGCCGTAGGAGCCGAGAGCGCGGAGCATGAGCTCCTTGCGGTAGAGGATCAGGCGCGTCGGCTCACAGGGGTCTGTGAGGATGTCGTGCAGCGCGTCCAAGTTGCAGCCGTAGTATGACGGCGCGTTCAGGCGCCAGCGCAGGTAGGCGTGCGTGGCCTCCTTGGTGGTCATGTAAAGCCCGTCCAGAGCGATTGTCTTCATAGTGTCACCTCAATTGAGTGCCTTGCTTGCAGTTTAGTACAGCTGTGTAAACGTCTCGTAGTGGTCGTCGGTGTAGAAGATCAGGCCGTCGTTGGAGAAGATGATGCGCTTCGCACCGCGGCTCTTGCCCTTCGTGTCGATGTCGCACTCGGTGTATTTGCGTCCGCTCTTCTTCGGGAGAAGACCCTCGTAGTTGCCGAAGTAGTCGCCGCCGATGGCCTTGCCCTTGGCGTACTTGTCAACCGAGCCGCCGCTCCAGCCGAGCGCCTCGGCCTCCTTCTTGGTGATGTAGTTGCCCGGCAAATGCCCATACGTATGAATGTAGAGAGCCACGCTGTCCTTGTCGTAGTACCAGCCGTCCTCGTCGATCGCAGCGGACTGCTTCGGGGTGACGGTGGGAGTCGGTGCCTTCGTGGGCTTCGGCGTCACGGTCGGAGTCGGTGTCTTGGTCGGCTTCGGGGTGGGCGTGGACGTCGGTGCCTCGGTCGGCTTCGGCGTAGGAGTGTCGGTTGCAACGGCAGCCTGCGTCGGTGTCGCGGAATCGGTCGGAGCCTTCGTGGGCTCGGAGGTCGGTTCCGCGGTAGGAGTTGCAGCCTCTGTCGGTGTCGCTTCGGAGGTGGGTTCCGCGGTCGGCGTAGCCGTTTCGGTCGCCATCGGCGTGACGCCGAGCGACCCTCCTTCGTCGCCGCCCTTGTTCGCGGTGATCAGTCCGTAAATGATGACACCCGCGAGCAGGAGCACGATGATCGTCGCGAGCACCGGATGCTTTTTATAGTTTTTGATCAGAATTTCCAGATTCATGATTTTGAAGCCTTTCTCCCGGTCGGACCGGGAATTTGAACATCACCATAACCATAGCATTTTCCAAGCGGAAAATCAACTGCCCGCGAGCGGAAATGATTGCATTTGAGCGGCTTTCGTGGTATTATCGAAGAGGTTTGCGGACGTCTTACGGCGACCGCAAAAATGAGGAAAATAGGACGGAGACGGGCTATGCGAATCGGAACCGGATATGATGTGCACCGGCTGACGGAAGGCCGGCCGCTGATTCTCGGCGGCGTGACGGTGCCTTATGAAAAAGGACTCTTGGGACACTCGGATGCGGACGTGCTGCTCCATGCGATCATGGACGCACTGCTGGGGGCGGCTGCCCTCGGCGATATCGGGCTGCATTTTCCGGACACGGATCCGGCGTATAAGGGCGCGGATTCACGTGCTCTGCTGCGCAGAGTCGGGGAGCTCGTGGCGGAGCAGTGCTACGTGATCTCCAACATTGATGCGACCGTGATCGCACAGCGGCCGAAGCTCCGCGACTACATCAATGAGATGCGGGGTAACATCGCTGCGGATCTCGGGCTTGACATCTCGCAGGTGAGCGTGAAGGCGACGACCGAGGAGGGACTCGGGTTCACCGGCGCCGGCGAGGGGATCGCGGCGCAGGCCGTATGCCTGATCGAGCCGATGGTGTCGTACACGGAGATCGCGTACGGCGGCGGTTGCGCGGGCTGTGCGGGATGCAACGGCTGCCGCGAGTGACATTTTCCGAAACAAAAAGAAGGACCAAAGGACGACCATACGTATGACGATAGCACAAACCATTGCAAAGGAATTGAACATTAAGGTGACGCAGGTCGAGGCGGCGGTCACGCTGATCGATGAGGGCAATACGATCCCGTTCATCGCGCGGTACCGCAAGGAGGCGACCGGACAGCTCAACGATGAGCAGCTCCGCGAACTCAATGAGCGCCTGACGTATCTGCGCAACCTCGAGGATAAGAAGAAGCAGGTTCTCGCGACGATCGAGGAGCAGGGCAAACTCACGGACGAGCTGCGCAAGGCGATCGAGGACGCGACGACGATGGTTGCCGTGGAGGACCTCTACCGCCCGTACCGCCCGAAGCGCCGCACGCGCGCGACGGACGCAAAGGAGAAGGGACTTGAGGGGCTCGCTGCGATCCTGACGGCGCAGGAGACCGCTAATCCGATGGAGGCCGAGGCGCAAGGCTACCTCTCGGAGGAGAAGGGCGTGACCGATGTGCAGCAGGCGCTGCAGGGTGCGATGGACATCGTGGCCGAGTCGGTCAGCGATTCGGCGGACTACCGCAATTACATCCGCGGGATCACGTTTAAGAAGGGTATGCTGTACTCGGAGGCGAAGACGAAGAGCGAGGAGCCGACCGTGTACGATATGTATAAGGAGTTCTCTTCGCCGGTGGAGAAGATGAGCGGCTACCGCGTGCTGGCGGTCAATCGCGGCGAGAACGAGAAGGTGCTCTCGGTGCGCATCGAGGCGCCCGAGGAGGACATTCTGCGCTACCTGGAGAAGCAGGTCATCGTGCGCGATAACCCGAACACGACGCCGTATCTGAAACTTGCGCTGGAGGACGCATATCACCGTCTGATCCAGCCCTCCATCGAGCGTGAGATCCGCAACGAGCTCACGGAGCAGGCGGAGGACGGCGCGATCAAGGTGTTTGACAAGAACCTCGAGCAGCTGCTGATGCAGCCGCCGATCGCCGGCAAGGTTGTTCTCGGCTGGGACCCTGCGTTCCGCACCGGTTGCAAGCTCGCGGTCGTGGACGCGACGGGCAAGGTTCTCTACACGGTCGTCATTTACCCGACCGAGCCGCAGAACAAGATCGCCGAGTCCAAGTCGATGCTCAAGAAGATCATCAATCATTTCGGTGTTGAGCTGATCTCGCTCGGCAACGGAACCGCGTCCCGCGAGTCGGAGCGCGTGATCGTCGAGCTTCTTGCGGAGATCCCGCAGAAGGTGTCGTACGCGATCGTCAATGAGGCGGGCGCGAGCGTGTACTCGGCGAGCAAGCTGGCCACGGAGGAGTTCCCGAAGCTCGATGTCGGCGCGAGAAGCGCGGCGTCGATCGCAAGACGCCTTCAGGACCCGCTGGCGGAACTCGTGAAGATCGAGCCCCAGGCCATCGGCGTTGGGCAGTATCAGCACGACATGAATCAGAAGAAATTAGCGGAAAATCTCGGCGGCGTTGTCGAGGACTGCGTGAACCGCGTCGGCGTGGATGTGAACACGGCGAGCGTATCGCTCCTCGAGTACGTCTCCGGCATCAATAAGACACTTGCGAAAAATATCGTCACCTACCGCGAGGAGAACGGCCGCTTTAAAAGCCGCAAGGAGCTTTTGAAGGTCGCAAAACTCGGCCCCAAGGCGTTTGAGCAGTGCGCGGGCTTCCTGCGCATCCGCGACGGCAAGGAAGTATTGGACAACACCGGCGTGCATCCGGAGAGCTATGAGGCCGCTTACGCGGTGCTCGATAAGCTCGGTTACGCGCCGTCGGACATCGCCTCGGGCGGTGCGAAGGGACTGCGCTCCAAGGTGAAAAATACGGCTTCGCTGGCGGCGGAGCTCGGCATCGGCGAGATCACGCTGACCGACATCCTCGGTGAGCTTGAGAAGCCTTCGAGAGACCCTCGCGAGGATATGCCGAAGCCCATTTTGCGAAGCGATGTTCTCGAGCTTTCGGACCTGAAGCCCGGCATGATTTTGAAGGGAACGGTCCGCAACGTCATCGACTTCGGCGCGTTCGTCGACATCGGCGTGCATCAGGACGGACTGGTTCACATCAGCGAGCTCTCGGACAACTACGTCAAGCATCCGCTCGACGTTGTGAAGATCGGCGATATCGTTGAGGTGCGTGTTCTCAGCGTGGATGAGAAGCGCAAGCGCATCCAGCTTTCCATGCGCTCGGAGGAGGCCGCCGCAAAGCAGGCAGCCGCCAAGCAGGAGCGGGAGGCGAGACGCGACAACCGCGACAATCGTGATAACCGGGGTGGAAATCGCAACAGCAGAAGATGATTTTTTAACGATACACAGCAGATCATCCGGAGACAGCATCAACATAATCTTCAATTACATATTGACGAAGTAGGTGAAATGCTGTATTCTTTGACGAAAAAAGAATTACTTGGAACTTGCAGTGGAACAGGAGGACAACATGGCATACAAGAGAGTGTTGACAATTCAGGACATTTCGTGTGTGGGGCAGTGCTCCATGACAGTCGCGCTGCCGATCCTGTCGGCGTCGGGAACCGAAACCTGTATTTTGCCGTCCGCGGTTCTTTCGAACCATACGGCCGGCTTCTCGGGATTCACATTCCGCGATCTCTCGGATGACATGCCTGC
>JAFZMO010000098.1 GCA_017551165.1 Lachnospiraceae bacterium
CCTCCAAATACTTCCTCTGTTTCTCATCCCATTATCTTCCTTTCCTCCGGAAAGAAATCTCCGGTTATTAACCCTCAATCAGGGTCATTGCACTCGAAAACGAGCACAGCTACCCCAACCCACTCAAGTATATGATTTTCGAAAAATCCCGACATCACCCGCAAGAACCATTTTTCACACAAAAAGGGCGACTTTTCTGTCGCCCTTACGGTAATTCTTCGTTTTTTCGCGCCCGGTCGGCCGGTCAGTCGTTCCCGCCGCGCCGTTCCGTGCGGTCGTCGTCGTGCACCACAAGCCCGAGTGCCTTGGCGTTGACCGCAAGCTCGAGGCGGTTGGTGTAGCCGGTTTTGTTCAGCATGTTCTGGATGTGGCGCTTGACCGTGTTGAGGGAAATGTTGAACTTCTCCGCGATCTCCTCGTTGGAGCGGTTGGTCGTGAGCTCCCGAAGGATGTCCAGCTCGCGCTCCGTCAGCCCGGATTTCTGCGTGTCGCCGAATTTCGGGTCCGGGGACTTGCCGGGGTAGACCGACTCGCCGCGCATGGTGCGGTCCATGATCTCCAGAAGAGACCTCTCGTCGTACTCCTTGAACCAGAAGCTGTCGATATTGGCCTTGCGGGCCTTCTCGATCCACTGATACTCGGCGGTCGAGGTCGCCAGAATGACCTTGATCCCCGGATTGTTATTCTTGATCGTCTCCGCGCAGGTCAGTCCGTCCAGCCCGCGCTTCATCATCACATCCATGATGACGAGGTCCACATCGTTATTGCGGCAGTAGTTCACAGCCTGCTCTGCCGTGGCAAGAGACGCCGCGAGCTCGTAGTCCGCAGACATCTTCACGTACATTTCGAAAAATCCTCGCGCGACGTATTGGTCGTCCGCGATCACTACCCTTGGTTTCTCTGACACCGCTATCACCGCCTTTCCCACTTTCACGGTGATTATACCACGTTTTCAGGCACATTTCATCACTCGTGGGAGCCATTTTCCAAACGGATCGTCAGCGTGAACCCTGGCGTTGTCGTGACCTCCATCGTGCCGCCCTCCTGCTCCGTAAGCGTGCGCAGGGACGCCAGTCCGCCGGTCTCCGTGACCGGCCCTGCCGGAGGATTTCCGTTGCCCGCAAGCGTAAAGACAACACTCTCCCCGTCCGTCTGCGTGTCGACCGTAAGCAGATCGCCGTCCGCGTGCTTGCGGATGTTGGTCGCGCACTCGCTGATGGCCGCCGCCAGGATGGTACGCGGCACACCGTCCTCCGGGATCATGCCGTTCAGCTTCACCTTCACCCCGATCTCGGACGCCATCTCGATCGCTTCCGAGAGCGCGTCGCGCTCCGTGTCGTCCGTCTCGTACTCGTTCAGCAGATGCGCGTTCGTGAGCTTCAGTGTGTGGAGGAACTCCGCCTCGTTGACCGCCTCGGGGTGCTCCATGTAATGGCGGCTCGCAAGCAGGATGTGCCCCGTCTCGTTGTGGACCTGCATTCTCGCGTTCAGCAGCTCCTGTGAGACGATGATGCGCTCCGCGTTCCGGTTGAATATGTCGAGTCGGCGGTTGATCTCCTTGAGCTTGTCATTCTTCTCCCGAAGGACCGCGTTGATCTCCGCCTGCGCCGAGATGTCCGTTGCGACCAAGCGAAGATACGTCTTGTTCTCCTCCGCGATCGTGTCCGAGACAAACTGCCATACGCGGGAGCCGTCCGGAGTCGTCACACGGAAAATGTTGCTCTGCGCCCCGCCGTCTTCCTCCGCTTCCTCCGGGGTCTCTGCCCCACCGAGCGCGAGCAGCGGCTTTATATCCGTGAGCACGCGCCCCGTGAGCGCGCGCGACACCTTGTTCATCGTAAGGTTGGAAAACACCACTCTGCCGTCCTCCGACGCCAGCGCAACGCCGGCCGGGAGCAGGTCGATCGTCTCCTTCACCGCCAGCGGAGTCAGGTTCTCGCTGCGGAAGCGGATCATTTTGTGAATGGCCCATGCAAGATAAGCCGCCGTCAGCACCTCGGCCGCGATCAGCAGCGCCACCGGAAGATTTCCGAACGCATCGACCGGCGCCGGCCAGGTCCTCGGTTTCTCCGGTTCCCTGTAGTGGAACACGCAATCCAGCAGCAGATAGAACAGCACCATGTCTGCGAGCGTCACCGCAGCTGTCACGGCGACCGCCTTACCCCTTCTCCGAAGCGGCAGGATTGACATACACAGATACCCAAGCAACAGTATAAGCACCATCAATCCCGTGAGAAGGATCTCACGGAGCGGTGTCGTCATGGCTTCCCAGATCGTCATGTCAATCACCGCCTTTCTCTGCGTGGATCGTCAGGTAGAGGATGTTCTCCTGCTTCTCCGCAGTGATCGGAAGGACTTCCTCTCCGGTCAGGATCAGCATCGGCGCCTCCGAGTCCGTCGCCATGGTCAGGTCAGCCCCCTTGCAGGAGACCATCAGAAGCGACGCCTTCCGAAGGATCTGCTCCACAATCCGCTCAAACGTATCATACAGCGCGATGATCGTGTCCGCGGGTAAACGCATATCCACGGCAAATCCGCTCTCGTCCACGGACGAGCGAAGACCTGCGTACGTGAGGTATCTCGCCGACTCGGCGACGGCAAGGCGGAGTTCCTGCAGTTCGATAGTATCATTTTCCGAAGCGAGCAACAGAAGGTTCGTCTTGCGCTTCACGTAGGCGTTGAGCACAGAGACCTCGGCGATGCAATCGTAGAAGCGCTCGGAGCCCGGCGTCGCGCCGCTCAGCATCTCCTCGATCCGCTTCTGGTACGGATACATCTTCTCGGCGATCTCGTGGTAAATGTGGTGGTGGGAACGCAGGTACGCGTTCTCCTCCTTCTGCTTGTTCTCGTACTCGATCAGCGTGTTCTCGCTCTCCAGCAGCTCGTTGGCCTCCTGCAGGCGCTCGTTCGCGCTGCGGACCTCACTCTCGTCCTCAAGCCAGAACGCATAACCGCCGTGGATCCGGCGCCCGGTGAGCTTCTGATCGGGCTGCTGGTATGCGGGCTCCGCAAGCGACGCCTCCAGCATGTCGCGGTCCGCCGCTACCTCGCCGGCCGATCGGTACGCCGGCGCAAAACCGCGGTCCGTGATCAGCACCGGCAGCGGGATCTTCGAAAAATGACCCGCATAATCCTCATTGTGCGGGATCAGCCGCTGGCGGATGCAGTATTCAAATGCCCCGAGCATGCAGAACACATGGATCTCGGGAGTCTCGTACGGAGGGATGAACCGGATGTTCAGGCGTGTCGTCTGCAGATCGATCCGGATGTAATAGATGTCGTGGAGCTTGAGCAGGATGTAGCACAGCAGAATGTCGGCGAGAATGACAAGGATCCTCTTCTTGTTCTTCCCGCTCCCGCAGATCTTGATCAGCAGGATCACGCCGATGAGGATCATCAGGATCATCCACGCGTATGTCAGATAGAATGTGATGCCGTACGTGTACGCGCCCGACTGCCCGGTGAACGTGGCAGGGGATACGTCGGCCTTCGGCTTGAAGACAAGGTGATGCAGATCGTTGGTCGCGATGATCAGCGACAGAAGGCCCGCGGGGATCGTCAGCAGGCGCTCGTCGACAGCGGTCGATCTTTCGCCCCGCGCGATCCGGATGCAGACCATCAGAAACAGCGTGGGGATCAGGATCATCGGCACGTAGAAGATATACCAGGCGTAGCGGATCGCCGCGACGCTCGCCGCGATGCGGTACTTGAACGTGCGCAGCGAGAGATAGGCGACCATCTGTGTCGCCAGAATGAGCATGTAGGTCTTCGCCCTCGTCGGGAGAAGACGAAGCCGGACGGACTGGAGCCAGAAGAACAGCAAAAGCGTGTAGATCACGAACTCCAGACAGAACAGCATCGTGTTGATCGAATAGTGCGGAGTCGCCGTGTTGTGCACGATATTAGCCGCAATGTGGATCACGCCGGCAAGCACGAGGAAGCCGACGAAAAGCAGCGTATTTCTCTTTTGATCACGTACAGTCATGGCACAACTCCCAAACTATGAGTATACTTTTACCACAGGTATTATATCAAAGAATCGAGCGGTTTTCCTCACTCTCAGGAACCATTTTCGAAAAATGTTGTGCCCGCCGAAACGGTTGCAACTTTGCCCCCGTGGTGATACAATAATAAAGCAAACCGTCGCGGTCTGCGTGCCGCGACGGTTTTTCTTGTTGAAGGGGAAGTTACCATGAATCCGAGTGTTGGTGAAGCTAATCAGAGTGAAGTCCGGACGATAGAAGCCGGACAGGAAGTCATACGCGAGCCCCGCACTGTCTGCGGGTACTCGTTCCTTGAGTATATCTATATCTTTTTCTTCTTCGCCATCGCCGGTTGGATCTGGGAGTGCAGTCTCTACCTGATCCGCGACCATGTCTTAGTAAACCGGGGCACCAAATACGGCCCGTGGATCCCGATCTACGGCTACGGCGGCATCCTTGTGATCCTGCTCCTGTGGCGTTTCCGCCACAGCAAGCTCCGCGTATTTTTCTACGGTATCATCATTTCCACTGCTTTCGAATATCTCACGAGCGTCGTGCTGGAGTACGGCCTGAACATTGTTTACTGGGACTACTCCGACGATTTTCTCAATCTGAACGGACGCATCTCTCTTGTCAGCTCGCTCGCCTTCGGCGTGTTCAGCCTCTGGGGTATCTACCTCTTCTCGCCTGCCGCAGTGTGGATCGCACGCCGGCTGAAACCGAAGCCGCGCCGCATCGTCGCGATCGTCCTGTGCTGCTTCTACGCCCTCGACATTATCGCCTGCGCCGTCTTCGGGTTCAATCCCGCGTCGAGCCTGTAGGGGGTCATTTTCCGAACATCAAAAGTCCCGGCCTTCGCATCACGCCATGGCCGGGACCTTTTTATGTTCACCTATGTCTTTTTCTTCTTGGCTCGTCTGCTCAACACCACGCTCTGCAGCAGAATGAAGAAGCACAGCATTCCGCCGGTGGTGATACTCTGCCACCACGGGGCGTTGAGGCCACTGGTGACGACGATCTTCTTGATCGTTGTGAGAGTCAGGACACCGAAGAACGTACCGATCACGGTACCCACGCCGCCTGTCAGGAGTGTTCCGCCGATGATGGACGCTGCGATCGCGTTCATCTCCATGCCGTCCGCGTTGGTCGCGTTGCCCGCGCCCGTGTGCAGCATGAACACGTATCCCGAGATGCCGCTCAACAGTCCGCTGATCACGTAGCTGAGAAAGCGTGTCCTCTTCACGTTGATGCCGAGCATGAGCGCGCTTCTCTGGTTGCCGCCGACCGCGTATAAGTTGCGGCCGAGGCGCATATACTTGAGGAGAAGAAACGCGATGATCACGCAGATGACCGCAACCACGACGCCAAACTCGATCGTGGCCGGCATCCGGTTTCCGTTTTTGGCCGTGTACCCGAGCCAGGAGATCGCGATCTTTTTGTTTCGCAGTTCGGAAAATGCTGCGTGGTTCACCTTCTGCGGGTTGACTGAGAGGATCGTTGTCATTCCTCTCGCGAAGAACATGCCCGCAAGCGTTACGATAAACGGCTGGATCTCCAGGTAGCTGATCAGGAATCCCTGCACCACGCCGAACGCAAGACCGATGCCGACGGCGAGCAGAATGGAAACAAATATGTTGCCGCCCTTGTTCAGATAGAGAACGCAGCTCATGACAACCAGGGATGTCACCGCACCGACGCTGATATCGATACCGCCGCCGATCATGACGATCGTGAGTCCGCAGGACACGATGATCAGGCTTGCATTGTCGTTGAGCATATCAAAGATCTGTTTTACGCGCAGGAAACCTCCTCCGAGCAATGTGATCGCAAGCACGTACATGACGATGAAGATACCGATGGTGATCGTCATGAGGAGCTGAGTATCGGTGAGAGGTTCTTTTCTCTTGAATAATGGTTTCATCATTCTTCCGCTCCTTTCGCCGATACTCGTCTACTCCCATGAACAAGGCTCGTCATGAATTTGCCGAATTTTGCTTTCACTACCGGCGAACCGATGACAACCAGAAGGATGATCACGATCGCCTTATATGCCTTTACATCCGTGGACGAAACCTTCATCGCGTACAGCGTGATCGTCAGCATCTGGATGACGTATGCACCGATGATACTTCCGCTGATGCGGAACTTGCCGCCGCCGAGGCTGTTGCCGCCGATGGCAACCGCGAGAATGGCGTCCATCTCGATGTCCACAAGAAGTGTCTCATGGTTGATCAGTCCAAGGCGGGATACGCCGATGCAGCCTGCCACCGCCACGCATACGCCCAGGATGATAAAGCTCAAAAGTTTGATAAATGTGGAATTGATACCGTTCAGTCTCGCCGCACTTCCGTTGACACCCACCGACTGCGTGAACAGGCGAAGCGATGTGAACTTGAACAGAAGACCGAACAGGATCGTCATGATCGCCACGATGATGACCGGGGTCGGCACCGGAATGCCGGGGATAAAGCTTCCGATCCCCGTGATGATCGGGCTGGATACCGTGGGAGTTGCGCCGCCGTTGATCCAATAGGCAACGGACCGGCCGCACGTGTACAGGATCAGCGTTGCGATCATCGGCTGGATCTTAAACACTGCAACGAGCGTGCCGTTGAACGATGCAAAGATCATGGCCACGATGCAGGCACACACAAGCGCCAGGATCACCGTTCCGCCCGTGATCGTCGACGAGGCCTTCAGCACCTTCACGAAGGTACTGCCCGCGATCGCCGCCACGGCGCCGACACTGATATCCTGCCCGCCGCAGGCAGCCGTGACGAGCGTCATTCCCATCGCAAGGATTGCCAGCTCACTCGCGCCGTTGATGATACTGATGACATTTCCGGCAAGCACCACGTTGCCGTCGTTGTTATGCTGGATCCCGATCCCGAAGAATCCGGGATCGCGGAACAGATTGAACAATACCAGGAAGAGCAGTGCGATGATCGGGATCGCCAGACCGCCGCTCATGAGGTTTTTGCACTGTTTTCCGAGAAAGCGGAAGAATTTTCCGCAGTTCCTGCGGAGGGTGCCGAAAAATCGTTTCATTTTCTCTTTCACTGTGCCTCACCTCCCGCAATCGTCTTCATGACCTTCGTCTGGTTCAGGTCGCTGCCCTTGAGCTCGCCCACGATATGCCGGTCTCGCATGACGATCAGCCGGCTGCAGGTGCGGAGCATCTCCTCCACCTCCGAGGAGATGAACGTGACGCTCACGCCCTCCTCAGCCAATTTCAGCACAAGCTTTTGGATCTCCAGCTTGGTACCGACGTCGATACCTCTGGTAGGCTCATCCAGGATCAGGTAATCCGGATGCGTCAGAAGCCATCTCGCAAGGATTACCTTCTGCTGGTTGCCGCCGCTAAGCGACCCCACCGGAGTCTCGCGGCTCGCGGTCTTGATGTTCAAAACCTTGATGTACTCGTCCGCGAACGCCTCCGACTCGCTCCGGCTGATCGGCTTAAACATTCCGTTCATCACCTGAAGCGCCAGAATGATGTTCTCACGGACCGAAAGCTCCGCGATGATACCGTCGCGCTTGCGGTCCTCGGCCAGATAGCCGATGCCGTGCTTCATCGCGTCGATGGGACGTGTGATCTTCGCGGGTTTTCCCTTTATCTTCACGGTGCCGCCGCTTACCTTGTCGGCGCCGAATATTGCCCTGACACTCTCGCTTCTGCCGGATCCCAACAGACCCGTGAAGCCGTTAACCTCGCCCCTTCTCACGGAAAAATCAAAGGGGACCGTCTCGCTGCTGGACAGACCTTGTGCTTCGTAAAATACTTCCGCATCCTCGTTCTTTTTTTCTTCCGACTCCCCCAGGTTGCTGAGATCCTCGAGCTCCTTACCGATCATCTTGGATACCAGCTGTACCTGCGGAAGCTCCTCCGTCAGATACTCTCCCACGAGCTCGCCGTTGCGAAGCACCGTGATGCGGTCGCTGACTTCGTACACCTGCTCGAGGAAGTGTGTGACAAAAATGATCCCGACGCCCTGGCTCTTGAGATCCCTCATCAGGCTGAAGAGCATCTGTACTTCCTTGTCGTCAAGGGAGGACGTGGGCTCGTCCAGGATCAAAACCTTACATTTCATATCCACCGCGCGCGCGATGGCAACCATCTGCTGAACCGCCAGGGAGCAGTCTCCCAGCTGCTGTGTGCTTCTCGCCGGGATACCGAGGCTGTTCAAAAGTTCGTCGGCACGCTTCTCGTAGGACTTCCTGTGCACCAGTAAGCCGACCTCCCGACCGATGAACATATTTTCCGCCACAGTGAGATTCGGGCACAGCGTGATCTCCTGATACACCGTGCTGATACCGTGATTCTGGGCATCCTGTGGCGACTTGATGGCGATCTTCTTGCCATCCACCTTAATCTCACCGCCGTCCATCTGATACACGCCAGTCAGCACCTTGATGAGCGTGGATTTGCCGGCGCCGTTCTCACCCATGAGCGCGTGGATCTCGCCCTTTCGGAGCGTAAAATCCACCTTGTTCAGCGCCAACACCCCGGGGAATCTCTTGTCGATGTGACGCATCGTCAGTAAGCATTCTTCCTGCATACCAAAACCCTCCATAGGAACGAAGTAAACACCTCTCCGGAAAAAAGCGCAGCCAAACTGTTTTGATCAGCTCAGCTGCGCTATTCGTCAGATTATGATTTAATCACCTAAACCGTAAGTGTCAATATCGCTCTGAGTAATGGTCTTTGCGTCAAAACCTTTTTCCTCGTTGATGATGATCTTCTGCGCAGGAGCCTTGCCGCTCTTGATCAGATCGCTGATGATCTGTGCCTGGAACGGGCTGCACTGTCCGTCGTAGTTCCACTTCTTGGCGAGGAGCTCTTTGAGTGCCCACTTGTTGCAGTCGAAACCGATAATGACAACCTTGCCGTCAACGCCGTGCGTGATGCCGGCTTCGTCGAGAGCTGCAACAGCGCCTCTTGCCATACCGTCGTTCTCAGCGTAGATAACATTGAAGTCTTCACCGCTGTTGATCACGGACTCAACGATCTTCTTTGCTTCCGCCTCATCCCAGCCGGCCGTCTGCTGAACAACCTTCTTCATCTTGCCGGATGCGAACTGAGCGTCCAGAGCACCGGTACGTCCGACCTGAGCGTCGGAACCCATAGCACCCTGAATGTGGATAACCTTGTACTCCGGAAGGTTCAGGCTGAGGAGCCAGTTCACTGCGGTATCGCCTTCTGCTGCCATGTCGGAGATAACCGCTGCCTCGTAAAGGCTCTCGTCAACTGCGATCTTGCGGTCGAAGATATACACCTTAACGCCTGCATCCTTTGCTTCCTTCAGAACGTCGTCCCAACCGGTCGTCTCCGCTGCGGAGATCAGAAGGTAGTCAACACCGTCCGTGATGAAGCCCTTTGCTGCCTGGAGCTGATCGTCGTTCTTGTCACTGTAGAACGTCTTCAGATCGTATCCGTTCGCTTCCGAGAAGACCTTCTCCATGTCCTTCACGTTCGCTTCACGGTAACCGGACTCTGACGGCGGGTTGTTGACAACGCCGATCTTGATCTTTCCGTCTCCATCGTCCTTACCGCACGCGGTCATAACGAAAAGACAGGTAACGACAAGTAAACCCACAAGCAACAATGATCTGTACTTTCTCATTGTTTTATATCCTCCTTCTTTTTGGTCGTCATCGACCTTTCGAAGATAGGATATCGCATGTGGGTTCGCCGGTAAATCCAGGTTGATATTGACTTGGTTGAATATCATACCGTGTTTGGTATTCGATTTTTGATTCGGTTGAAAATAATTTTATTCCGGTTGATTTTGATACTGTGCCCGGTAATCGGAGGGCGTGAGCCCCGTATTTTTCTTGAAGATGTAACTGAAGTAATGCGCGTCATTGTAGCCCGCGTCGCGTGCGATCTGGGAGCCCTTCACCGAGGTGGTCCGAAGCAGCTCCTTGGCCTTGCCGATGCGCAGGTACATCAGATACTCCGTGAACGTCTGCCCGGTCTGCTGCGAGAACACGGTGGAGAAACGGCTGTTGCTCATTCCGACAGCCTTCGCCACGTCCTGAAGCATCAGGTTCGGATTCGTAAAATGTCTCGATATATACAGCTTGGCCTCGCTGATCACTGCGGGCGTCTTCTCGTCGGCCCGCTCGCCCATCTCGCGCACTCCGAGAATGATCGCCTTCTCGTCGGAGCGCTCCACCAGGAGATGACGAATGTGTCTTGCGGAGCGGAAGCTCTGGTAGATCTGCTCAGGTCTGTCCACGATCTCGCCGATGCCCACGCGGATCTCCGACGAGCCCGTGTGCTCCAGCTCGCGGGCGAGTGTCGTGGCGAACGCGTACGCGTGCTCCTCCGCATCCTCCGCGGTGTCGCCGAGCACCAGAAATCTCGTCCCGACGCGTCCCGGCGAGGGCTGTGCGATCCCGCCGCTGCTCTCCGCGAGCGCCGCTGCCGCAGCCTGTCCCTCCTCGACCGGAGAAAATGCGGCGTCGATCACCGTGTAGAACGGCTTCGGCACGGGGCATCCCATGGCAGACAGCTGTGCCAGCACATCCTCCGCATCCTTCTCCGCCGCCTCATCGGAAAATAAAGACCCGATCAGCTTCTCCTTCACCAGCTTGCCGCCGCTCTCCATGCGGGCACGCAGGTTGGCCGCATGCTCAAACGTGTTCCGCTCCTCGCGGATCTGGGCGCTCACCTTATCAAGCGCACCCTTCAAGGCCTCCGAGTTGATGGGCTTTAAGAGATACTCCCGCACCCCCAGCTGGATGCACTGGCGCGCGTACTCAAACTCATCGTAGCCACTCAACACGACAACGCCGATCCACGGCATCTGCGCGCGCATGATCCGGCAGAGCTCGATCCCGTCCATGAAGGGCATCCGGATATCCGTGATGACGATGTCGGGGTTGGTGTCCCGGATCATCGGAAGCGCCATCTCGCCGTCGGGCGCCTCGCCAACAAGGACGTAGGGCGTGTCATCCCACGGGAACGACTCGCGGATCCCCTCCCGCACGACAATCTCATCGTCAACCAGAAATACTTTCATTTTCATTGATCTCCTCTTTTGTTCTGCACGGCACGCGGAACGAGACCGTCGTGCCCTCGGGGTCGCTTGTGATCGAAAGGCCGTCCGCCTGATTATAGTAGAGCCGGATCCGCAGGTTCACGTTGACAAGGCCGAAGCCTCCGCCAACCGAGCTGACCGTCGGCTGTCCCTCCTTCATGCGCTCGTTGAGCTCCCGAAGCTGTTCCTCCGTCATTCCGAGACCCGTGTCCGTGACGCTGAACGCCAAGAAGCCGTCCTCGAGCCTTCCCGAAACCGAGATGGTACCGCCGCCGCGCTTGATCTTGATGCCGTGGTAGAGAGCATTTTCCACAAGCGGCTGCAGGAGAAGCTTCAGGATGTAGAAATCGCCGATCTCGTCGGGAATGTCGATCGCATAGTCCATGATGTCGCGATAGCGCGTCTGCTGGATCTTCAGGTAGCCCTCGATGTGCTTCTTCTCCTGGCTGATCGGGATCCAGTCCGCACCGGACGAGAGACTGATGCGGAAGAAATCGCTCAGGGCGCTCGTCAGCTGAATGACCTCGTCCTTCTCGCCCGCCTCGGCCTTCCACACGATCGCATCGAGCGTATTATACAGAAAATGTGGGTTGATCTGCGCTTGCAGTGTGCGAAGCTCCGCCTTGCGAAGGCTCCTCGCGTCGCGGTTGCTTTTCTTCATCATTTCCTGAAGTCGGTCGGCCATCGTGTTGACCTGAAACGTCAGATTCCGAAGCTCCGTGACCTCCGTGTCCGCGATCTTCTCATCGAGAGACCCCTCCGCGATCCGCGCGGCCGCTGCCTCGAGTCGTTCGATCGGAAGCCGCACGGACGTCGCCGTCTCCTTCACTGACCGGTCGCGGACCCACAACGCCACGATGACGATCAAAAGCTCCGCCACCGCCGTTGTAAGCACCAGGATACGCAGGCTCACGCTCATCCTCGCGGTGGAGTTGATCTCACTCGCGATGTATTCATTGAGCATACTATCCACCAAAGATGCCACGCCGCGGACCTCCTCGATCACCGCCTCGCTCTCAACCACGGGGACCTTCGCTTCCATGTTGTCGCGGATCTGATCCACGTAATTCTCAAGCGTCTGCATGGTTCGTCTCGCGACGATCAGGGAGAGCCGGTTCTCCTCGTCCGCCGACTTTGTGATGCTGTCGATCGTGTCGTTCACGTTCTTTAAGGATGTGTAGATGCCGCTCGTCGGAAATGTCTCACGGCCGCTCACGATGTTCCACGCGGTCTCCGGGATCTCCTCCTTCACGACCGTCTGAAGCCTTGCCGCCGTCTCCATCCGATCGATGGAACTGTGATACTTGCTGGCATACAAAAGCATCAGAATCAGACTTATGATGATGGGCACCACGAGCATGAACACCAGCTTGTGGCTCAGATCGTTGATCTGCCCCAGAATACTTTTTTCCCTCGTCAGTTTCCCCATGGAATCCTGCCTTTCGCCGAATCACGTCGTTCGCAGTATATGTCATTCTCTTTCTATGTCACGCGCTTTATTCAAACCGGTTTGCGCGGATCAATAGCCGCGCGGTGCGATCGTCGAGACGTCCATCTCGTCGGTAAATGCAACCTCCTCGGGATGGATCACCGCCGCCACGCTCTCGCCGTTCTTCAGCCGCAGAGCTGTCTCCATCAGGGCCTTGCCGAGCTTCGGCGTGCACTCGACGACGCAGTTGATCTTGCCCTCCTTGAGCACATCAATCGCCTCCTGCCCGCCGTCGATGGAGATAATGATGATGTCCTTGCCGGGCACAAGCCCTGCCTTCTCGATCTCCGGCAGCGCACCGATCGTCATCTCGTCGTTATGTGAGAATACAACATCGATGGTATCGCCGTATTTTCCGAGGAAATACCGCATGCACTCCTCGCCGCGGCTCTTCAGGAAATCGCCGTCCACGCTCTCCAGAACATGCATGCGCTCATCGCCGGCGATCGTGTCCATGAAGCCGGCCTGCCGCTGCCGCATGGGCGTAGAGTCCTGCGTGCCCGTGATCTCCACGATGTTGACCTCGGTAAGCCCCAGCCGGTCAACCTTGCGGATCAGGTACTCGGCCGCCATGACGCCCTCCTTGTAGAAGTCGGCGCCGATCAGGCAGGTGGTGAGTCCCTCCTCCTCGGTGTTGATGTCTCGGTCCACCAGGATCACCGGGATGCCCGCATCGCGAGCCTCCTTGAGCACGTTCTCCCAGCCCTCTTCGACCACCGGGGAAAATGCGATCACATCCACCTTGTACGCGATAAACCGCCGGATCGCCGCAATCTGGTTCTCCTTCTTCTGGTTCGCGTTCTCCAACATCAGGCCGATACCGTACGCACCCGCCTGCTCCTCGATGTCCTTCGTGTTGCCGATGCGCCACGCGCTCTCACTGCCGATCTGGCTGAACCCCAACACCAGCTTCGTGTCCTTCGTCTCATCGCTTTCCCTGCCGCACCCCGACAGGACGGCTATCATCAATGCGCACAAAACGCACAACCATCGTCTTGCTCTCATACCCTGCTCCGTTTCTTGGGAAGTACTGTATCCTTCATTGTATTTGAGATTTCTTCGAAAATCAATCGGAAAATGAATGCAAAAATAGTACAGGCATTTCCGAAAACAAAAAACCGGGCAGGTTTTCCTGCCCGGCCGATGATCATTGTCTGCCGTTTACTGCTTCTCGATCACGTTCGGCACGATGTCCTTGACATCGTCCACGATGATCGTACAGAGGTCGTCCTCGCTCGGGTTCTTGATCGAGACGACGCGGGTTGCGTGGTTTGTGATCGCCTTCTCGAGGAAGTTGCGGACCTCACGCGCGTTCGCAAAATTCTCCGCCTGCGTCTTAAGGCAGTTGTCGAAGTAGTCGACCGCCGCCTGCCGTGCCTCGGGCGAAAGCTTGTAGTCCTTGCCGCTGCACATGCCCTCGAGGATCTTGATGAGCTGCTCCGGCGAGTAGTCGTCGAAGCGGATGTACTTGTTGAAGCGGGACTTGAGACCCGGGTTCGAGTCGAGGAACTCGTCCATCGGCTCCTCGTAACCGGCCACGATGACGATCAACCGGTCGCGGTTGTCCTCCATCGCCTTCAAAAGCGTGTCCACCGCCTCCTGGCCGAAGTCATTTTCCCCCTTCCCGACGTTCAGCGTGTAGGCCTCGTCGATGAAGAGAACGCCGTCCATCGCCTTGTCGATGACTTCCTGGGTCTTGATCGCCGTCTGGCCGACGTAGCCGCACACAAGACCGCCGCGGTCCACCTCGATGAGCTGGCCGCCCTTTAAGACGCCGAGTCCCTGGAAGATCTTTCCGAGGAGTCGCGCCACCGTCGTCTTGCCGGTACCGGGGTTCCCGTAGAAAACCATATGCTTGCTGATGTCCGCCGTCTTCATGCCCTTGGACTCGCGCATCTTCTGCACGCGGATCAGGTCCACGATGCCCGCGATGTCCTTCTTCACGCGGTCGAGACCGATGAGGGAGTTGAGGCTCTCCATCAGCTTGTCGACATTTTCCTGATCACTCGGGTCAACGACCTTGCGCTCCACGAGAAGCGGCTTCGCCTTGATGATCTTGAAGTTGCTTGTGTAAAATACGCCGTACTCCTTCAGGAAATTCTCCAGCATGGTGATGTACTGCGTCATGCGGTTCGTTTCCTTCTCGCCGGCGTTGTCTTTCGTCGCGAGAATGTGCTCCGCGAAGAGCTTGTACGTATCCGCAAGGATCTGCGCATTCTGGTACTTGTTCGGGTCGTTGCCGATCTTCTTGCCGGCGTCCGCGAGGATGAAATATTTCATCGCCCTCGGTCTGGTCGAGCCGTACGCACCGCCCTGCGCCATCAGTCTGCGGCGCATCTCCGTCACCTCATCGGCGCGCATCTTGAGCTGCAGCGTATCCTTGATGAGGTCCTGCTCCTCCTGCGTGATAACGCCGTCGGCGTCCGCAAGGTAGAGGGCGAACTCCATCATTTCCCGATGAAGAAGCACTTTAAGCGGCATGCTCAATGCGAGCACGCCGCCTATGTTTAATCGACTGATTGTCATGCAAATGGAATCACAGATTGCCATTAATTCCTGCAATGTTTTTTCCAAAGGACAGTCCTCCGTTGTCGACGTATTCGCGCCTTCCGGCGCACGACCTTACTGAAGTACGCGAACCTTCAGCACGCCGTCGAGAGCCGAGAGCTTCGTAACGATCGCTTCCTCGTCCACCTTGCCGCAGACATCGAGCACGCTGTATGCGAAATCGCCTCTGCTCTTGTTGTACATATTCTCGATATTGATGCCTGCTACCGCAGTCGTGAACTGCGAGAGCATGTTCGGAACGTTGCGGTGCAGGATACAGATACGGCTTGCCACGCGGCATACGCCCGCATCCAGCATCGGGTAGTTCACGGAATTGATGATGTTGCCGTGCTCAACGTACTCGCGAAGCTCGCGAACCGCCATCACTGCACAGTTGTCCTCGGACTCCTGCGTCGAAGCGCCGAGGTGAGGGATCGCGATCACGCCCTTCATGCCGGCCGTCTTCGCGTTCGGGAAATCGGTGATGTACTTCGCAACCTTGCCCGAAGCAAGTGCTGCTTCCATCGCATCATCGTCAACCAAAAGGTCACGCGCGAAGTTGAGGATGACAACGCCGTCCTTCATCGTCGCGATCGTGTCCGCATTGATCATCTTCTTCGTGTCGTCAAGAAGCGGCACATGAACCGTGATGTAATCGCACTCGGTGAAGATCTCCTCGCGGCTGTTTACATGGATGACACTGCGGGAGAGCTTCCATGCATTTTCCACAGAGATGTAAGGGTCGCAGCCGTAAACGGTCATGCCGAGAGCGGATGCTGCATTCGCAACCAAGACGCCGATGGCGCCGAGACCGATCACACCGAGCTTCTTGCCCTGGATCTCGCGGCCTGCGAACTGGCCCTTGCCTTTCTCGATCAGCTTGGCAACGTTCTCGTCGTCCTTGATCGTCTGTACCCAGTTGATACCGCCGAGGATATCGCGGGAGGTCAGAAGAAGACCTGCCATCACGAGTTCCTTCACACCGTTTGCGTTTGCACCGGGCGTGTTGAATACAACAACGCCTTTCTCCGCAAGCTTGTCAAGCGGAATATTGTTGACGCCGGCACCTGCTCTTGCCACTGCAAGAAGGTTGTCGCCGAACTCCATCTCATGCATCGCGGCGCTGCGCACAAGCGCTACGTCAGCCTCTGCAAAATTGTCGGTCTGCTCGTAAGCAGCGCCGAATTCATTCAAACCGATCTTCGCGATCGCATTTAAGCAATTATATTTCATTGTGATTTCCTCCGTTTCTGGTTCCGGCGGAGGTGGTTTCTTCCGCAATCATCCGCCGGTTGCGAAAGCAGTCTCAGGCGTTCTCCGCCTCGAACTTCTTCATGAACTCAACGAGCTTCTCAACGCCCTCGATCGGCATTGCGTTGTAGATGGACGCACGCATACCGCCGACGCTTCTGTGACCCTTGAGGTTCACGAAGCCGGCCTCGGTAGCCTCCTTGATGAACTTCGCGTCGAGATCGGCGTCACCGGTCACGAACGGCACGTTCATGAGGGAGCGTGAGTTCTTCTCAACGGTGCCCTTGAAGAGCTTGCTCTGATCAAGGAAATCGTAGAGGATCTTCGCCTTCTTCTCGTTGTACTCCTTCATCGCCTCAAGGCCGCCCTGCTTCTTGAGCCACTTGAAGACCTTGCCGCAGATGTAGATGCCGTAGCAGGGAGGAGTGTTGTAGAGGGAATCATTGTCCGCATGAGTCTTGTACTGAAGCATCGTAGGCGTGCCCGGAAGCACATCCTCGGTGATCAGATCCTCGCGGATGATGGCGATCACAACGCCGGCAGGTCCGATGTTCTTCTGCGCACCGCC
>JAFZMO010000099.1 GCA_017551165.1 Lachnospiraceae bacterium
GAAGGAAGCCTCGATGTCCTCGTTCTTGAGGTCACCGTCGATGGTCTTCGGGCAACCGATAACCTGAACGCCCGTGTTCTTCGCAGCCATGTGCTCAGCGAGAACCGCTGCGTTGGTGTTCGAGTCGTCGCCGCCGATGATCACGATCGCGGTGAGGCCATGCTTCTTCGCAACTTCCTCAACAACGAGGAACTGCTCCGTCTTCTCGAGTTTCGTTCTGCCGGAACCGATGATATCGAAACCGCCGGTGTTGCGGTACTGATCGATGATCTCGTCGGTGAACTCCACATAGGAGTCATCCAAAAGGCCGCTCGGGCCGCCCTTGAAGCCGAGAAGAACGTTGTTCTTGTCCGCTGCCTTCAGCGCGTCATAGAGACCGCAGACAACATTGTGTCCGCCGGGTGCCTGACCGCCGGAGAGGATAACGCCGACAACCTGCTTCTTCGCTACCGAGGTGTTCGCACCCTTGACGAAGGTGATCTCCTTCTTGCCGTAGGTGTTCGGGAACTGCGCCTTGATCTTGTCCTGATCCGCCACGCTCTGCGTAGGCTCGCCTTCCTTAACGCAGATCTCCGCGATGCCGTTTCTCAGCATTCCCGGAAGCTTCGGCTGATACTGATATCTTGCTTTTTGAAGAGGGGAAAGATTCATAAAAACACTCCTTTTATGTGATATCATTCTTGTAGGGCCCCGGTCTTCCGCCCCGCGGAGATCACCCAAGCCCATTTGATGTGTATTGTAACCTATTCCGCTAAAAAAGTAAAGAAGAAGGTGACAAAAGAAACGTCCTCCTGTCACCTTCCGTATCGTTACTGCTGACGCGTCAGTTTTTGCATGCCTTCCTGCATTTTTGCAAGTTGTGCGTCCCGGATCACCTCATTCCGTCTGCGCTGCAGTACGGCCTCTGCACTCCGGTAGAGCTTACTGATCTTTTTCTTGCTCCTGCCTTCTTTCTTTTTGCAAAGTTCGATACCGCGGCTGAAGTCCACACAGTTGCCGGTGGTGTCACCGATGTCGTTCGATCTCATGATGAGTTCCACGGTAAACCGAAGAGCCATCCCCAGTCCGATCGAAACTCCCAGAAGAATTCCGGTCACCCAGTAAAATGTCCCCATTAACGATCCTGCCTCTCTTTCACAAAGCGGTTGGTAGAGTTCGCGCACGTCAGGCTGATACATTTCTTCATATGACGGTATCTCTTGACGGCGGTGACCCACGTCCAACCATATAAGAATATGATAAACACAACATAGTAACCGATCAGTCTTCCGACGCCGTTACCGTTTCCGCGGGTGTTGGCAACCGCATATCCACATAAGTAGTTCGCACAGGAAAACAGAACAGAGAGAACGGTGCACAGCACAACTGCCATACCGGCGAACATGGCGTACGCCTTCGCCTTCACGAAAGGCACGGCACCGACCATTTTCTTCGTCTGTCCGTTCACCAAAACGGTAAACGGTCTGTTTTCATACCGGAACGTGAGAAACCACACCGGAAGCAGCGCGTAATCTGCGCGGAGGAAGTCGGTTTTCGGGTCGGACTTCAGCAACTCTCCATGCTTTCCCTTCAACGTCTCTTCCACTTCCGAATTGTAAAGCTCATGCACACGCTTCTCAGCGTACTCTCTCGCCTCTTTCTTGCCGACATCAAACCGGTCCGAATAGAACCCCGAGAGATATGCGGCATCAAACTTCTTCAGTTCTTCCGACCGATAGGGCTCCAGCTTCATCGAGTAATCATCGTTGAAGCGTCTCGAAGCCTCCGCCGTCAGATGATGGAAGGTGCAGTCTCCCGCGCAGTAACTGAACACTTCGTTCCTGCCTTCCTTGCTCCTCCACAGCTGCTCGTCGGAGCAATACACATCGAACAGCCAATACGGAATGTAAATTCCACGCAGCCGATCGGTCTTGAAGTTCCGGATTCCCTTCGGAATAAAGAAGCCGCTCTGTAAACGCTTGCGAATGATCGACTCTGCCTGCTCCCTCGTCACCTTGAACGGAATGATGTACTCCGGCTCCAAATAGTCCTGAAGGCGCTCCGTGACAACCGTTGCCTGTCCGCAGTACGGGCAGAACGAAGACGTCTCCACGTTGTTCAGCGTCATCTCTGCACCGCACGAACAGCACTGCATCACCTTCACCGGAACTATGGCTTTCTCCCGCAGTTTCTCCCGCACGACAGTGTCCATCCTACCGGAACCTTCCGCGGTCGTATTCGCGAACCGTCTGCCGTGTTCCTCCACGGTGTACCGTTCCCCGCAGTACGGGCAGTACAGCTTCTTCACCGAAGGATCGTACTCAACCGTTGATCCGCAGCCGGGACACTGATAATGTCTTGTCATTGTTATGATTTCCCCCTTGGTAAATGCTTAAAAAAGACCGCGCGACTATCGCACGGATGTAAACGTCATTTACCATTTGGGCTATTATATCACGTCATTTTTCGTTTTGCAAGAGAAAACGCAGCGATTTTTCAAAATTTCGATCGCTGCGTTTTACGGTCATTCAGTTTTGTTTTTTCCGCTCATTTGCCGCTTTCCATTCTGCAAGGTGTTCGCGGAAAATGTTCCCGGCATTGACATACGGATGGTCCTTCGAGAGGTCCGAAACCTCCTCGACGACGTTGATCTTTCTGCTGTAGTCCCAGAAGTCTCCTGTGTTGTCACCGAAATCGTTCGACTTCATCACCAGCTTCAAGGTGATGAACGCTGCGAGGAGAGCTCCCGTCACGACTCCGAAGAGCGCGCCTAAGATAAAGAAATTCATATCGACTTATCCTGCCTTTCCCCGACGTACTGCTCGGTCACCTCGGAGTTCGTGAGCTCCGTATTTTCCTTCAGGGAGTCCCACATGTCGCGGACACGACCGAAGAGATGATAGCACCCCACCCCGCATCCGATGAAAAATGCGAAGGTCAGCATGAACACGATCCTCTCGGTCATCTCGTTCTTGCCGTTTTGCATCCACGGGATCGCGTAACCGCCGAACAGTCCGAGCGGTATACAGAACAAAAGAAGCAAAAACACAAGCAATGCGATCGCTTTCTTCTTCACAAAAGGCATCGCGCAGACGACCTTGCCGGTCTGCCCGTTGACCATGATATTGAACGGCTTGTCATCCTGCCGGAAAGTCACAAACCAGGCCGGCATCAACGCGTACCGCGGGTTGATCGCCTCACCGACGGACTGGCTCAGGCTCTTCGTCGCGCCATCCGGATAATCGATTTTCATCTCGACCTCCATGCGGTCGTCGAACATCTCCCCTGCGCGCGTCACCGCGGTCTGCGTCGCCTCCTCCTTCAGCACATCGAAGCGGTTGGAATAGAAGCCCGAGAGATACGCCGGATTGAACTTCTTAAGCCCGTTCATGTCGTAGGGTTCAAGGCGCTGTGACGCCTCGTCCGGCATCTGCTTCGAGGCGTCCACCGGAACGTCGCGGAACTTGCACTCGGCAGCCCGCTTGCAACTCTTGGTCACATAGGTTTTTCCGACCTTCTTCTTATAGGACCAGACGGCATCGTCCGCGTAATACACGTCGTACAACCAGAACGGAATGTAGATACCGCGCATCCGTTTCGCTGGAAAATGACGCAGCTTCCGCGGGATGAACCTTCCCTTGGAGACCTTCTCGCGGATCTTCTTCTCCGCCTCCTCCTTCGTCACCTGAAACGGAATGATGTAATCGGGCTTCAGCCAGCCCTCCAGCCGGTCGATCACCACGGTCGCCTGTCCGCAGAATGCGCAAAATGTGGATGCCTCCGTTCCGTCGACCGCCAGCTCCGCGCCGCACGACTGACAGCGCAGGATCGTCATCTGCATCGTAGTGTCGCCGTCCGCGACAACATCCTCAGCTGACTCCGCGCCCTCCGCAGGCAGCCCGGTCTCGCCCGTGCCGCCGAGCCCCGCCTTGGCAAGTGCCTCCGCGAGCTCACTTTCCGCCTTCTCAAGTTCCTTCAGCGAGAACGTCGAATGGCAATACTCACAGTGCCACTCCTGCGTGTCCGGGCGAAATTCCATCGCCACGCCGCAGTTCGGGCATTGATACTTCTTCGTCATGTCCTACTCCCCCATCAACCGGTCTCACTGCCGGTTTTCTTGCCGGTCTTGCTGCCGGTCTCACGCTCCAGAAGCTCCTCTCTTCGCCTGTTCAAAATCTCCTTTGCGCTCTGATTGAACTCCCGCGTCTTCAGGTCATCGTCCTCGACAACGAGGTGAATGCCCTCTCCGAAGTCCCCGCAGGTACCGGAGTAGTCGCCGTAATCGTTCGAGTCCATCACATAATGTACGGTAAGCCGGAGCGCCAGCCCGAGGCCGAAGACAACGCCCACGACTAAGCCCGAGATCCAATAAGCCATACCCATATCAGTGATCCTGCCTTTCTTTTACCAGCCGATCGGTGCTGTAGGCACACGTCAACGCTATGCTTTCTTTCATCTTCCGATAATCCATCCATGCCTTGGTCCATGTCCAGCCAAACAGCATCACGAGCAAGGCAATATAGTAAACAACACCGTCGCCGACCGCCTCAAAGTCATCGCCCTCCGTGAACAGGAACACAAGGATCCTGTGGAAGAAAGCGAACAGAACCGAGAACATGGGGACGAACAGCGCCGCAAAAAGCGCAAACAGCGCTGTCACGCGCGACTTTATGTACGGGACAGCACCTACGACCTTGCCGGTCTGCCCGTTCACCATGGTTGTGAACGGCTTGTCCTTATATCGGAACGTCAGGAACCATACGGGAAGCAACGCATACTCCGCGCGGATCGGAACGTTTCTCGTGTTGTCCCACACCTTATCGATGTCCTTGCCGGGAATCGTCGGATACACCTCCGCGTTAAACATCTCGGTCGCGCGCTCCTCCGCCTGCAGCTGCGCCCGTCTGCGGTTAACATCGAAGCGGTCCGAATAGAAACCGGAGAGATAAGCCGCGTCAAACGGCTTCAGATCCTTCAGATCGTACGGCTCCAGTTTCTTTGAGTACTCATCGTTGAGCGTATCGGAAGCCTCCATCGTCAGGTGTTTAAAGTAGCAGTCGCCGATGCGGTAACTGTATCGGCGGTCATTATCCCGTTTCGACTTATAACTCCAGAACTGTTCGTCCGAGTGATAGAGGTCGAACAACCAATACGGGATATAGATGCCGCGCAACCGCTCGGTCTCAAAATTCTTAATCTTCTTCGGGACGAAGAAGCCCTTGCTCATCCTCTTGCGGATGCGTTTCTCGGCTTCTTCCTTCGTAACCTTGAAGGGTATGATGTACTCCGGCTTCAGATAATCGACCAGGCGATCGGTCGCTACCGTCGCATTGCCGCAGTACGGGCAGAACGAAGAGGTCTCCACGTGGTTCATCGCAAGCTCCGCGCCGCACGCACTGCACTGCAGAACATGCATCGGGATCGTGTTGCTCTCCCGCAGCCGATCCTTCAGCTCCATCGACAGCGTACGCGACTTGTCCTCAACCGGTTCCCCCAGGAGCTTTGCACGCTCACCCACAGAGTAACTCTTCTTACAGAACGGGCAGCGCAGTTTGTGAACGGCGGGATCATACTCCACCGTCGCGCCGCACCCCGGACACGTATAATGTTTTGTCATAGTTCCCCCCTTGTAAATTGTGGTCGCCGGCACGGTTTCCCTCCGGCTGTTAAACCATATTTACTCTTTTGGAAATTATAACACCTGCCTTTCTGTTTTGCAAGCGAAATCATGCCGAAAAGAAACGTTTTTTTCGTGCAAAATGACATCTTGACTGGCCCCTATATGTTGTGGTATGCTGAACACAAGTGAAGAACATTTAGCCTCTGACGGTTCATGTGGAAATAACCACAGTGGGGTTAAATGCGCAGGACGGCGTTCCGCCGTCATTTAGCCGACCGTCTGGGCAACAGTTCATAACGACCTGTTGCTCTTTTTATTTTCCGCAATACTGCACTAAAGTGCTGAACTATCAACCAATACACGCAACACATCATGCGAGGAGGTACCGCCATGGAAGCTTGGAACGGATTTGTCGGAGGAGCCTGGAAAGACGAGATCAACGTCCGCGACTTCATTCAAAAGAACTACACGCCCTACGAGGGGGACGGAAGTTTCCTTGCGGGCGCGACCGAGCGCACAAACGAGCTGATGGGCAAGCTTGCACATCTCTTCGATCTCGAGCAGCAGTTCGGCGGCGTCCTCGACATCGACACGCAGCATGTCACCTCGCTTCTCAACTATAAGCCGGGCTACCTTGACAAGGACAAGGAGCTGATCGTCGGCCTACAGACCGACCGGCCTCTGCGCCGCGGTGTCAACCCCTTCGGCGGCCTCAACATGACGCGCAAAGCCTGCCAGGCTTACGGCTACGAGCTCTCCGAGAAGGTTGAGGAGGAATTCCTGTACCGCACGACGCACAACGACGGCGTTTTCCGCGTCTACAGCGACGAGATCCGCAAGGCGCGCCACGTCGGTATCATCACCGGTCTTCCGGACGCCTACGGCCGCGGCCGCATCATCGGCGACTACCGCCGTGTGGCTCTCTACGGCGTCGACCGCCTGATCGCGGAGAAGACGAAGGACAAGGCCGAGCTTGCGGCGACGCAGCCGATGGACGCTGAGACCATCCGCCGCCTCGAGGAGCTGTATCAGCAGATCAACTTCTTAGGCAAGCTCAAGGATATGGCACTCCTCTACGGCATCGACATCTCCGCTCCCGCGACGAACTCCCGCGAGGCGATCCAGTGGCTGTACTTCGGTTACCTCGGCGCGATCAAGGAGCAAAACGGCGCGGCGATGAGCTTAGGGCGCACGTCCACGTTCCTTGACATTTACTTTGAGCGCGACTTAAAGAACGGCCTCTACACCGAGTGCGAGCTGCAGGAGCTGCTGGACGATTTCGTCATGAAGCTTCGCATGGCACGCCACCTCAGAACTCCTGAGTACAACGAGCTCTTCGCGGGCGACCCGATGTGGATCACCGAGTCCGTCGGCGGCATGGGCGAGGACGGCAGAACGCTTGTCACGAAGAACTCCTTCCGCATCCTCAACACGCTCTACACCTTGGGACCTTCCGCTGAGCCGAACCTCACGGTGCTGTGGTCGAAGGACCTTCCCGAGAACTTTAAGAATTTTGCGACGAAGGTGTCCTGCGATACCGACGCCATCCAATATGAAAATGACGATCTCATGCGCCCGATCTACGGCGACGACTACGGCATTGCCTGCTGCGTCTCCGCGATGCGCCTCGGCAAGGACATGCAGTTCTTCGGCGCGCGCGCAAACCTCGCCAAGCTCCTTCTGATGAGCTTAAACGGCGGCCGCGACGAGCGCTACAACATGCAGGTCGGTCCGGAGATGCCGGTCTACGAGGGCGAGTACCTCGAGTATGACCTGGTCTGCGAGCGCATGGGCATTTACCGCGAGTGGCTCGCCAAGACGTACGTCACCGCGATGAACATGATCCACTATATGCACGACAAGTACGCTTACGAGAAGACGCAGATGGCTCTTCACGACACGAACGTTCACCGCTATATGGCGTTCGGCGTCGCCGGCCTCTCGGTTCTTGCGGACTCCCTGTCCGCGATCAAGTACGCGAAGGTCAAGCCGATCCGCGATGCGGAGACCGGATTGATCAAGGATTTCGAGACCGTCGGTGAGTTCCCGTGCTACGGCAACGACGACGACCGCGTCGACCTTCTCGCAAAGGAACAGACCGAGCTCTTCCTCGCAGCGCTTCGCCGCACTCCTACGTACAGAGGCGCCGAGCACACGCTCTCGATCCTCACGATCACCTCGAACGTAATGTACGGCAAGAAGACCGGCAACACGCCCGACGGACGACGCGCCGGCGAGCCGTTCGCACCAGGTGCCAACCCAATGCACGGCCGTGATAAGAGTGGCGCTCTTGCATCCCTCAACTCGGTAGCAAAGCTTTCGTACGAGACATGCAAGGACGGCATCAGCAACACGTTCTCGATCATCCCGCAGGCTCTTGGGCACAGCGAGTCCGAGCGCTGCAACAACCTCATTCATATCCTGGACGGTTATTTTGCACAGAAGGCTCACCACCTCAACGTCAACGTTCTCAACCGCGAGACCCTGATCGATGCGATGAACCATCCGGAGAAGTACCCGACGCTCACGATCCGCGTCTCGGGCTACGCCGTAACCTTCAACAAGCTCACGCTCGAGCAGAAGAAGGAAGTCATCTCCCGCACGTTCCACGAGGCAGTGTAATATGACCGGCCGCATACATTCGTTCCAGTCCCTCGGCGCCGTCGACGGCCCGGGGCTTCGGTTCGTCATCTTCCTGCAGGGCTGCCCTCTTCGGTGCATGTACTGCCATAACCCGGACACCTGGAACCCTAAGGGCGGCACGGAGTACACCGTCGAGGACGTGGTGGCCAGGGTTCTCCGCTACCGCACCTACTTTGGTATCGACGGCGGCGTGACGGTCTCCGGCGGCGAAGCTATGCTGCAGTGGCGCTTCGTGGCGGCTTTGTTTGCGCGCCTTCACGAGGAAGGCATCCACACCTGCCTGGACACCTCCTGCATCGGTGCTCCGAACGGTGAGGCGATCGACGCGGTGCTCTCGGTCACCGATCTGGTGATCGCCGACATCAAATTTTCCAACGAAAAAGACTACCTCTCGCACACGAAAGGCAGTCTCTCCGCTGTTCTGAGCTTTCTGTCCCACACACAAGCTCTTTCGGTTCCCCTCTGGGTGCGCCATGTCGTCGTTCCCGGCTACACGGACGCTGCCGACGAGGTCTCTTCTATGGCAGCGCTTGCACAGCGCTATGACAATCTTCGGAAATTAGAACTCCTCCCCTTCCGCAAACTCTGCGTCACCAAGTACGAGGCGATGGGGATCCCGTTCCCGTGCATCGATATCCCGGAGTGCTCCGAAGCTGTGATCAAACAGCTGACCGAGCTGATCCCGGAGTCTCTTCGCTAATGATTTTCACTCCCAGGAGCAATACAACCCCGAAATCTGATAATCACCACCGTCATTCCGCAGGGAGTTGGTGACGAGGCCGTCGTACACACAGCCGTCTTTCGTGACCACTGCCAATCGGAACGCCGGTTCATTTTCCGTCGTGTGAAGGCTTTCGACCAACGCCAGCCGCTCCCCGTCAAACGAGGCATCCCGCCAGTACCTTCCGTCCTCATTGTATCCGATATAGTGAACGATCAGGTAACTGTCAATGTCTTCCTCCTCATCCGGGCCGTACCACCAGGAGAAGTCCGGGCCTTCGTCGTTTTTCATCGTCGAGACCGCAAGTCTTGCGTCCCACACTCCCTGCGCATCCGGCGCCGTCACAAACATGGACTCCTGTGTCAGGACCAGGAAGAGGTCGCTGTAGCCTTCCAGATTGGGGATTTCCTCATCCTTATACTCTCCCAGATCGATCTGCGCGATCGTCTCCGCGGTCTCACTGTCGAAAATAACCTCCGAGAGCCGACCGTCCTTCGTCAAAAGCACACAGATCTTCTTTCCGTCTTCTGTGCTCTCCAGCCCTAACACCTCATACTGCGGATCCAGCGGGTAAAACACTCGCATGTTGTCCGTATCTGCGGTATACACCGGGTATGTGTACTCGACATATTTTGCCTGATCCGTATCCTGCACGATGTATTTGGCCGGGTTTCCCATAAAATCATACACAATACCGGAGGTATTGACCTCGGGGAGCATATATATGTACCCGTAGGATCTCCACACCCAATCTGTCTTCTTGTCCTGCGTGTACGGAAGAATGTATATCCCGTAACCGCCCGGGATCAGTGACGTGTCCACACAGTTTCCCTGCTCCGTATGCGTAGAGATCGTGAAGAACAACGACCTTTCGTTGATCGTCTGATAAAACTTCGGCTGATAGTGGTCCTCCCCGACGAAACTGATACTGCGCGTATCGGACCATCCGTACTCGTGTAAAGAAACCATCAGCTTCTCCTCCGGGATTACGGGGATCCTTAAGAACTCATTCAGCAAACTCGTGCATCCGTACCATCTTGTGGTCAGCAATTCCGGATAGTACCGATAATACTCATCCAAACGAAGCGCCACGTCCAAATACTCCACAAATTCCCTCGTGCCGAACAGATCGGTCAATATATACGGCGTCATTTCGTTCAGCACGATTGGCTTGTACTCCTTGGTTCGGATCGGCAGGACATCCGACGTCACGACATCCCCTAGCGTCTTCCCCTCAGCGGTCACGGTGTTGCCGTCCCGCCCGAACTTCAGATTGCTGATGAACAGTCGGCCGTACCGTGTGGTGTAATCCTTGATCACCAGCCCGTTCAGCACACTCGGGTCCCCGAATTCCGCCGTAAATCCATAGACGATATCCAGCTCCGCCCTCGCGAATCGGAAAATGCACCCGATGCTCACCGCGAGGCAAGCAACAGCTGCGATCATCGTTCGTATCAAAGTCTTACGCATTCGTATTCTCCTTCCCCCACAACTCTCCGAGCACTCCCGCAGCGAGCGTCAGCGCCGGTATCCCATAGCGCAGTATCGGCTTCAAAACCCTGTGCAGACTGTTTACCAGCGAAGCACGATATTTTACAAAGAACACCGTCGCCGTCTCAGGCTCGTACGGAACATTCAGATACTCATTCCACCGCAGCGCAAAGACCATGGCGATCAGCAGTACGCCGAGTGTGATGCACAGCACGCGGTGCTTCTTCGTGAGAAACAGCCGGATTGCCGCGACAATTGAGATCAAAAACGGCACAATGCTCCACAGGATCATCCGAGCAGCTTTCTCATTTTCCCACTGAATGATCTTCACTCTCAAACCGTCGAGCCGCATCATGGTCCTCACGGGGTAGAGCTTGACATATCGTTCATAGCTCTCATACACGTAATCGTAATCATATGCAATACTCTCTCGCATACCGACGCCGAGCATCAACCACACAAGCCCCACAAGCGCCGCTGCCATTCCTGCGAACGCCCAAAACCGCGGTCTCGCGATCCCCATCAACAGGAAGCCTCCCGCCATCATGCCGAATGCATACATCCAGTCCGGATAAAATGCCGACAGCGTAAAGTCCGCGATATCCAATCTGCACAGCCACAGGAGGCACCCGCCGATGACGAGGATCGCTCCCGCTATGTGCAATTCCTTTCGTTTCATTCCTCTTCCCCCGTAATCTCACGCAGCGACCTTGCCACGCGATCCTCCTGATACCCGTACGTACTCTTGACGCACTCGACCAGACTGCTTCCCTGCTCCTCCAACTCACAGGCATCCACATCTCCGATGATTTCGCCCCCGCGGATCATGATCGCGCGATTTACAAGTCCCGACACCTCCTCGATCAGGTGCGTGGACAGTATGATCGTCTCCGTCGGCTCCAGAATGCCCGACAGAAGCTTGTAGAAGTCCTCTCGGTTAAACAAGTCATACCCCGCGAACGGCTCGTCCAACAGGATGTAATCCGCGCCCTGGCTGAGCGCCAAGATCACCTCGATCTGCCCCTTCTGACCGGTGGACAATCTCTTGATCGGCCGTGCGACGGGATACTTGAAGAACTCCGTCAGACCGCGGAACCGCTTCCGGTTAAACTTCGGAAAATGATCCTCATAGAACGCCGCGTGTTCCATCGCCGTAAGGTCAGGAAAGAAGCTGTGTTCACAGGTGCCGAACGAAAGCCTCGCAATGTTCGTGCGGTCGATCGGCGCGCCGTCCAGAAGGATCTCCCCCCGGTATCCGATCAGTCCGAGGATGCACTTCATCAGCGTCGTCTTGCCGGCACCGTTCTCACCGAACAATCCGATGATCTCCCCCTGTCCGATCTTCAGATTCACATTTTTCAAGGCCTGAACGCCGTCTCTGTATCGCTTGTTCACATTGATCAACTCAATCATAGTATCAGTCCTCCCCAATCATCGAAATACGGAGTTAACGCTCTCCAGATCTCAAACTCGATCGATCCGGACAGTCGCTGTTCCGGCGGAAACGCCGCATACATTCTCCAGTTCACCCACAACAGGATCATCAGAGTCAGGAACCCAAGGAGTATAAATGCCACCGGAAGCCCGAGGCACCGCTTGTGCCGTTCCCACGGATCGCAGAGCCGCTTCATCAGGTAAATGCTCTGGCTCTCCCCGTGAAACCTGCGGTAGTTGCGGATCGCAAGAACGACGCACCACACGAAGAGCACCGAAAACCCGATGTAGCATCCTGCGGTGAAGTCACCGAACCATCGGAAGTATTCCCCCCGGTCATCGTGAAGGAACAGGATCTGGTTATCGTTAAACATATCCCCCACGTTATCGTTCAGAAAATCGGCCGTCTTATACAACCTGTGAGCGAAGGCAACCACGCCGACCGCTGCAGACAGCAGAAGGATCGTTGTACCGATCATGATCTGTCTGGCACCGTCCACTCCCGGCGGGAACCATTTAGCCATCCATCGTTTCATCCGTGTCTCTCCCCCTTCCGTCGGTCAGTCTGCGTATGCTCAGCACCAGCGTGATCACCGCGAACCATTCCGCCAACCCGGCCCGAAGACCGTTTCTTCCGAACAGAAACGGCACGAACACAAGCGTCAGCATTGCAAATACGAAATCCAAACTCCCCTTGCGATGCATCGTGATGCTCGCACATCCGACGCCCGCGCAGAGCACCGCCGCAAGGCGCATCAGCCACCCCACGAGCGTCTGCGGGATCACCGTCAGATAGTACTCATTGTGCTGCACTGCTTTCGCGACATCCTGCGGATGGTACTTGTTCCACGGGAACAACCCGTGAACGATCCCTCCGAGATAGATCGTGATGACCTCGATCTGCCACAGCATCAGGAAGAACAGGCAGCATACCAGGATCTCCCACAGATACTGTGTGCGCTCCGAAGTCTCCATGCGCGCTCTCGTGTACTCGCTGCGGCTTGAGCCCGACACCGTGACGCAGGCGTATGCCATCGCGATAAAACCGACGATAAAAACAAACTCAAAAACATTGCTGATCGACACCTCGGCAAACGACTTCCGCTTCGCCGACTCGCGGATCGCGTACCACAGGACGCTGACAACCGGCATCGCCAACAGTACCCACCCCGCGCGCTTCCACTTCAGGCTGCATGACAGCGCTATGGAGGTCCAATGCTTTCTCATATCACTCTTCCTCCCAGTAGCGGTCGATCATGCGAAGCGCCTCCTCGCGGCTGACACCCATTTGCCGCAGCGCTACCGTGATCCCGCGAATTTCATCCCCCAGCAGATCCTCGCGAAGCTGCGCGATCTTGCTCTCACTCAGTGTCATATAACTCTTTGTACCGGTCTGTGACTCGATCAACCCTTCCTCCTCCAGCATATGAAACGCTTTTTGCACCGTGTTGGGATTGATCCCCAGCAACGCCGATAACTCTCGTCGGGATGGCAATTCATCACCATCCCGGATCGTACCGGCCACAGCGCCGCGCTTGATGTAACGCAGGATCTGGAAGTAGATCGGTGAACCGTCTGTCGCTTTGAATGTGTTAAATGTAATCATCTGCACTCACCGTAAAATATTGTCCCCACACATCTATAACTCAAATTATTCCCAGGAAACCTCAAAATTCCACCGCCACGAGGAATCGCTTCCGTAATACTCAAAAATCGCACTCGGGAGGGAACTGTTGATCACTCCTTCGTACACGGTACCTTCCTCCGTGATCACGCAGACAGAATAGAGTCCATCCGAAAAAGTACCATACGGTACGACCTGCACCAGCCGCTTCCCGTCAAACGCAAAATACGTCTGGTCTGTCATGATCAACAAACTGGTTTCCTCGTCCTCGCACAGCATGGCGATGTCCCACGCTCCCGCTGCGTCCGGCGCAAATACCACTGTTTTGCAATCCGCTTTCTGACCGTCATCCTTTGACCACACCATCGTTGCGCAGTAAAAATCATTTTCCGCGAAACCGAAACTGCTCACCCTGTCTGTCCCGATCAGATTGATATCCTTGACAAAAACATTCGCGAGCTCCTCGCCGGTCTTCGCGTCGACAACAGCCATGTGGCACTTACCGTCCAGGGTATATACGATATACAGTTTCCCTCCGTCGGGGCTGATGACATAATCACAGATCTTCGTCTTCGGGTCCATCGGGTAGAACAGCCGCAGTCCGTCGAGATCAACTGACGGCGCGTGTTGATCATCCTCCCGTCTCGTAAACGGAAGAACATATACTCCGTATCCGCCCGGGATTAGCGACGTGTCCACAATCTCACCGTTGTGTGTGCGTGTGTCAAACGTAAACAAAAAAGCATTGTCCATGCACACGGTATAAACCGTCGGATCATAGTAGTCCGAGTCCGGCGAGTAATTGATCGTACGCTCATATTTTGTATAGCTGTCAAACTCCTCTTTCACACCTTTGCTGCAGATCACAAGTTTCTCATCCGGCAGAACGGGAATCCGGAAGAATGACATCAGCCGGTCATTGATGTCCGTCACTCTCCTTCTCACTTCCTTGAGATCTGCCTCCCCCACTTGATCAGCGTAAACTTCGTTCTCGAGTAATCCCAATGAGATCCCCATGCTTGCAGCGTGCGATATCTCATCGAATCCCCAGTACTTTGTATTCTTCGTCAGCCTGAGATCATAGACCGGTTCTCCAGCCACGATCTCATTGATCAGGGGATAATACTCGAGATAATCTGCGAGACGTATCGTTTCTTCGAGCTTACTGCTGTCCAATCTGTCCAGAAGCTCCTCGGGAAGTGCCGCCTCAAGAGTTACCTTTCCATCCCAATGCCGTCCGCATTCATAGTACTTCCTGCCCTCGCGTTCTTTCTTCTTGTTCTCGCTCTCAATCCATGCGTCGCGTTGCAGCAGGTCATTTTCCGTAAGTTTCGTCACCTCAGTGACTCCGTCAAATCCGTTCTCACCGTACCGAAACGTACTGCTCCACAGGCAATCGCTCCATTCTTCTTTCACCGCCACGGGGGTTTGCGTATAATCCAATTGTCCCGCAAACAGTGACTGCTTCATCGTGATCGTAAGGCCCTTTGCAGCCTCCGCACTTCCTTTTTGCGTAGTCTCGAACGAAGACGCACGTGTCTCTTTGCTTCTTAAGTTGAGAACCATCAGGGCGGCGCCGACCGTAATCAGAAGCCCCATGGAGAGTATCATAACAAAAGTTTTTTTCATCTGTATTCTCCTTTCGCTTCAGTCAGTTTTCGTCCTGACGGTTACTGCTCTTGCGAATGCCGCTCCTTGTGAAGAGCGCCGCAGCGCCGCTCAGGATCGTGGTCATGATCACGAAAAATGTTGCTTTCATCGTCGCGTCACGGTCATTGCCGAGGAGTTCTTCGAACATAGATTCGATCGGAACCGTTGCAGTTCCCGAAAACTGTCCGGGGATCGCGAACGGGATCACGAGCAGCGCAAGCACGCTTAAGATAAGAATTACTTTCTTGCCTCTGCAAAACGTCAGGCAGGCGATCGCGGTGCCTCCGCACATCGTAAGCCACAGGTTCCGAAGCCAGAGAATCGGCGAGTGGATCGGGATCAAACCGTAGTATATCTTGTTAAAAAGCAGAGAGTATACCGCATCCTGCGAGCCGTCCCGGTAATATCGCGGTGCGCTGTTGATCAGATCGATCACTCCGTATGTAAGAATGATCATCATCCAGAACAGAAACAGCAGCCACGCGCAGCTTACGATCTCCCACAGAAACGCCTTCTGATCGGAGATTGCCAGACGCTTCATCGTGTAATTGTTCCAGTTCTTGCTCGACCTCGTTCTCCTGCTCAAAAAGATGATCACCAGGTATGTGAGCACCACCACGACCACAAAGATCGACGGAAAATCGCCGAGAGAAAACCGGGCTGCCACATACCCGGAGCTATTTCTCGCCGACGCCGTCTGTCGAAACGCAAACCACTCATATCCGATCACACATGTGGCAAGGAATGCACCGAAAACGATCAACGCTCTCTTCATTTTCGAGCGGAGAAGTAACAATAATACCGGCAGATCCTTTCCCATATCCAGTCCCCTCTTTCGTCGTGTTCTCTTCGGCTGCTCTCGCAACCGTATTACTCGTGTAATACACTCTGGCTGTATTATATGACTAATACACTTGGTTGTCAATAACCATTTTTCGGTTTTTTCATTTTTCGAAAAATACCTCTTGACTCTCACACTATGTCAGGGATTATAGTTACAGTGAGCTCAAGAAAAACTGCCGCCGCAACGCCGCGCGGCAGACCCATGGGAGGCACTTTTATGCTGAAGATCGGCGATTTTTCAAAATTATCCAGAGTGAGCATCCGCATGCTCCGTCACTACGATGACATCGGGCTTCTCAAGCCCGCAGAGATCGACAACTTCACGGGATACCGCTACTATCGCGAGGACCAGCTCTTCACCGCGGGTCGCATCGCAGCCCTCAAGGACATGGGCTTCCCTCTCGCAGATATCGCGCGGATGTTGGAGTTCTACGATGATCCGGACCGGATGGACGCTTTCCTCGCCCGTCGGGAGGAGGAACTCGCGGACATCTCAAAGCAGACGGAGTACCGACTGATGCTTCTCGCAACAGCCCGCAAGAGGCTACGAAAGGAGCAAACCATGAGTTTCGATGTTACTGTTAAGACAATTCCGGAGCGCTACGCCGCGACGGTCCAGATGGTCGTACCTACCTACAATGATGAGGGAATGCTGTGGAATACGATGTTTGCGGAGACGGCAGCCACCCCGCTCGTGCCCGCAGACCCCTGTCTCGCCTGCGCTGCGTTCCTCGACCCGGAGTACAAGGAGGAAAATGTTTCCATCCTCGCTTCGATGACCGTCAAGGGCACCTACCCCGACACCGAGCACGTCAAGTTCAAGACGCTCCCCGCCGTCAAGGTGGCGAGCTGCATCATCAAGGGCAGCTACGACCAAATGGGCGAGGCGACCGCCACGGTCGTTTCGTGGGTCGAGCAGAACGGCTACAAGCCGAACGGCCCGATGTTCAACATTTACCACGTGAGTCCCGCGCAGACGCAGAACCCGGACGAGTATGTGACCGAGATCTGCTTCCCGGTGGAATAAATAGCTCAGTAGTAATCCAGACAAAAAACAAAAAGCGCTTTCCGGAGATCTCTCCCCGGGAAGCGCTCTTTTAACCTCTTAGGAAAGGCTACAGGAGGTGCATTTTCCGAAAGTGCAATTCCGGCAAAAGAAGCAAAAAGAAAGGACCGGTTGCCCGATCCTTTCTCTGCATCATACTTTCGTATGTTGTTTTTGATTAGCCGTTGATGCTTCTCTTTACGTAGTGCGTATGGAGAATCTCATGAGCCTTGTGGCTGCCGAACTCACCGAAGAACTCCTCGTAAACCTTCTTGATGGAAGGATTCTCGTGAGACTTGCGGAGCGTCTTAGCAGCGTCGTTGTCATAGAGA
>JAFZMO010000100.1 GCA_017551165.1 Lachnospiraceae bacterium
CGAAACAGTTTCCAATCTGCCTTTGATATCTCTACCATAACCCAATCTCCTCAATCTCAAAACCGTTTCAGTTCATCTATCATTGCAGATCTTCTCGGATACTGCGCTCTAAACTTTGCTGCCAGTTCAGCCGCAAGCTCCTTCTTGTATTGTTAACAAACGCCGCTGCTATGAACTTCTTATAATCCTGCAATTTCATATCTCAAATCCCTGCTTCATTTATTGATCTTGCCCTTCACCGACCTCTTCTGCCGTTGTCGTATAAACTGTATATCCGAAGCATCAATGCGTCTTACTTCATATCATCCCTAATTTCCCAATGTCCGTACCTTTTTCCACCAACCCGTTCTATACGGCCAGCTTCCTTAAGAGCACTCATATATCTCACCAATGTTCTTCTGGCAATTCCGGTCTCTGTTGACAATTGATCAAGTGTAATATCCGGCTTGCTGCGAATCACCTCAATTATCTTATATGCCATAGTGTCATCCAAAGTGCCATCATTTTTGGCACTTTGGCCCTTTGGCGTATTGGACTGATACATAAGGGCACTCCTCAGCGCCGGGAAATATACTCTGATACCGGTTCCCAGTATCTCATACCTGGGAAGCCCCGCGCCAAGCGCTGTGCACTCATCGCAAATCTTTTGGATTCCTTGTCCCCAGGTTTCTATATATCCTGCTCTGTAAAATACATTGGCAATATCAGGATTATACGGAATAGAATCGTGTGGCTGCATCAAAGTCTCCGCCGTCCATCCCTCAGGAAGGATGCAGCGGTTGCTTATAATAATCTGCTCTTCCTCGATCCTTATCTGTATCGGAGTGCCGTACATATAACAGTTATGCGCGATGGCGTTGTAAATTGCTTCGCGGATGGCATTCCGCGCAAAAGGATAAGTCTCCACACGCCGATCGTGCTCATAGGAAATTTTTGCTTTCAAATATTTGAGATAAATCAGATCCACAATCTTATCTGCTGTAGATATAAGCGAACCTTCAAGATCATCATGATATTCCACGGTTCCATTCGCAAATTTGCCGATTTTTACATAACTACCATTCTGCACGATACTCGGATCACTGTAGAACAACAACACGGCTGAACGCTTCAGCTTGCCGTTTGATAATAGTTTCAACTTGGACAGAAGTTCCTCATTAGAAATATTTAGCTCAGCCTCGGTCATCCGCTTGCTGCGAAGCGCCTCTCTCCTGAAAATCTTAAAGCTTTCCGAATCCAGATCTTCAGCAGTAATTCCATCGACCGTTACATCTTCCCACCTGACGCCGGTCTTTTTCGTGATGAACTCCGTCAAAGCAATCCCCGTCAGCTGCTGCTTGGTTGCACCGCTCCTGTAGTGAAACTCGCCATGATAACTGATGGGAAATGAACTCGGATCAACCTTTATTTCAAGATAGTCTTTTCCATCCTTCGTATGCTTATTCACATCCGCAACAATCCCCAGTCCGGACTGGATCTTATTCGGGATATCTTCCATCAGCTTTTTAATATCCTTCACACCGACAACATTACCGGCATCATTAATGCCAATATAAATTGTGCCGCCCTGAGCATTGGCAAAACCGCAAAGCCACTTCAGGTATTCATCCCGCCAGGATTCTTTATATTCAATGTTTTGACTTTCAGCCATAAAACTATCTCCCTTCACTCTTAATCCTATGATAATCCTCCATATCAACATCAAGAGTAATTTCTTTCGATCGGGTGTTGCTCATCCGCTGTAAAAGCGCGATACTTTCCACGTGCACGCTCCCCGGAAATTGGTCGACCGGCTGCACGCGCTCAAGGCGGTAGCCTTCGGCGCACAGGACCTTGAGGTCGCGAGCAAGCGTCGCGGGGTCGCAGGAGACGTAGACGATGCGCCCCGGCGCCATCGCGAGCATGGTCGTGAGAAGCTTCTCGTCGCAGCCCTTGCGGGGCGGGTCGACGACGATCACGTCCGCACCGATCGCGGGGTTCTCCTTCACAAGCCTCGGGAACACCTCCTCGGCCGCTCCCACGTAAAATTCTGCGTTCGCAAGCCCGTTAATCCGGGCATTTTCCTTCGCGTTCTCGATGGCCTCGGGAACGATCTCGACGCCGTACACCTTCTTCGCCGCCTTCGCGAGGAAGAGGGAAATGGTGCCAATCCCGCAGTAAAGATCCCACACGGTCTCGCTGCCGGTGAGGCCCGCGTACGCGAGCGCCGTGTCGTACAGCACCTTCGTCTGCACAGGGTTCACCTGGTAGAAGGACATCGGCGAGATCTCGAACTTCACGTCGCCGATGCAGTCCGTGACGGACGCCTTCCCAAACAGCGGGATCAGCCGGTCTCCGAGGATGACGTTGGTCTTCTCGCGGTTCACGTTTAGGCACAGTCCAACGACGCCCTCCACCTTCCGAAGGCGCTCCCAGAGCGTCTCCGGCGCGGGGATCTCCGTCCCGTTCACGACAAGGCAAACGACAATCTCGCCGGTCGCAAAGCCCTTGCGCATCAGCACGTGGCGCACAAGTCCCCGCCCGGTTTCCTCGTCGTACGGCTTCGCACCACTCTCCGCAAGATACTCGCGAACCGCCGAGAGGATCTCCTCGTGGCCGGGCCAGAGCATTCCGCACGATGCGGTCGGCACGATGCGGTGGCTGTGTCCTGCATAGAAGCCGAGGCCGGCCGTCCCCACCGGGAACTGCCCCTTGTTGCGGTACGCGCGCGGCTCCTCCATCCCGATGATCGGGAGGACGGGCACGTCCGCAAAGCCGCCGATCCGGCGGATGCAGTCCTCGACCTTCTTCTGTTTTAACGCTAACTGGGATTCATATGCGAGAAATGAGAGCTGGCACCCGCCGCAGGAGCCCGCCACGGGGCACTCCGGCGCGACGCGTCCGGGAGCCGGCGTGAGGACCTCCTCCGCCTTCGCGATCGCGTACGTCTTTTTTGCCTTCAGAATGCGGGCACGGACGGTGTCGCCCGGAACCGCACGAGACACAAAAAGAGTGAACCCGTCGACATGACCGATTCCCTCTCCCGTGTCGCTGATATCTTCGATTGTTACCGGAACGATCTGATTCTTACTAAACACAACTCACCCTTTCCGGCCGGTTAACCAGATTGTATTTTGCGAAATGATCACACCTCCGTGATGCGGATGTTGGAATCCAGCAGGCGCTGGAACCCGAGCCACCCGTTCACCGCGGTGTCGCTGCTGTCGCGGAACAGTTCGCGAAGCGTCTCCATCTTTGCGTCGAGGTTGTCCGCCATCGACAGCGCGAGCGCCTCGCTCAGCGCAGGTTTCTTCGGCGAACCGAACTCGAGCTCCCCGTGATGCGCGAGGATACAGTGCTTGAGCTCCGCTGCGAGCGTCTTCGGAAAATCGGGGATCGCCTCGATCTTTCGTCCGACCATCTCGGCGCCCATGTAGATGTGGCCGAGGAGGTTGCCCTCGTCGGTGTAATCATTTTCCGGAAACTCCGAGAGCTCCTTGAGCTTGCCGATGTCGTGGAACATCGCCGCCGTGACCAGAAGGTCGCGGTTGAGCATCGGATAGTGCTGCGCGTAGAACTCGCAGATCTGTGTCACGCTCAGGGTGTGCTCCAGAAGGCCGCCGATGAACGCGTGGTGCACGCTCTTGGCCGCCGAGCGCTTGCGGAACAACTCCAGAAACGCTTTATTTTCGAAAAATTCTCCGAGAAGCTGGCGGAGGTGCGGCTCCTTCACGGACTTGACAATGCTGCCGAGCTCGGCGAGCATCGTGTCGACGTTCTTCTCGGTGCAGGGCATGTAGTCGTCCACGGCGTACTCCCCCGGCTGGGCGCGGCGAACGCGGCGGATGTTGAGCTGGAGCGCACCCTGGAACGACGTCACCTGACCGTCGATCTTGATGTAATCCATCGCCTCAAAATGCTCGATGCCGTTGTTGAGCTCCCAGATCTTGCCGTCGAGCAAGCCGGTCTTGTCCTGCAGCGTGAGTGCCATGTAGGACTTGTTTGCCTTGGTCTTTAAGTTCTGCACCTGCTTGCACAGGTACACCTCCTGGATCGTTTCTCCGTCATAGAGATCCTTCAGATACCGCATGATTTCCTCCCACAGTAGATCTTATCTTTCAACTTTCTCTTGCTGTCTTCTACGCTAACCGCTTTACTCCATGCGGATGGTCAGTTCGGTCTTGAAGACCTGCTCACCGCGGCGGTACTCGATCGTCACGGTATCGCCTGCCTCGCACTTGCGGAGAAGCGCATTGAACGTGCTCACAAAATACAGGTCGTCATCGCCGAGCTTGAGCAGGATGTCGCCCTTGCGGAAACCGGCTGCGTCCGCCGGCGTCCCGTCGAACACCTCGGTGATCTGAATGCCGCCCTTGATGCCGAGCTTCTTGCGGGCAGCGCTGTTGATGTCCGCAAGCATCGCGCCGAACTGTACGGTCTTGTTGTCGTTGAGCATGTCGTAGAGCATGTTGCGGATGCTGTTGATCGTGATCGCGCGAAGGCAGCTGCTCTCACCGAACGCCTCGGTGATGATACCGACGACCTTGCCGTCCGCACTGAGCGTCACACCGAACGCGTTGTCATACAGCGGCATGTTGGTCTCCATCAGCTCCAGCGAGTTGTCGCGGATGTACACCGTCTCCTTCTCGGAGGTGATGAATCCGACGTTGGCCGAACGGCTGCGACCGTTCACGAATCCGACAGCGACAAGCGCGGTTCCGAGATCGCAATCCGCAGAGTCGCCGATCGAAACCGGGGAGATCCCCTGACGGTCATAGTCGCTCATATCCTTATACGAAACCGCGAGCACTGCGAGGTTGATCTCCTCGCTGCGGCGCACGATGCGGGCTGCGCCCGTGCCTCCGCGGTTAAATGTCACCTGCAGATCCTCGTAAGATCCGTCGAGCGAATCGTTGCGCGTGAGGATGAGGTATTCCGCTCTGTTGTCTCCGAACACGACACCTAAGAACACGCGGCTGTCCGCCGTCTTCGACCCGAACACGGGGTCCGTCACATAGTTTACCGCAGCAATCTCGGCAATACACGGCCGAAGCGAGCTTGCCGTCGCGCGAACGCCGTCGTACAGGGACTCCAGCGCCTTGAACGCGGACGGGTCGATGACCGGATCCTCACCCTGCGTAGGACGCGGCGTCATGTCCGACGTTCCCACGGTGACCGGCGTCTTATCGTCGCCGTTCAACAGATCCGAGGTGAACTTGAACACCGCTGAGGAGATCACTCCGAACAAAACCGCGCCGAACGCGACCGTCAGGATCATCGTCAGTATTTTCCGCCGCTTGATACTCCGATTCTGCGGGGTCTGCTCCTCATTGATAAATCCGTAACTGTCGGCTGCTCCGTATTTGCCGTCAGACAGGTCAAACAACGACTTTTTGTTCTTATTGTCTGTCGATTTTTTGAATATACTCATAACGACTCCCATGCAGCGCCATCGCTGCAGTTTCTCTCTCAATAGTTACCGTAAGCGTCACTCTTCGGCCTTCGCCAAGCTGAACGTAAACTCCGTTCCGACGCCTTCCGTGCTGCTCACCTTGATGTTCTCATTGTGAGCCGCAATGATCTGCTTTGTAATTGACAATCCGAGTCCGGTTCCGCGCTTGTCCTTGCCTCGCGACAGGTCGGTCTTGTAGAACCGCTCCCAAACCTTGCTGATGCTCTCCTTCGGGATACCGATACCGGTGTCTCGCACGGAGACAAGCACCTTCTCCTTCCGCTCCATGACCGACACGTAGATGATGCCGTCCGGATGGCTGAACTTGATCGCATTGTCGATCAGGTTGTGGACCACCTGCTGGATCTTGCCCTTGTCCGCGTGGACGATCAATGTATTTTCCGGGAAGGAAAGACGGATCTTCAGATTCTTCTGCGAGCATTTGCCCTCGAACGTCATCGCCGACTGCTTGAGCATCTTGGTGATGTCGAAGTCCGTGAAGGACAGATGCACGCCCTTATTTTCGAAATTACTCAGGTCGAGAAGGTCGTTTGTAAGGTTCGCCAATCGGTCGGTCTCAAACAAAATGATATTGAGGTACTTGCCTTGGATCTCGTACGGGATCGTGCCGTCCTTGATCGCCTCCGCGTAGCCCTTGATGGACGTGAGCGGTGAGCGGAAGTCGTGGCTGATGTTCGCGATGAAGTTCTTCTGATACTCGACCAGGTTCGCGTGCTGATCCGCAAGCAGGTGGATTGAGTTCGCCAGATCGCGGTACTCATCGCGCGTGCGGATCTTGATCTCATGGTCGAAGTCGCCGTTGGTGTAATGCACGACCGCGTCCTGAAGGATGCGGACATTTCTCGTGTGATATTCGGCAAATACGAACCACAGCACTGCGCCCATGATCAAAAACGACAACGCCGTCATATCCACGATGAACAGCATCTTCTTGGCGTCCTTCGTGATGTTCGACCACGGCTCGCTGACGACGATGTAGCCCCAGACGTCGGTGCCCGAGAGAACCGAGTCGACGGCGAGCGCCCGCTTGCCGTCATAGAGATCCTCGATCTTCGTCTTGGCGTTCCAGTTTTCGTTGAGCACGCTCATCGGCACGCGCTTGTCGACCATTCCCTTCTCCGTCGCCATCAGGATGACGCCGTTGTTGCCGACGACCCACGTCTCGCAGCCCACCATGTTGCTCACGGATGTGAGCTGCAGCTGGAACTGCTCGCTCGTGAGGCCGGCGTTGCGGCTCTCCTTCACGTACTCGACGGAAATGGTCCGGCACTCCTCCTGCAACCGCTCGCGGTGCTCTCTCTCATATGCCTTGCTCGCGTGTCGATAGCCGATCAGGTTGATCGACAACCCGACCAGCACGATGAGCGCAGCCATACATATGAGGTATTTCTGCCAGATCTTATTTTTCATTCTGTCTTATACCTGATTTCTCACTTCAAATTTGTAACCGATGCCCCATACCGTGGAGAGTCTCCACTCATCGTGATCCTTCAGCTTCTCACGCAGACGCTTGATATGCACGTCGACCGTACGCGTCTCGCCCTGATACTCATAGCCCCAGATGCGCTCGAGAAGCTGCTCTCTCGTAAATACCTGGTTCGGATGCGACGCGAGGTAGTACAGAAGTTCGAACTCCTTCGGCGGCATCTCCAGCTTGTGACCGCAGTAGGTCACGTCGTAATGCGTCTGATTGATGATAAGATCCGTGTACGTCACGAACTCGCCCTGCTCCTCCGCGGGCTGCTTGACCGCCATCGCAGGCGCGTCCGCAGGCTCGTTGCGGAACCGGCGCAGCACGGCCTTGACACGCGCCACCAGCTCCTTCGTGTCGAACGGCTTCATCATGTAGTCGTCCGCGCCGAGCTCGAGTCCGAGCACCTTGTCGAAGATCTCGCCCTTCGCCGAGAGCATGATGATCGGCACGTTGGAGCTCTTGCGGATCTGACGGCACACCTCGTAACCGTCGATGCCCGGGAGCATCAGATCGAGAAGCACAAGGTTCGGCTTAAACTCGTCAAACTGCTTCACGGCCTCCTCGCCGTCCCCCACGATGCACGTCTCGAAGCACTCCTTCGTCAGGTAGAGAGCGATCAGCTCAGCGATGTTCAGATCGTCGTCCACGATCAGAATTTTCTGTTTCTCTGCCATCGTTATTTCCTTTCCTACTCAAACACAAACATATACATACCAACAGTCTCCTACTTGAACTCGACCTCCGTCGAACCGTAGTCCGGCGATACGGTCAGGCTCTTTACCGTCTTCATGCGCCTGCAGTGATCGTGCACCGCGGTGCGCAGCGCACCCGTACCGCGGCCGTGGATGACCGTCACCTTCGGCAAATGCGCCAGATACGCGTCGTCGAGATACTTGTCGAGCTCCGCCAAAGCCTCGTCCACGCGAAGTCCGACCAGATTGATGTCCGGCCGGATCGTCATGCTCTTCGGCCCGGAGTCCAGCTTCATCCCGATGTGCACATCCTTCTTGGGCGTCTCGTCCTCGAGCTTCGCCAGGTCGGAAATGTTCACCTTCGACTGCAGGATTCCCATCGTGACGAAGCACTCGCCCTGCGCGTTGGGCAGCGTGTGGATCGTGCCCTTCTGGTTCATGCTGAGCACGAGCACCGTGTCGCCGATGCGGAAATCCGAAGCCTTGTGCTGCTTCGCGGGCTTGACCGTCTGCTTCTTCGGGAGCGACATCTCGTCCTCAAGCTTGCCGATCTTCTCCCTCGTCTTGCGGCGCTCATTTTCCAGATCCGCCGAGGATACATGCGACTCCAGCTTGCGAACGCGCTTGATGGACTCGTCCGCGTACGCCTTCGCCTCCTCGAGCGTGTCGCGGGCCTCCTCGCGCGCCTTCCTAAGGATCTCGTCGCGCTTCTGCTCGATCTCGCCGGTCTTGCGCTCCCACTCCGCGCGCATCTGCTCCGCTTTCCTGCGGTCCTCGCGCGCCGTGAGCAGCTCCGCCTCCATCGCCTGACGCTTGCTCTCGAGGTCGGTGATCACGTCCTCAAAATTCTTGTCGGACTCGCCGATCTGCGCCTCCGCCTCATCGATGATGAGGTCGGACAGCCCGAGCTTCTTCGAGATGGCAAATGCATTGCTCTTGCCGGGGATGCCCATCAGCAGCCGGTACGTCGGCCGCAGCGACTCCACGTCGAACTCGCAGCAGGCGTTCATGACGCCGGGCGTGCGAAGTGCGAACAGCTTGAGTTCCGCGTAGTGCGTCGTCGCGATCGTGCGGATGTCATAGCGGTGCAGATGCATCAGGATCGCCGTCGCAAGCGCCGCGCCCTCGGTCGGGTCCGTGCCCGCGCCGAGCTCGTCGAACAGAACGAGCGATTCCTCATCCGCCGCCTCGAGTATGTGCACCGTGTTGGTCATGTGCGAGGAGAACGTACTGAGCGACTGCTCAATGCTCTGCTCGTCCCCGATATCCGCATATACTTCTCGGAAAATGCCCATCTCCGTGCCGGATTTTGCCGGCACCGGAAGTCCTGCCTGCGCCATCATGGTGAACAGGCCGACCGTCTTCAGCGTGACGGTCTTGCCGCCCGTGTTCGGACCGGTGATGACGATCATCGACGGGTCCTCTCCGAGCGAAATGTCGATCGGCACGACCTTCTTGTCCGGGATCAGCGGGTGCCGTCCCTGGATGATGCGGATCGTGCGGTTGTCCGTAAACACCGGACGGTTTCCGCGGATCGACCGTCCGAACATGGCTCTCGCGAAGATCAGGTCAAGCTCCGCAAGGCATGTCCCGTTGTACCGCAGCAACGGTACCTGCGGCGCGATCATCTCCGAGAGCGCGGCGAGAACCTTCTGGATCTCCTCCTGCTCCGCGATGGCCAGCTCCCGCAGTTCATTGTTCAGCTTGACTACCTCCATCGGCTCGATGAAGGACGTGGAACCGGACGCCGACTGATCGTGGATCATGCCGGCCACCTGGTTCTTGTACTCACTCTTGTACGGCAAGCAGTACCGGCCGTCGCGCGGTGTGATCAGCGCGTCCTGCAGCAGCCCCTGTTGCGACGCCTGCGCAAGGATGGACGCCATGCGCTCATGGATCTTGTCGTTGGCTGCCTTGATCTTCCTGCGCACGCTCCGAAGGCCTGCGCTCGCGTCGTCCGCGATCTCCTCCTCCGAGAGGATGCACCGGTTGATCTCGCGGCACAGGTCGGGCATCGTCTCCAGCAGGTCAAACCGCTCCGTGAGCGTGTCCTGCGGAGCGTCCTCGCCCCGTGTGCCCGTAGTTCCGTATTGTTTCACCCGCTGCGTCGCGGTCAGAATACTTCCGATCCGCAGCAGCTCCGGCGCTGTCAGACAGCCGCCGTGCTCCAGTCTCACCAGACTCTCGCCGATGTCGCCGATCCCGCCGAAGGACAGACTGCCCTTCTTGTCGATCCGCCTTGTCGCGTCCTCGGCCTGCATCTGCAGCAGGTCCGCCTCCTCGAGAGTCGCCGCCGGCATCAGCTCGCCGGCACGAATGCGGCCGAGCGTCGATCCGGCATAGTGGACCAGCATTTCGCGTATCTTGTCAAACTCCAGTACGCGAATCGCTCTATCGTTCATATTAATACCCTCCGACGGCTATTTCAGGCGGGCTGCGTATGAGTCCGCGCGTCAGCGGCTAAAGCAACTAAGGGTGTGCTTCGGCCGCATACCATAAGCCGTTTCTTCGAAACTCGCTTCGCTCAAACATCTCGAAACGGCTTATATGCGCCCTCGCCCGCCCTAAGATGCTTTGCAATGCTTCCTCGCGGACTCATA
>JAFZMO010000101.1 GCA_017551165.1 Lachnospiraceae bacterium
ATCCGGCAGGAAGTTCATCTCGATCTTCACGATACCGTCGCCCTTGCACGCCTCACAGCGTCCGCCCTTCACGTTGAAGCTGAACCGGCCCTTGTTGTACCCGCGCAGTTTCGCCTCCGTGGTGGACGCAAACAGATCGCGGATCTGGTCGAACACTCCCGTGTAGGTCGCAGGGTTCGAGCGCGGTGTGCGCCCGATCGGCGACTGATCGATGTCGATCACCTTGTCGAGTGCCTCGGTGCCCTCGATCGAGTCGTGGTCACCCGGCAGAACCGATGTCGCGCGGTTTAGCTTGCGCGCCAGCGATTTGTACAGGATCTCGTTGATCAGGGAACTCTTGCCCGAGCCGGACACACCGGTCACGCACGTGAATACCCCGAGAGGCACCTTCACGTCGATGTTTTTCAGGTTGTGCTCGCGCGCTCCCTTGATCGTGATCCACCCCGTCGGCTTTCTGCGCTTCGCGGGAACCGGAATGAAACGCCGTCCCGCCAGATAGTCGCCGGTGATGGAGTTCGGGCAGGCCATGATGTCCTCGGCCGTACCCTCCGCGACAACCTCGCCGCCGTGCTGTCCGGCGCCGGGTCCGATGTCGATGACCCAGTCCGCCGCACGCATCGTGTCCTCGTCGTGCTCGACGACGATCAGCGTGTTGCCGAGGTCCCGCAGCTGCTTCAGCGAGCGGAGCAGGCGGTCGTTGTCCCTCTGATGCAGACCGATGGAAGGCTCGTCGAGGATGTACGCGACGCCGACCAGGCCGGAGCCGATCTGCGTTGCGAGACGGATTCTCTGTGCCTCACCGCCCGAGAGCGACGCGGTCGGTCGCGACAGCGTGAGGTAATCGAGTCCGACTTCCACTAAGAAACCGACGCGGGAACGGATCTCCCGCAGGATCAGTTTCGCGATCTGCGCCTTCTGCGGCGTGAGATCCAGCGTCTCCACGAAGTTCTGCAGCGTCCGGATCGGCATGTCGCACACCTCTGCGATGTTGCGATCGCCGACGGTCACCGCGAGCGCTTCCTTCCGAAGACGCAGCCCGCCGCACGTTTTGCAGGGACAGATGTCCATGAACGATTCGTACTCCTGCCGCATGGTCTCGGATGCGGTCTCCCGATACCTCTGCTGCAGATTCCGGATCACGCCTTCCGCGGGCACATCGTACACACCCTGCCCGCGACGGCTCATGTAACGGACTTTCACGGGGCGTCCGTTATCCCCGTACATCAGTACTCTTCGCGCTTCCTCGGACAACTCCTCGTAGGGGGTGTCCAGGGAAAACCCGTACGCCTGGCTGAGCCCGTTGAGATAGGCCCACGCAAAGCTCGTGCGGTTGTCGCTGGACTGAAATCCCGGTGCCGCAAGCGCTCCCTTGTTGATCGACAGCGACGGATCCGGAACGATCTTGCGCTCCGAGAACTCCATCGTGTACCCGAGACCGTTGCAGTCGGGACATGCGCCGAACGGATTGTTGAAGGAAAAGGATCTCGGCTCGAGCTCCTCGATACTGATCCCGCAATCCGGACACGCGAAGTTTTGAGAAAATGTGAGCTCATCGCCGCCGATCACATCCACGAGGAGCAGGCCCTCGCCGAGGCGCAGCGCGGTTTCCACGGAATCGGTGAGGCGGGTCTCCATGCCCTCCTTCGCCGACAGACGGTCCACGATGATCTCAATGGTATGCTTCACATTCTTGTCCAGCTTGATGTCCTCCGACAGGTCGTAGACGCTGCCGTCCACCCGGACTCGAATGTAACCGCTTCGTTTGGCGGAATCGAGCACTTTGACGTGCTCGCCCTTGCGTCCCCGCACCATCGGCGCCAGCAGCTGATACTTCGTGCCCGCGGGCAGCTCCATCAGCGCGTCCACGATCTGGTCGACGGTCTGACGCTTGATCTCCTTGCCGCAGTTCGGGCAGTGCGGCGTTCCGATACGCGCGTACAGAAGTCGCAGGTGATCATAGATCTCGGTCACTGTGCCGACCGTGGAACGGGGATTTCGGTTGGTAGATTTCTGGTCGATGGAGATTGCCGGAGGCAGTCCCTCGATGCTCTCCACGTCGGGCTTCTCCATCTGACCTAAGAACATGCGCGCGTACGAGGAGAGGGACTCCATGTAGCGCCGCTGTCCTTCGGCGTATATCGTGTCAAATGCGAGGGAGGATTTGCCGGAGCCGCTTAAGCCCGTCAGCACGACAAACTCGTCGCGCGGAATGCTCACGTTGAGCCCCTTTAAGTTGTTCTCCTTCGCTCCGCGAATGCGGATGTACTTCTTGTGATCACTCATGAAAACGGTCTTTCTAAGTCGTAAAATGTTCTATTCTGCCTCGAGCGCCCGGATCTTCTTGATCTCGTCGCGAAGCTCCGCGGCCTTCTCGAAATCAAGCTGCGCCGCCGCGGTATGCATCGCGCGCGTCATCTGCTCGATCAAAATCTTCAGTTCCGCAGGGCTCATGGACTCGTAGTCCTTCTCGATGCCGCTGCCCTTATGGCGTCCGGTCGCCTTCTTCGAGATGGCGATCAGATCGCGGACGGCCTTGCGCACCGTCTGCGGCGTGATGCCGTGCTCCTCGTTGTACTTCTGCTGGATCTTACGGCGGCGGTTCGTCTCCTCGATGGCGCCCTTCATGGAGTCCGTCATCGTGTCGGCGTACATCACAACATGGCCGTCGGCATTTCTCGCAGCACGGCCGATCGTCTGCACGAGCGACGTCTTCGAGCGGAGGAAGCCCTCCTTGTCCGCGTCGAGGATCGCCACAAGCCCGATCTCGGGGATGTCCAGACCCTCTCGCAGAAGGTTGATGCCGACCAGCACGTCAAATTGATCCTGGCGCATATCGCGGATGATCTCCATGCGCTCGAGCGTGTCGATGTCCGAGTGCAGATACCGCACGCGGATGCCGACCTGCTGCAGGTAGTCCGTGAGCTCCTCGGCCATGCGCTTTGTAAGCGTCGTGACAAGCACCTTGTTGCCGCGCGAGGTCTCGTTGTTGATCTCGCCGACCAGGTCGTCGATCTGGTTCGCGACGGGCCGCACGATCACCTCGGGGTCGAGAAGACCGGTCGGACGGATGATCTGCTCCACTCTCGCGAGCTCGTGCTCCGCCTCGTACTCGTTCGGCGTCGCCGATACGAACAGCATCTGGTTGATGCGCTCCTCGAACTCACCGAAGTTGAGCGGACGGTTGCATTTGGCGGACGGAAGACGGAAGCCGTAGTCCACCAGCGTCGTCTTGCGCGCCTGGTCGCCGTTGTACATGCCGCGCACCTGCGGAAGCGTGATGTGCGACTCGTCGACGATGATCAGGTAATCGTCCGGAAAATAATCCATCAGCGTGTAGGGCGGATCCTTCGGCGTCAGTCCCGCCAGGTGCATCGAGTAGTTCTCGATGCCCGAGCAGACTCCCGTCTCGCGGAGCATCTCGATGTCGTAGTGCGTGCGCTCCGTGATGCGCTGCAGCTCTAAAAGCTTGTCGTTCGCGCGGAAATACTCCCGCCGCTCCTCGAGCTCCTTCTCGATGTTTGCGAGCGCCCTCTCCATCTGCTCCGGCTCCACGACGTAGTGCGTCGCCGGGAAGATGACCATGTGCTCAAGGTCCGCGATCACGCGCCCCTTCAGCGGATCGATCCGCGACAGGCGGTCCACCTCGTCGCCGAAGAACTCGATGCGGTACGCCTCCTTCGAGCCGTCCGCTGGGTACACCTCAAGGATGTCGCCGTGCGCGCGGAACGTGCCGCGCTTAAAGTCCATCTCGTTGCGCTCGAACTGGATGTCGATGAGCCTGCGCATCACAGCCTCGCGGCTCACCGTCATGCCCGGCCGCAGCGAAACAGTCATATTCTTGTAATCGATCGGGCTGCCGAGCCCGTAGATGCACGACACGCTGGCCACCACGATGACATCGCGGCGCTCCGTCAGGGCCGCCGTCGCCGAGTGCCGCAGGCGGTCGATCTCGTCGTTGATGTCCGAATCCTTCTCGATGTACGTGTCCGTCGAGGGCACATACGCCTCGGGCTGGTAGTAGTCGTAGTAGCTGACGAAATACTCCACGGCATTTTCCGGAAAATACTCCTTGAACTCGCCGTAGAGCTGCGCCGCCAGCGTCTTGTTGTGCGATATGATCAGCGTCGGCCGGTTCAGCTGCGCGATCACATTGGCCATGGTAAAGGTCTTGCCCGACCCCGTGACGCCCAGAAGCGTCTGAAACTGTCTTCCCTTCTCAAAGCCCGCGACCAGATCGCGGATCGCCTCCGGCTGGTCGCCGGTCGGCTGATACGGGGAATGCAACACAAAATGATCCATCACCGACGTCCTCTAAATCTAATGCCTGTTCCTTACTCCTCGTCCGAGGCGGGCTTGGTCGCCATCCACTTCAGGTACCCGTTGATGAACGGGTCGAGGTTGCCGTCCAGCACGCTCTGTGCGTTGCCGACTTCCACCTGCGTGCGTGTGTCCTTCACCATCGTGTAGGGCTGCAGCACGTACGAGCGGATCTGGCTTCCGAAGTTGATGTCCTTGGTCTCGCCGCGGATGCCCGACGCCATGTTCTTCTGCTCCTCCTGCTTGAGGACGAACAGCTTGGCCTTCAACATCTGCATGGCCTTCGTCTTGTTCTGCAGCTGCGAGCGCTCATTCTGGCACTGCACGACGATACCGGTCGGAAAATGCGTGATACGGATCGCGGACGAGGTCTTGTTGATATGCTGACCGCCGGCACCACTCGAGTGGTACGTATCGATGCGGATATCCTTCTCGTTGATCTCCACGTCGAGATCCTCCTCGATATCCGGCATGACGTCGCACGACACGAACGACGTCTGGCGCTTGCCCGCTGCGTTGAACGGGCTGATGCGCACAAGGCGGTGAACGCCGTGCTCGGACTTTAAGTAACCGTAAGCGTTGTGTCCGTCGATCTGGAACGTCGCCGACTTGATGCCGGCCTCATCGCCGTCCTGATAGTCGAGCAGTTCAAAACCGAAGCCCTTCTTCTGCGCCCACTTCTGGTACATGCGGTACAGCATGCCTGCCCAGTCGCAGCTCTCGGTTCCGCCGGCGCCCGCATGGAGCGTGAGGATCGCATTTTCCTTGTCGTACGGGGACGAGAGCAGCGTCTCGAGGCGAAGCGCCTCCAGCTCCTCCGTAAACGATGCGAGGTCGGCCTGGATCTCCGGCACGATCTCGGGGTCATTTTCCTCATTGCCCATCTCGATCAGATCACCGATGTCTTGGTACTGCCGCTCCAGCTTGCGGTATCCGTCCACCGTCGTCTTCAGCTCGTTGAGCTCGCGCGTGGCCGCCTGTGCGCGGTCCGCGTTATCCCAGAACCCGGGGGACTCGAGAAGTCCCGAGAGTTCCTCGATCTTGCGCTCCTTGTTCTCGAGGTCGAGGGAATCCCCCACCTCCTTGAGCATCTGCTTGTAGCTCTGGAGCGTGAATTTTGCTTCATCCAATTCAATCATGTTATGTATACCGCGGCAGCCCGCAGGCGGCCGCTCCCTTCCTGTTATTCCGTTGAAAAATGTAGTGCAGTATCGTCACTGCTGCGGCGGCTGCTGCCACTGCTGTGTGGGCTGTACCGGTTGTTGTACCGGCTGCACCGCCTTCTTCTTACCCTTGCGGAAACCGCGGAAGATCATGAACGCACCGAGCAGCACCGTGATGATGCTTCCGATCCCCATGACTTTCACCGTGCTCTTGTCCGCCTCCGTCCACAGCTCGCGGATCACAACGGTCTGTATGGTATCCTCGCGGTCCAGGCCTTTCAGATACTTCGCATAGTACTCATCCAGGTACTCAAGTTCCTTCTTGCTGAGGTTCGCGACTCGGCCGTCGATGCTCGCCACCACCTCATCCGGCCGTGCAACTGTACCGGTCGTGTCGTTCCACCATTCGCTGAACGCCTTCTCCAGCTTGCTCATTCCCTTGGCGTTCGCGGACTTGTTGCCCATGGCGAAGGCGATCAAATACTCAATGCTCGTGCCGTCCGCATCGTCCTTGAGGACAGGCATCAGGTAGTAAACCGTCGCCGACGAGCTTGTGACAGAGTTGCCCTTCTTCGTCGACACGATATGCTTCATGAACGCGCCAAGCGTCACCTTCACATCGAGAGTGACATGGTCGCCGGCCTTCAACTCACCGAGGCCGACATCCGACACGTTGTACGCTTCCTTCCTGGACGTGAACCAGTCGGCAAACATGCCCCGGCTCATCACCGCGATGGCGACACCCGTGATCACGAACGTAATTCCGAAACAGAGTAACAGTGCTTTTGCGATACGCTTACCGGGACTGAGTTCCATATCTCTCTCCTTTGTTCAATACATTGCCTTGGCTGTGCTATCCTCAGCCGCCCTTCTTCATGCAGCAGAACTTGTATTTCTTGCCGGAACCGCAAGGGCACGGATCGTTGGGCTGGATCTTCTTGGTCGCGCGTCGGATCGGCGCGTTGGCAACCGAGGTGTCCTTGTTCGTTCCCGTGATCTTCGCCACTTCCTCGCGCTCGACGCGCTCCTCCACACGGAGATTCAGAAGAAGACGAACGGTGTCCTCGCTGATGGAGTTGATCATGTTCTCGAACATCTCATAGCCCTGGAACTTGTACTCCTGTACGGGATCCTTCTGGCCGTAGGACTGCAAGCCGATACCCTGGCGGAGCTGATCCATGTCGTCAATGTGGTTCATCCAATGGCGGTCGATGACCTTCAAAAGGATAACGCGCTCTGCCTCGCGGAACTGCTCGATGTCGCGGAAGAGCGTGCGCTCCTTCTCCTCGTAGAGGGCGACAGCCGCATTTTCCGCCATCTCGACGATATCCTGCTTCTTTCCGTGTTCGCGAAGCTTCTCGTCAAGTACGATCGGCTCCATCGGGATGATCTGCAGAAGATCCTCGTTCAGGCGGTCCATATCCCACTGCTCGGGATAGACGTCGTCGCCGATGTGGTTGCTCACGATGCGATCCACGGTGCTGCGTGCCATCTTGAGGATGTACTCGCGCATGCTCTCACCGTCGAGCACGCGGCGGCGCTCGTCGTAGATGATCTCGCGCTGCTCGTTGTTCACGCGGTCATATTCCAGCAAATTTTTACGGATACCGAAGTTGTTGTCCTCGATCTTCTTCTGCGCCTTCTCAATCACGCTCGAGAGCATGCGGTGATGGATCTCCGCGCCGTCCGTAAGGCCGAGCGTCTTGAACAGGCCCATCATGCGCTCCGAACCGAACAACCGCATGAGATCGTCCTCGAGGGAAATGTAGAAGCGGGACTCACCGGGGTCGCCCTGACGACCGGCACGACCACGCAACTGGTTGTCGATACGGCGGGACTCATGGCGCTCGGTACCGATGATCTTCAGACCGCCCAGGGCCTTGATCTCGTTCGCGCGCTCCTCCGCCTCCGCGTTCAGCTTCTCGCGCTCATCGGGAGTCGCGTCCTCGGGAATCTCGATGTGTCCGCCGAGACGGATATCGGTACCACGGCCGGCCATGTTGGTCGCGATGGTAACGGCACCCTTCTTGCCGGCTTCCGCGATGATCTGCGCCTCCATCTCGTGGAACTTGGCGTTCAACACGTTGTGAGGGATGTTCTTCTTGCGAAGCATGGTGCTGATGGTCTCGGAGGCCTCGATCGTGATGGTACCGACCAGAACAGGCTGTCCGGTCGCATGCGCCTCGGCAACCGCCTCGACGATCGCGTTGAGTTTCTCCTGCTTGGTGCGGTACACCGCATCCTCGTGGTCGATACGCGCAACCGGCTTGTTGGTCGGGATGGCCACAACGTCCATGCCGTAGATCTGGCGGAACTCGTTCTCCTCCGTGAGAGCGGTACCGGTCATACCGCACTTCTTCTCGTACTTGTTGAAGAAGTTCTGGAACGTGATCGTCGCGAGCGTCTTGCTCTCGCGCTTCACCTTCACATGTTCCTTCGCCTCGATCGCCTGGTGCAGACCGTCGCTGTAGCGTCGGCCCGGAAGGATACGTCCCGTAAAGTCATCCACGATCAGGACCTGATCGTCCTGGACGACATAATCGTGATCGCGCTTGAAGAGGTTGTGCGCCTTCAGCGCGAGGTTGATGTTGTGCTGAATCTCAAG
>JAFZMO010000102.1 GCA_017551165.1 Lachnospiraceae bacterium
AGATGCCCTTCTGCTTCAGATCCTCCATCGTGCGGACGATGTTTGTCACCTTCGCAACAGGCGTGTAATTGATCGCACCGGCGCTCGTCTTTGCTACGACCGCGGTGAGTCCCACTGCGCGGCGCTTCGGGATGATGATGCCGTGTGCTCCCGCCTGGTTTGCGGTACGGATGATCGCGCCGAGATTGTGCGGATCCTCTATGCCGTCGAGGATCAAAAGAAACGGTGCCTCTCCCTTGGCTTCCGCCGCCGCGAGGATGTCCTCCACCTCCGCGTACTCGTAAGCCGCTGCCTGCGCGATGACACCCTGATGCTTGCCGGTGCCGCTCATCTGGTCCAGGCGCTCCTTGTCGACGAAGTTGATGATCGTGTCACCCTTCTTCGCCTCGCGAAGGATTGACTGGATCGGACCGTCCTGGCAGCCCTTCAGCACATACAGCTTATCGATCGTCTTGCCCGCGCGAAATGCCTCCAACACCGCGTTGCGCCCCTCGATCGTGAATTCTTCGTATCGCATTGTTCTCCCTCCTGTGTGACCAAAGAACCGTCCCTGTGTCACATCGACTTCGTGATCAGGCTGAGCATGCGCTCCGTCTGCCCGGTGAGATACCAAAATCCGCACAGCGCCTCAAAGCCGGTCGCGCGGCGGTAGTCCGCGACGGACGCGTTCTTCGCGACGGAGTGGGATTTGGCGTTGCGGCCGCGTCGAACGACCGACTGCTCCTGCTCCGTCAACTCAGGCAGGATGCGCTCCAGCATCGCGCTCTGCGCCTCCGCGTTCACATAGCGGCAGGTGTGCTTGTGCATGGTGTTCACCGTGCGCTCGCTCGTGCCGACCACGATCGTGCGGATGATCAGTTCATAGACGCAGTCGCCGATGTACGCAAGCGTAAGCGGCGAAAGCGCCGAAGCATCACAATCGGCGATCCCTGCTTGCGCAAGAATCGCCGACGCTACATTCAACTCTTGGAAATCAACTCCCATACGACGCCCTCTCTGGTGTCCTTGATCTGTACTCCGCGCTCCAGAAGCTCATTGCGGATCGCATCTGCGGTCGCAAAATCCTTTGCCTTCTTCGCCTCGGCGCGCTTTGCGATCTTCATCTCAACCCACGCTGCCAGCACATCGTCAACCGCGGGCTCCTTCTCCTCCGGAAGCGGCTGCGTGAGGCTTAAGCCGAGCACCTCGTCAAAGCTCTCCGCGAGCGCGCGCTTCGTCGCGTCGGAGATGTCCGCCTTGAGCATGTCATAGAGGACCGTGATCGCGGAAGCCGTGTTCAGATCGCTGCACAGCGCATCCTCGAACTGCTTGCGGAACTCCGCGAACGCAGCGGTGTCAACCGCTCCCTCTGCCGGAAGCGACGAGATCCTGCGACGCAGCTTCTCGTACGCGCTCTTCACCTGATCCATGACGTCATAGGAAAACTCGAGTGGCTTGCGGTAGTGCGACTGCAGGCAGAACATGCGGTATACAAGCGGGTTGTAACCATTTTCCTCAACAACCGAGACTGTGAGCGTCGCACCCTTGCTCTTGCTCATCTTGCCGTTGCGGTCGTTCAGGTGGTTCACATGGAACCAGTAATTGCACCATTTGTGGCCGAGATACGACTCGGACTGCGCGATCTCATTCGTGTGGTGGGGGAAAATGTTGTCCACGCCGCCGCAGTGAATATCCATGAAATCGCCGAGATGCTTCATGCTGATGCACGAACACTCGATGTGCCAGCCGGGATAACCGACGCCCCAAGGG
>JAFZMO010000103.1 GCA_017551165.1 Lachnospiraceae bacterium
AAAGATATTGAACGCAACGAATTGCTGCGCGCTTCGCGCTCCCGCAATTCGACGTACATTCGCAATCTCGCGCTGCTTCGCATCGCTTCTTGCTCATGTTCGTGCTCACTCAAAGAAAGCGCTATTGAACGCAACGAATTGCTGCGCGCTTCGCGCTCCCGCAATTCGACGTACATTCGCAATCTCGCGCTGCTTCGCATCGCTTCTTGCTCATGTTCGTGCTCACTCAAAAAGGACGAAGAAACAATGTGCCTTCAGCACTTGTCCCTTCGTCCTTTTTTCATTCGCTAGCGTTCACATTCGCTAGCGTTCACGTTCAGACGGCGACGGGTATAACCGCCTTCCAGTCGCTGCACTCATAGTCCTGAAGCGCCACGTCGTTCTTGGTGAACTCGTAGAAATCTTTGATCTCCGGGTTGAGCCAGAACTTCGGTGCCGGGAACGTGGGCTGCTTGAGAAGGTCCTCGACCAGCTCCACATGGCGGTCGTAAATGTGCGCGTCCGCGATCACGTGGACGAACTCACCGACCTGCATGTCGCACACCTGCGCGATCATGTGCGTGAGGACTGCGTACTGGCAGACGTTCCACGCATTTGCCGCAAGAACGTCGTTGGAGCGCTGATTTAGGATCGTGTTGAGGACGAGCTTGCCGCCGTCCTTCGGCGCCGTCACGTTAAATGTCATGCTGTATGCGCACGGGTAGAGGTTCATCTCGTGCAGGTCCTGATGCACGTAGATGTTGGTCATGATCCGGCGGCTGAACGGCGTGTTTTTCAGGTCGTAGATCACGCGGTCCACCTGGTCGAACATGCCCTCCTTGTACTGGTGCTTCACACCCAGCTGGTAGCCGTACGCCTTGCCGATCGAGCCGTCCGCGTCCGCCCATGAATCCCAGATGTGAAGTCCGAAGTCGTTGATGTTGTTGCTCTTCTTCTGCCAGATCCACAGAAGCTCCTCCGTCGCCGATTTGACCGGCGTCTTGCGGATCGTCAGCGCGGGAAATTCCTTGGAAAGATCATAGCGGTTCACCACGCCGAAGCGCTTGATCGTGTATGCCGGCGCCCCGTCCTCCCAGTGAGGGCGAACCTTCTCGCCGCGCGTGTCCGTACCGTTGTCGATGATGTCGCGACACATTTTGATAAACACATCATCCGCATAACTCATAGCTGTCCCCTCCTCCGATATGAACAATGCCGGCCGGGCTCACCCGACCGGCATGATTGTTTTTGTCTGTCACATTCCGAAAATGACCGGATTATTTGCCGAGCTCGTTGACATAGCGGCGGATGTTGGACGCGTTCGCGTACTTCTCCACCTTGTCATTGTCCAGGACAACCAGCGTCGGTGCCTGCATAATACCGTACTTCATCGCGAGGTCGCTGTTCTCCTCTGCATCGACCACCGTGTAGTCAACGCCGTCGAGGAACTCCTTCGCGAGCTTACAGTTCGGGCACTTCTGCGTTGTGAACAGAAGAAGCTGTCCCTTGCTGTCGGTTACGACCGTATCGCCCTCCGCAAAATCCTTTGCCGCCTCGTCGTTGGCTGCCGCGTCCGCGATCGCCGCCTCGGCGATGACTGCCGCTGCCTCAACCGCTGCATCAGCGGTGTTCTCAGCAGGCTCTTCTACTGCAGTAGAACTTACATCTACCTTGTAACCGTAGTTACCGCAATCGCAGTTCTTCTGGCCGATCACGCCGGACACATCGTACTCAAGACGATCTGCGTACTCCTGCAACTTGCCCTGGTTCCAGTTCTGAACCGGACGATAGTAACCGGTGATACGGGAGTAAACCTCCGTAGGCTTGCCGCAGTGCGGGCAGGTCTTCACTTCGCCGGTCAGATAGCCGTGCTCGGAGCATACCGAGTACGTCGGGGACATCGTGTAGTAAGGAAGCTCGTAGTTCTCCGCGATCGTGCGAACCAGCTTCGCGGCTGCCTGCCAATCCGGCAACTTCTCGCCGAGGAAGCAGTGGAACACGGTTCCGGAGGTGTACAGCGTCTGCAGCTTATCCTGGATATCCAGTGCGGTGAACACATCCTCGGTGTAGCCAACCGGAAGGTGAGAGCTGTTCGTGTAGTACGGCGTCTCGCCCGGTGCACCTGCCGTGATGATGTCCGGATAATGCTTGCGGTCATGCATAGCAAGACGATAGGAGGTGGACTCAGCCGGCGTTGCCTCGAGGTTGTACAGATCTCCGTACATCTCCTGGTAATCACTGAGGCGCTCGCGCATGTGATTGAGCACGCGCTTCGTGAACTCCTGCGTCTCCGTCGTCGTCATGTCCTTGCCGATCCACTTCGCGTTGAGGCCGGCCTCGTTCATACCGAGAAGACCGATCGTCGAGAAATGGTTGTCGAACGTGCCGAGGTATCTCTTCGTGTAAGGATACAGGCCTTCGTTGAGGAGCTTGGTGATGACGGTTCTCTTCACCTTCAGGGAGCGAGCCGCTACGTCCATCATGCGGTCCAGTCTCTTGAAGAAGTCTGCCTCGTCATTGGCAAGGTATGCGATGCGGGGCATGTTGATCGTCACAACGCCGATACTTCCGGTGCTCTCGCCGGAGCCGAAGTATCCGCCGGTCTTCTTGCGAAGCTCACGGAGGTCAAGGCGCAGGCGGCAGCACATCGAACGAACGTCGCTCGGCTGCATATCGCTGTTGATGTAGTTGCTGAAGTAAGGCGTGCCGTACTTCGCGGTCATCTCGAAGAGAAGGCGGTTATTTTCCGTATCGGACCAGTCGAAATCCTTGGTGATCGAGTAGGTCGGGATCGGATACTGGAAGCCGCGGCCGTTTGCGTCACCCTCGACCATGGTCTCGATGAACGCCTTGTTGACCATATCCATCTCTTTCTTGCAGTCCTTGTAGCAGAAGTCAAGCTCTTCGCCGCCTACCAGGCAGGGAAGCTCAGCCATGTCGGCCGGAACCGTCCAGTCGAGCGTGATGTTCGAGAACGGTGCCTGCGTACCCCAGCGGCTCGGCGTGTTCACGCCGTAAACGAAGCTCTGGATGCACTGCTTCACTTCCTTGTAGGAAAGGTTGTCGATCTTGACGAACGGTGCAAGATACGTGTCGAACGAGGAAAATGCCTGTGCGCCTGCCCACTCGTTCTGCATGATACCGAGGAAGTTCACCATCTGGTTCATGAGCGTCGAGAGATGCTTGGCCGGGGAGGACGTGATCTTGCCGGGGATACCGCCTAAGCCCTCCTGGATCAGCTGCTTCAGGGACCATCCTGCGCAGTAACCGGTCAGCATGGACAGGTCATGGATGTGGATGTCACCGTTCTTGTGCGCATCGCGGATCTCGGGATCGTAGATTTCGGAGAGCCAGTAGTTGGCCGTGATCGATCCGGAGTTGTGGAGGATCAGACCGCCGACGGAATACGTGACGGTGGAGTTCTCCTTCACGCGCCAGTCTTCCTCATGCACATAGCTGTTCACGATCTTCTTGTAGTCGAGGATCGTCGACTTCATCTCACGCAGCTTCTCGCGCTGCTGACGGTACAGAATGTATGCCTTCGCAACATCGGTGTAACCGGTCTGCTCCAGCACGTGCTCCACACTGTCCTGTATATCTTCAACTCCGACAATACCGTTGTCCACCTTAGCCTGGAACTGTGCCGTCACGCGAAGCGACAGCAGCGTGATGATGTCGGAGGTATACTCCTTGTTCGTTGCCTTGAAAGCTTTTTCGATCGCGGCTTCAATCTTGTGAAGGTCGAATTCTTTCAATTCCCCGTTACGTTTTGCTACCTGGATCATAACTCTCCACTCTCCTTTTCTGGTATTTCCCTCTGTTCGATGCCCCGCGGGCGATTGTCTACATAATAGCACAGCCCGACCGAGCATGTCAACAAAATATTGAATTTTCTGTGAAAAGGCACACTATATATTGTGGTTTTGTCGCAATTGCACAAATCGTCACGAATTCCCAAAAAGCCCTTGAAAACATGAAAAAAGCCCGTCCGTTAAGGCTTTCGGGCTTCTTCGTCTCTATCACCATGCGGTCTCAAAGTTAACAATTTTCGGCAGTTTGCCGAAAGCAGGGTTCCCTGCGGGCGATTCGGGCCCATTATCCGTCGGAAAATGACCGCAACCCACCACAAGTCGCACCACAATCACACCACAACTCTTCTCACAGAAGGTCTCTTCTCTCGCGGGGCACATACGCCTTGACCGCGATCCCCTCCGCGACATACTCCTCCGAGAGCAGCTGTCCGTACTTGCGGATCCCCTGCAGCTTGGACACCTCGTCGTAGCCGTAGACGCGCTCAATGTACACCTTGCCCTCGAGCAGCACCTCCGAGATCGCATCGAGCAGCTCGGGGATCCCGTCGCCGGTCTTCGCCGAGATGCGCACCGTGCGCTCGGCCTGCATGTCCTTCCACACCGCCTCGGTCACAAGGTCCTGCTTGTTCATCGCGGTGATCACCTTGCGGTCGCCGATCTCCAGCTTCCGCAGCGTGTCGTAGACGACCTCCATCTGCGTGTCCGCATTCGGGTTGGACGCATCGACAACGTGCAGGATCAGATCGGAGTAGCGCGCCTCCTCGAGCGTCGAGCGGAACGCCTCGATCAGGTGGTGCGGTAGCTTGCGGATAAACCCGACGGTGTCCGTGAGCAGAATCTCCTGCCCGTTCGGCAGCTTGAAGTTGCGCGTCGTCGGGTCGAGCGTTGCAAACAGAGCGTCCTTCGAGAGAACGCCCGCGTCAGTCAGGCGGTTTAAAAGCGTCGATTTGCCGGCGTTGTTGTAGCCGACGATGGCGACCACGGGGATCGCCGAGCGGCTGCGCTGCAAGCGGCGCACATCGCGGTTCTTCTGCACTTCCTTGAGCTCGCTGTTCAACTGTCCGATCCGATTGCGGATCGTGCGGCGGTCCACCTCGAGCTTCTTCTCGCCGGGACCTCTCGTGCCGATGCCGCCGCCCAGACGGGACATCGCGCGGCCCATGCCGACCAGTCGGGACGAGCGGTACCGAAGCTGCGCCAGTTCGACCTGCAGCTTGCCCTCGCCCGTCATCGCGTGCTGGGCAAAGATATCGAGGATCACCATCGTGCGGTCCATCACGTTGCAGTCAAGCGCATCCTCGAGATTTTTCATCTGTACGGGCGACAGCTCGTCGTCCGTGACGATGCCGTCCGCCTCCGTGGCTGCAAGGAGCTCCGCAAGCTCTGCGATCTTGCCCTTGCCGACGTACGTCCCGGGGTGTGCCGACTCGCGGTTCTGCACCAGTCTGCCCACGACAAGAGCGCCCGCGGTCTTCACCAGCTCCGCGAGCTCATCGAGCGACTCCTCGACACGGTCCGCGCCGTCTTCCTCCGATGCGACCGCCACCAGAACCACTCTCTCCAGTTTTTCTCCGGTTTCGTACATACTTCTTCCTTCCGCCACACGTGTCCGTCTCTTCCGCCGCCTACTGCGACAGACCGAGACGCTTCTTCAAAAACTTGTATTCGTTGGTCGCATCGATGTCATCGGGGTAGTTCACGATGTACTCCGCAAGCGTCTCATACGCCTTGGAGAGCATGTTCTGTTCCTCGTAGAGCGCGACCTGGTTGCGCAGCAGCTGACGCCTTGCGGTCGATCCCGGAACGCCGAGCCCGATGTCCAGCATCTGCTGTGCCTTGTCAAACTCAAACAGCTGCAGGTAGCACACGGCCTCCTGGTTACACACCGTCGGCGATTCCACCGCGCTGTGTCTCCGATAGTTCTCAAAATGCTCGAGCGCCGCCTCATACTGCTTGTCCGCCAGCTCGATCTCTCCCAGAAAATAGTCCGCCTCGACATAGCCCATGTCGAGCGCATACTCCATCTCGATCTTCGCGGACGTGTAATTCTTCTGATAGTAGTGCACCTGCCCGAGGTAGTATTTGTCCTCGTTGGTTTTCACGGGGAGACGCGCCGCCTTG
>JAFZMO010000104.1 GCA_017551165.1 Lachnospiraceae bacterium
AAGTTCAAGGCAGAGGGCGGCTACTCCAAGGTTGCCGAGTCCGTCATGGTTGCCACGCTCTTCACTTACACCGGTCCGAACTATGTTGCAATCCTCAAGCATCTCGGCAGGGACGATGAAGCCAGGGCTGCTCAGGATGCGATCGATGCGATGAAGAAAGCTATCATGGAGTCCGCATGGGACGGCGACTGGTTCCTTCGCGCATACGACGCAAACGGCGAGAAGATGGGCTCCAAGGAGTGCGAGGAAGGCAAGATCTTCATCGAGCCTCAGGGCTTCGCGATCATGTCCGACGTCGGCAAGGAGCAGGGCACCGACCTCAAGACGCTCGCAGCGATCGACGAGAGACTCAACACGAAGTTCGGTCTTGTACTGAACAACCCCGCATATTCCAAGTACTACATCCAGTACGGTGAGATTTCCACCTATCCGGGCGGCTATAAGGAAAATGCAGGTATCTTCACGCACAACAACGCATGGATCATCTGTGCTGCCGCTTATGCGGGACAGGGTGACCTCGCGTTCAAGTACTACTCCGAGATTGCTCCTGCATTTACCGAGGAGACCAGTGATATCCACAAGACCGAGCCGTACGTTTACGGACAGATGATCGGCGGCAAGGATGCCGGTTCCGACATCGGACGTCCCGGCAAGAACTTCGGTCAGGGCAAGAACTCCTGGCTGACCGGTACCGCGGCATGGAACATGGTAGCCATCTCGCAGTACATCCTCGGCATCATGCCTGACTTCGACGGCCTGAAGGTTGATCCTTCGATCCCGGCTGAGTGGGACGGCTTCACCGCAGTGAGACAGTACCGCGGCGCAACCTACAACATCACGGTCAAGAATCCGAACCACGTATGCAAGGGTGTTGCTTCCCTTGTTGTGGACGGCAAGGCTGTAGACGGCAACGTCATCCCGGTTCTCCCGGCAGGCGTTCACGAAGTTATTGTTGTTTTGGGTTAATATTCAACACGAGAAAAAGTGGCAGCGAAAATTCGCTGCCACTTTTTAATTACAAACTTTACTAACTCTTGCATCTTGCATTCACCCATGCAATAGTTGCCTTATACACATTGTCATTCAGCGATGAAAATCCCAGTGCGTTATAAACGTTCATGACTTTACAAACACTGCTTATTCCTTCTTGTGTCTCTTCTTCTTTCAAAGAAAGCGCCTTGTACGTCACATCCCATATACGTGCACTCATCAACATTCCATAATGAAATCGCTCTTGCGGAAAATCTTTCACCGAAGCCTCTGCTAATGCGTTAAACTCTTCGATTGCCTTTTTCATTTTTTCACTTATTTCTTGCTCGTCAACACATCGGCCAAAAGCTTTTCTCCACTCGTTATCATATCGCTTTTTTACATGAGCATCCAAACAAAGCGGTGCGCGTCCGCACAACAGCTGAAGATGTTGATCATACCAAGACAGTCTAACATGATACGAGTTCCTCACCTGTCCCCTTGGTGTTCTATCATCTTCCATTGATATTCTCAACGCTTCCCTATACTGTTCCTTTGCTAAATCATAAGAATTCATGATTTTAGGGTAGTATTTCTTTCGCTTTTCATCACTTACCTTCTCAAGGCTGCACTTACCATCAAAAAGGATCGTTGAATGAAACCTTCCGATTCTCTCATATGCACACCCATAATTACGATAAGCCTTTTCAAGGTTCCCAACTAACGGAGCATTTTCCTTTACCGCCTCTTCAAAAATGGTTATTGCTTTCTTTCCTAGACTTAACGCCTTTTTTCTTGTCGACTCATCATTACGCGTAGTCGCATTATTCTCAGCTAATTTCCCGTAAAGATAAACTTGACGACTAAGTACTTCTCCCTGACTATGCTTCGCTGTAAACTCAAAACGCTTGTATTTTTCACTCTCTTTGACCTTATGGTCCAGTTTGTCCGCAACAACAATTACCTTTTCGAACAAACCTGCTGCCTGTGTCAGATCCTTTATGCTTTTATGCTTGTCTTCATCTTTATGGCCTCTAGCATACCCGATGAAGAAGTAGGAAAAAGCCTCTCGAGATATTAAGTATAACTCTATCATCAACCAAAGGTTCTCTTTTGCGCCTTCCTTCCTTTTGTTCCTTTCCAGCTTCTCCTTTGTTTTCTTGATTATATCAATCTCTTCTTCCGCCTCTTGGACCAACATACTGTCTTGTCTTCCATCTCCTCGATGGCGGGAAGTAATAAACTTATGGTGCTGTTCGATTATCAAAAGTGGCTCACAAATATCACTTCCCACTTCTTTATCTCCAATAAGCTTTGAAAGTTCTGTATAAAAGAACTCCGCACCATCCTCAGCCTTACCATATAATTCCCTTAGGAACAACTCAAATGCCGGTTTTTTTGATAGAATTTCAATCCACTCTTTCTGTTCATTTGCCTGATTTTTCCAGCTCGCTATCTCACCTGAAAAACCTCCCAGTGAATCATCAATTTCCTTCAACCGTCCATTCAATCTAGTTACTTCTAAGTCGGTACCTTTTAAATACTTATTGATTGTCTGTCTATCAATTGCATTTACAATGTTCAATCCACTCCATACAGCTACTGCCAAAGCAATAATCGCTAATCCTACGCTCAGAAGCTCTGTTTTAACAGCATCCTCTTCAGTAAGATCAGTTACAGTGTAAGTAAGATTATAATTGAACACAATTAGGCACACGATAATACAAACAGTTATCAAACACACTGCCAGTATTTCGGCAATTGCTACCCATCTCTGGAGTCGTACTAACCTACTTTCGTTTTTGCTTTCACCTTCGTTTTCCATAAGCAACCCCTAATCATTTACAAAACCCACTACCCCAATGTTAAAAACATCAATCCCACGGCTTCAGCAGAATATCCATGTCGCAGTCGCCGTTTACGCCGGGCACGGTGCCCGTGCTCGAGTACTGCCAGATGTTGAAATCGTAGCGGTACGAAACGGTGTCGCCGTAATATGCAAACCAGAACGGATAATCTGCAAGCTCGTCGCGGTTGACATTGAGAATGGACCAGCGTGTGCTCGAGTAGAGCATCGCCTTGTAGCCTGCCTCCGTGATATGGTCGAGGAATGCCTTTGCGACAGCGGTGCGCTCCTCGCGGCTCGTCGTGTTTCCGCGCGCGCCTTTGCGCTCATAGTACTCGGTGTCAAATACGATCGGCCAGTTGATGTCGTAGTCCTTCACGATATTCAGGACGTAATCGGCCTCGGCGATCGCCTCCTCCACCGTGATCGCCTGCGAGTAGAAATACACGCCGACGTCGAGCTTGTTGGCAAGCGCGCCCTCGATATTGGCCTTAGCATATTCATCCGGCTCGAGCGTACCCTCGCCCGGTCCGCGGAAGCCTACGCGCACGATGGCAAATGTGATGCCGTAATCCGCAACCTTCTTCCAGTTGATCTCGCCCTTGTGCTTCGAGACATCGATTCCCATGCGGGAAATGATGTTGCCCTCGTCGTCCTTGACGTAGCGGAAGCCCTTCTCGTCCTGCCAATAGTGCTCCTCGTCGAAATTGTAAGTGTGCTTGGCAACACGCTTGTACTCCGGAAGATACAGCTGCTCGCCGGTGCCGTTAGAAAGAACGACAGGGTTCGGTATAAAATCGATCGCAGGCGTGTTCACGCCGTCGAAATTCATGTCGTCAAAATTATAGCTGACGTACGCGCCGACATTCGCGTTGGCCACGCGGAGCGTTCCCTGGACAGGCTGAAGCACCGCCGTCACCATGCCGTAGTACTCGCCCTCCTTCACGTAGAGAAGCGACGTGATCTTGATGCCGTCGTCCGTGATCTCCCACGTGTAATGCTCCCCGTACGAGAGTGCGTTGCTGCCGCTCTCGCGAACCTTCGCAAGCACGTCCTCGGAAGCTGAGAACGAGTATTTTGCGCCGTGTCCTGTCGTGAGGACGATGACGTCCTCGCGCGGCTGAACCGGTGTCGCCGTCGGGTCCGTGTCGCTCGACTGCGGCGCAATGTCCTTTGCAGTCGCGAGCGTAAACCAGTTGCGGACCGCCTCAAAGCAATCCTGCTCCTTGCCGACGTTCATTTTCCCCGGCTCAAGTACAACCACGCTTCTCGGGATGTCGCGCTGCGTGTGTACGAACAAAACATATTTGGTGCCCGCCATGATGACCGGCTCGGGCGTAAGATTTTCCCAGTTGTCGGCCAGCGTGTACGGAACGCGGAAATCGATGATCTGCGTCGTCTCCATCCATGCGCTGAGCGCGCCCTCCGCAGCTGCCTCCGCCGAAGGATACTCGTTGCGGTACAGAAGCACAAACTCGGGGTTGTTCAGCCCGCCGTAGGAAAATGCCACATACTCGGTGTCGAGAAGCGTCCGGAGGGAAGCGGTGTATTTGCCTCCCTTGTCGTTGTACTCGCGGATCTTCGCCTCAGGATCGGCGCAAACGCGGTACGTTCCCTTCTTCTCCGCCGCGCCGGTCGGCTTCGCATTGCCGCCTGCCCCGCTGTTTTGCTCCTTCCAGAACAACACGCACAGCACAAACGCCGCCGCTGCCATCACCCACGTCAAAATCATCCACAGCCGCCGATGCGACCGCAATCTCTTATTCTGTTCCGCAAGTCTGTCGACTTCTGCCTCGAGCAGGCCTCTCGTCTTCTTTCCGGAAGACGCCTGGGAGAGCATCTCGTCGAGGTCAATGCCCCGCTCGTACGCCTCCTGCTCGGTTTTCTCTCTGTCTATCATAGTCCGCTCCCGCCTCTTTACATTGGTGTACAGCGGTTCCTCAGAAGGTTCCGCAACACAAAAACAGTATACCAAGATTTTGCGCAAAACACAACGGAAAATGCTTGCTTTTCCATTGACAAGCGTCGAATCCTGTGGTATAAAGAACGCACAAAAACAAAATGCAAGGAAGGGAACGAGTACTGTTTCGCGGAACCTACAGAAAGCTGCCGGTTGATGAGAGGCGCAGGGAAGGCACACAGGAATACATCCCGGAGCATCGCACCGAACGACGGCACAGCGGGTCATCCGCGTCCGGCCGGTCAAATAGGCTGCGACGGCCTGCCGCCGTTACACGGCAGAGTATTACCGGAGGTTTCCGACCTGCCGCGATACTCACAAAGGTCACGGGTGTGAGCCCGCGACGAAGAAAGGTGGTAACACGAGCGCGCCCTCGTCCTTTTCGATAGGACAGTGGCGCGATTTTTGATTTAGGAGGACAAAACAATGCAAATCTACGAAGAACTCAAAGCCCGCGGCCTGATCGCTCAGGTCACCGACGAGGAAGTGGTCCGCAACCTGGTCAACGAGGGAAAAGCCACCTTTTACATCGGCTTCGATCCCACCGCGGACAGCCTTCATGTAGGACACTTCATGGCACTGTGCCTGATGAAGCGTCTGCAGATGGCGGGCAACAAGCCCATCGCCCTGCTGGGCGGCGGCACCGGCATGATCGGCGACCCCTCGGGCAAGACCGACATGCGGAAAATGCTCACGAAGGAGCAGATTGCGCACAACATCGAATGCTTCAAAAAGCAGATGGCAAGATTCATCGATTTTTCGGACGGCAAGGCATTGATCGTCAACAATGCAGACTGGCTTCTGGACCTCAACTACGTTGAGCTTCTCCGCGAAGTCGGCCCTCATTTTTCGGTCAACCGCATGCTGACGGCCGAGTGCTACAAGCAGCGCATGGAACGCGGTCTCACGTTCCTTGAATTCAACTACATGATCATGCAGAGCTACGACTTCTACAAGCTCTTCCAGGATTACGGCTGCAACCTTCAGTTCGGCGGCGACGACCAGTGGAGCAACATGCTCGGCGGCACAGAGCTCATCCGCCGCAAGCTCGGCAAGGATGCTTCCGCGATGACCATCACGCTTCTTCTCAACTCCGAGGGTAAGAAGATGGGCAAGACCGAGAAGGGTGCCGTGTGGCTGGATCCCGAGAAGACTTCGCCGTACGAGTTCTACCAGTACTGGAGAAACGTGGCGGACGCGGACGTTCTCAAGTGCATCCGCATGCTCACGTTCCTGCCGATCGAGCAGATCGACGCGATGTCCGACTGGGAGGGCAGCAAACTGAACGAGGCGAAAGAGATTCTTGCGTTCGAGCTCACGAAGCTCGTTCACGGCGAGGAGGAAGCTGCGAAGGCACAGGCTGCAGCACGCGCTCTCTTCGGTGCCGGCAACGCAGAGGAGGCTCCCGAGGCTCCCATCGGTGAGGATGCATTTACCGACGGCTCGATCGACCTCGTATCGATCCTCGTAGCAGCAGGTCTCGCACCGACCCGTTCTGAGGCTCGCCGCAACATCGAGCAGGGCGGCGTTTTAGTGGACGGCGAGAAAGTCACCGACTTCCGCGCGACCTACACGAAGGAGCAGATTGCCGCAGGCCTTGTAGTTAAGCGCGGCAAGAAGAACTTCAAGAAGGTTGTTCTCGGCTAAACACTGCAGCGCTGATGTTGTAAAGCATTTTCCGTGCATATTTCGGCGCGTGATGCCCTTTATTGCGCTGAAAATTCCGCTCGAATAAAAATATGATACCAGGCTTCATTATCGCAAGGAATCCGGCAAAGAGGTGGTTGTTCCGATTTCCCTCGAAGACTTGAAGCGGGTTGGTTGAAACGCCCTCCTTCCCGTGCTATAATGACTATCAGCCGCCGCAGTCCATAAGGCCGCGGCGGTTTTTCTTGTGGAAGGGAGGAAAATAAAATGGATCCGGACAAAAAAGGGGCCTACTCTTTTCTCGAGTTCATTTACATCTTTTTCTTCTTCGCCATCGCCGGCTGGATCTGGGAGTGCTCGCTCTACCTGATCCGCGACCACGTCCTGGTCAACCGCGGCACCAAATACGGCCCGTGGGTCCCGATCTACGGCTACGGCGGAATCCTCGTGATCCTGCTTCTGTGGCGCTTCCGCCGCAGCAAGCCACTCGTATTTTTCTACGGCATCCTCATTTCCACAGCGTTTGAGTATCTCACAAGCGTGGTGCTCGAGTACGGTCTCGGCGTCGTCTATTGGGACTACTCGGAGGACTTTCTCAATCTGAACGGGCGAATCTCGCTGATGACCTCGCTCGCATTCGGCGTGTTCAGCCTGCTTGGCATGTTCCTCTTTGCGCCCGCCGCAACGGGGATCGCGCGCCGTCTGAAGCCGAAGCCGCGGCGCATCGTTGCGATCGTTCTATGCTGCCTCTACGGCCTCGACATCCTCGCCTGCGCGATCTTCGGCTTTAACCCCGCCTCGGGGCTTTAAATCATTTTCCGAATACAAAAAACGACCCGGCTTTCGAAAGGAAAGCCGGGTTCATTTTTCGTTCATCTATGTCTTTTTCTTTTTGGCACGTCTGCTGAGCACCACGCTCTGGAGCAAAATGAAGAAGCACAGCATTCCGCCGGTGGTGATGCTCTGCCACCAAGGGGCGTTGAGGCCGCTGGTGACAACGATCTTCTTGATCGTCGTGAGGATCAGAACACCGAAGAACGATCCGACCACGGTTCCGACGCCGCCCGTCAGAAGCGTTCCGCCGATGATGGCCGCAGCGATCGCGTTCATCTCCATTCCGTCCGCATTGGTCGCGTTGCCCGCGCCCGTGTGCATCAGGAACACGTAGCCCGAGATGCCGCTCAGAAGGCCGCTGAGAACGTAGCTCAGGAAACGCGTTCTCTTCACGTTGATGCCGAGCATGAGCGCACTTCTCTGATTACCTCCGACCGCGTAAAATCCGCGGCCGAGGCGCAGATACTTGAGGAGAATCAGTGCAAGGATCACGCATACGATCGCGATCACGACGCCGATCTCGATCTTGGCCGGCATCGTATTTCCGTTTTTGGCCGTATATCCGAGCCAGGAAATCTCAATCTTCGCGTTGCGAAGCTCGGCAAATGCCTCATGGTTCACCTTCTGCGGATTGACCGACAAAATGGTGGTCATTCCTCTTGCGAAGAACATGCCCGCGAGCGTTACGATGAACGGCTGAATCTCCAGATAGCTGATCAGGAAGCCGTGCACCACGCCGAACGCAAGGCCGATGCCTAAGGCGAGCAGGACGGACACGAATATGTTGCCGCCGTCGTTTAAGTACAATACGCAGCTCATGACGACAAGCGATGTCACCGCACCGACGCTGATGTCGATTCCGCCGCCGATCATGACGATCGTGAGTCCGCAGGCCACGATGATCAGGCTGGCGTTATCGTTGAGCATGTCAAAAATCTGTTTTACGCGCAGGAAACCTCCGCCGAGCAGTGTGATCGCAAGCACATACATGACGATGAAAATGCAGATCGAGATCGTCATGAGGAGCTGAGTATCGGTGAGAGGTTCTTTTCTCTTGAAAAATGAAGTCTTCATCATTCTTCCGCTCCTTTCGCCGATACTCGCTTTCTCCCATGAACAAGGCGCGTCATGAATTTGCCGAATTTCTCTTTAACAACCGGCGAGCCGATGACAACCAGAAGGATGATCACGATCGCCTTGTATGCCTTCACGTCCGTGGACGAAACCTTCATCGCGTACAGCGTGATCGTCAGCATCTGGATGACATACGCACCGATGATACTGCCGCTGATGCGGAACCGACCGCCGCCGAGGCTGTTGCCGCCGATGGCAACCGCGAGAATGGTGTCCATTTCGATGTCGACCAGAAGCGTCTCATGGTTGATCAATCCGAGGCGGGAAACGCCGATGCAGCCAGCCACCGACACGCACACACCGAGGATGATAAAGCTCAGTAATTTAATAAATGTGGAGTTGATACCGTTCAGTCTCGCCGCGCTTCCGTTGACACCCACGGACTGCGTGAACAGCCGAAGCGACGTGAAACGGAAGAGAAGGCCGAACAAAATCGTCATGATCGCCACGATAATAACCGGAGTCGGCACGGGTATGCCGGGGATAAATCTTCCGATTCCCGAGATGATCGGGCTGGATACCGTGGGGGTCGCGCCGCCGTTGATCCAGTATGCGATCGAACGGCCGCAGGTGTACAGAATGAGCGTCGCGATCATCGGCTGGATCTTGAACACCGCAACGAGCGTGCCGTTGAAGGCCGCGAAGATCATTGCCACGATGCATGCGCACAAAAACGCCAGGGCCACCGTTCCGCCCGTGATCGACGAGGACGCCTTCAGCACCTTCACGAAGGCACTTCCCGCGATCGCCGCAGCGGCGCCGACACTGATATCCTGCCCGCCGCAGGCCGCCGTGACAAGCGTCATTCCCATCGCGAGGATCGCAAGCTCGCTCGCGCCGTTGATGATACTGATGACGTTGCCGGCAAGCACCACGTTGCCGTCATTGTTGTGCTGAATTCCGATTCCGAAGAACCCGGGATCGCGGATCAGGTTGAACAGAACAAGCAGCAAAAGCGCGATGATCGGGATCGCCATACCGCCGTCCATGAGGTTCTTGCACGCCCTTCCGAGGAAGGCGCCGCACCTCTTGCACAGGCGCAGGAAGGCCGCAAAAAATGCTTTTATCTTCTCTTTCACTGTGCCTCACCTCCCGCAATCGTCTTCATAACCTTCGTCTGATTCAGGTCGCTGCCCGTGAGCTCACCCACGATGTGTCTGTCGCGCATGACGATCAGCCGGCTGCAGGTGCGGAGCATCTCCTCCACCTCCGAAGAGATGAATGTGACGCTCACGCCTTCCTCAGCCAATTTAAGCACAAGCTTCTGAATCTCAAGTTTGGTACCGACGTCGATGCCTCGGGTCGGCTCGTCCAGGATCAGATAGTCGGGATGCGTGAGAAGCCACCGTGCCAGAATGACCTTCTGCTGGTTTCCGCCGCTCAGGGACCCGACCGGCGTCTCGCGGCTTGCGGTCTTGATGTTCAAAACCTTGATGTACTCGTCCGCGAACGCCTCCGACTCGCTGCGGCTGATCGGACGGAACATTCCGTTCATCACCTGCAGCGCCAGGATGATGTTCTCTCGAACCGAAAGCTCCGCGATGATGCCGTCGCGCTTGCGGTCCTCCGCAAGATACCCGATGCCGTGCTTCATCGCATCGATCGGGCGCGTGATCTTAGCAGGTTTGCCCTTTATCTTCACAGTGCCGCCGTTCACTTTGTCGGCACCGAATATTGCCCTGACACTCTCGCTTCTGCCGGACCCTAAAAGTCCCGTGAAGCCGTTAACTTCGCCCTTTCTCACCGAAAAATCAAAGGGCATCGCATCGCTGCTCGAAAGGCCTTCCGCCTCGTAAAATACTTCCGCATTCTTGTCAGTTTTCTCTTCCGCTTCACCGAGGCTGCTGAGCTCCTCGAGCTCCTTGCCGATCATTTTGGAGACCAGCTGCACCTGCGGAAGATCCTCCGTCAGATACTCGCCCACGAGCTCGCCGTTTCGAAGCACCGTGATCCGGTCGCTGACCTCGTAGACCTGCTCCAGAAAATGTGTGACGAATATGATTCCCACGCCCCTGCTCTTTAAGTCTCTCATGAGACTGAAGAGCATTTGCACTTCCTTGTCATCCAAGGAAGACGTGGGCTCGTCCAGAATCAAAACCTTGCATTTCATATCCACCGCGCGCGCGATGGCAACCATCTGCTGAACCGCCAGCGAGCAGTCGCCGAGCTGCTGCGTGCTTCTCGCGGGAATCCCGAGTTTCACGAGGATCTCGTCGGCGCGCTTTTCATTTGCCTTGCGGCGGACCCACGGACCGCCCGCTCTGCCGATGAACATATTTTCCGCAACGGTGAGATTCGGGCACAGCGTGATCTCCTGATATACCGTGCTGATGCCGTGGTCCTGCGCGTCCTGCGGAGAGTGGATGACAATCTTCTTTCCGTCGACTCTGATCTCGCCGCCGTCCATCTGGTACACGCCTGTCAGCACCTTGATCAGCGTGGATTTGCCGGCGCCGTTCTCGCCCATAAGCGCGTGGATCTCACCCTCCCGCAGCGTAAAATCAACGCCGTTCAACGCATGGACTCCGGGAAACCGCTTATCGATGCCGCGCATCGTCAGTAAGCATTCTTCCTGCATACCAAAAACCTCCATAGGGAACGAAGTAAACACCTCTCCTGAAAAAAGCGCAGCCAAACTGCTTTGATCAGCTCAGCTGCGCTATTCGTCAGATTATGATTTAATCACCTAAACCGTAAGTGTCAATATCGCTCTGAGTAATGGTTTTTGCGTCAAAACCTTTTTCCTCGTTGATGATAATCTTCTGCGCAGGGGCCTTGCCGCTCTTGATCAGATCGCTGATGATCTGTGCCTGGAACGGGCTGCACTGTCCGTCGTAGTTCCACTTCTTTGCAAG